>CAMOYC010000020.1 GCA_946629665.1 uncultured Lachnospiraceae bacterium
TTGGAAACCCTTACCAGGTTGATAAGGGAGTTCACTTCTTTTTTGACATTTTTTAACCCAACCAGCTCGTTTAATTTCAGCATCAGCTCCTCCAGGGTAGCTTCGTCCACGATATGCTTTTTTTGGGCTGCCGCGGGAGCGGGAGAGAATGCAGTATCCCCATCCATTCGGCTGACAGCCGGCGCGTGGATGGAAGCCAGGATGGAATCAACCTGGGAGATGTCCGTGATGGATTCAATCGCAACGATGGATGCCGGGTCTAAGGTGCTGCGGTAGGTGTCATAATTCACCCGGGGCTGGCCGGATTTCCAGGCCAGGTAAGTGTAGCAGGCGGCCTGCTGGAGAGAGCCGGTCTCTCCGCAAAGACAGCCGAGATTGTTCAGGGCGGTGCCCAGGTATCTGCTGTCGGTGCGGCGCAGGTCGATCACCTTCATATAGAATTCTTTGGCCTTGGGGATATCTTTTCCCCGAAAGTTCTGGTAGAGGCGGGGATTGTAGATATTGCCGAGGATATAGCAGGCTGCAGCGTTGCCGAGCTCTGCGGATTTCAGGAGATAATCGATCGCCTGATCCTGGCAGTCCGCATTTTTTTCCAGGACCATCCTGCAGTAGGAATTGCCTGCATTGTAGCTGTACAAGGCATTTTTTTCGTCCATGGAAACCGCTTTGCAAAAATAATCTGCTGCCTCTTCATATTTTTTTGCACCGAAGGCCCGGAGTCCTTCGGCGTTGTATTCTTCTGCTTTATTCAAGTTAGCCACCCCCGTTACAGATTCTTCTTCTTATAGATAAAGATAAAGGATATCGTGGAGAAGATTGCCAGATAGACCAGCAATATGATGACACCCAGATATCCCGGATTCTCCCCGTAGGCAATGCTTCTTACCATCGAACTGCATTGGGAGAGGGGCAGGATGGACACGATCTGTCGGAATCCTGCGGGCATCTGCTCTGTGGAAAAGAAGGTGTTGCACAGGAAAGACATGGGCGTGATGATGTAAGAAGTATACTTGGGTGCATCCGCATAGCTCTTGGCTGTGAAAGAGAGTACCAGCGCGATCGTTGAAAACACCATTCCATCCAGGAAGAGGATAAAGAAGGAGTAGCCGTTGAAGATCAGGCCTGTGTGGATCGGCATGGTCAAAAGCATGATGATGCAGGATGAGTACATGCCTCGCATACTGCCGCCGATGATCTGGCCCAGTATAAACTGCCAGAGCGGGGTAGGTGAGATCATAACCTGGTCTAAAGCTTTCTCGTAAAGACGCTGGACACTCATATTCTGGGCAACTGCACTGAAGCTTCCCGTCATGGAGGACATGGCAACGATACCCGGTATCAGGTAATTGAGGTAAGGTTCACCGTGAGAGGTGGTCTGTATTCCCATGCCAAAGATGACCAGATACATCAGCGGGGAGATCATAGCTGCCAATGTGATCTTATAAAAGTCTCGTTTGAATTCGGTCCATTTTTCCCATAACACTGTAATAATTCCCATATCGATCTCCCTATTTCTTCATCAGATGACTGCCGATCCGCTCTACGAACACATCCTCTAAAGTAGTTGTCCTCAGGGAAGCATCTTCAGGTGCATCGGAGAGATAGGTGATCGCATCCTGCCGGTTCCGGAAGAAGGAGGATTTCAATTCTCCGTCTTTCATCTCGTCGACGGCGAAGGCTCCGAGAGCGGCGATCAGGTTGTGGGGAGTGTCAATGGTATCCAGTTTTCCGTGGTCGATCAGCGCGATGCGGTCACAGAGAGATTCTGCCTCCTCCATATAGTGGGTGGTCAGAATGATGGTAAGGTCCCTGTCATTGATCTGGCGCAGCAGACTCCACATCTGGCGTCTGGAGAGCGCATCCATGCCGGCCGTCGGCTCGTCAAGGAGCATGATCTCGGGATCGATCATCAGACCTCTGCAGATCATCAGTTTACGCTTCATACCGCCGGAGAGATGACGGACAACCCGGTTTTTATAACGGTAAAGGTCCGCAAATTCCAGCAGCGCTTTGGACTTTTCCTTGATTTCTTTGCGGGACATGTAATAAAGCCTTCCCTGATATTCCATCACTTCACTGATGGTCATATCCTGGCGCATGGAATACTCCTGGGTGATCACGGAAAGCTTGCGCTTCTGGGCGGAAGCCTTTCTGGTCAGGGGCACTCCGTTGATCAGGATCTCGCCCTCAGTTGGCAGGAGCACTGTGGAAAGCATACTGATCGTAGTCGTTTTACCGGCTCCGTTGGGGCCAAGCAGGCCAAAGAATTCGCCGGTTTTTATCTGAAGGTTCAGGTGGTCCACCGCAGTGAAATCACCAAATTTCTTGGTTAGATTTTTTAATTCGATCATAGTTTCTCCTTTATGACACAATTCTGCTTTTACCATTATATATTAGTTGGAAAGATTTTGAAAGAAAAAGTATTTGAAAAAAGCGAGTTTATCCGGATTCCCAATTATGATATAATTGACATGATACATCAGATGGGTCGCGGCAGAAGCCGGGTCCATCCGGATAAACTGGTTTAGAAAAGGATTTATGATTATGGGAAGATTAAAAGAATGGATCATAATAGGGGCCTTTGTCCTGGCCTGCCTGCTTTTTGCGGGCTTAGGGACATCGGTGCAGGCGGATGAGGCCCACAGCAACGTAGCAGGCAGCGGGGATACCGCGGGAAGTATGGACGTGGTAAAACCCGGAATGACGCCGATCTACGGCAGCGTGATCAAGGATGGATCCTACAAGATCGACGTGTCTTCCAGCTCCTATTTTTTCAGTGTGGATGATTGTCTGCTCACGGTGAAAGATGGGAAGATGGAGGCGAAGATGACCCTGTCCAGTCACAGCTACCTGCTGCTGTACCTGGGAACCGGGAAGGAGGCGGCTGCCGCCCCTGCAGAAGACTATGTGGATTTTACGGATGAGAATGGCCGGTGCACGTTCACGATTCCGGTCGAAGCCCTGAATGCCGGGATCGACTGCGCTGCCTTCAGCAAGAACCGAAGCAAATGGTATGACAGGGTCCTCGTGTTTGAGGCTGCTTCCCTGCCGGCGGAGGCCCTTCCCTTCGAGCTGCCGGATTACAGCAAGATCGAGAAAGCCATGAAGGCCTACGAGAGCACAGAGACCACCGAGGAAGGGAAGAAGGAGGAGAAGACAACCCAGGCAGACAGCTCCGATACATCGGCGGAGGCCTGGGAGGCTGCGGAGGCTATGGATGTCGGCATAAAAGACGGGGAGTATTCCATCGAAGTGAACATGACCGGCGGAAGCGGCAGGGCCAGCATCTCTTCACCGACCCTTCTGAAGGTGAAGGATGGCAGGGCCTACGGAAAGCTGATCTGGTCCTCCACCTACTACGACTATATGATCGTGGGGGGAAAGAAATTCCTGAATGAGACGAAAGACGGTGGTAATTCTGTATTTACCATACCGATCAGTGCCATGGATCAGGTCATTCCTGTGATTGCAGACACCACGGCCATGGGTGATCCGGTGGAGATCAGTTATTCCCTCACTTTCTATGAGGGCTCCATCGGGGATAAGGGGCTGATTCCCCAGGAGGCAGCCAAGAAGGTACTGATCTTTGCCCTGATCATCATTGTAGTTGGCGCCATTATCAATCATTTTGTGAAAAAGAAGCGGAAAGGCAGATAGGTAAAAAGGAGTTGATGAGTTATGGCTAAGCTGCTGGAATACAAATGTCCTGCCTGCGGAGGGCTGATGACATTTGACAGTGCATCTCAGAAAATGAAATGTCAGTCCTGTGGTACGGAGATGGATATCACAGAGTTTGACGAAGAGCTCGCCCCTGCGGGGGAGGGCCAGGAGGCTCCGGAAGAAACCCAGACAGGCCAGGCAGACAGTGATAACGTGCTCTGGGAAAATGTAACTGCTTCCGAGTGGGCCAAGGAGGATAAGGAGAAGATCCGGACCTACCTTTGCAAGTCCTGCGGCGGGGAGATCATCACGGATGACGTGACCGGCGCTGCCAGCTGTCCCTACTGCGGCAGCCAGGTTGTGATGCAGGAACAGTTTTCCGGCAAACTGATGCCGGACCTGATCATCCCCTTTCAGAAAGAGAAGATGGCCGCTGTGGAAGCTTACCGCAAGCACCTGGACCAGATGAGTTTTGTGCCGCCGGCTTTCGCGCATTCCAAGCATATTGATGAGATCAAGGGAATCTACGTGCCCTTCTGGCTGCTTGACGCTGAGGTGGATATGGATGCGACATATCATGCCAGAAAGACCAGGACTTACCTGGAAGGCGATTACGAAGTCAGGGAAACCAAGCATTATGGGGTCCGCAGGGCAGGCACCCTCCACTTTAAAAACGTTCCCATGGATTGTTCTGCAAAGATGGACGATGCGCTGATGGAGGCGATCGAGCCCTATGACAACAAGGGACTGAAGCCATTTAAGCTGGCTTATCTTTCCGGCTATTATGCTGACAGATATGATGTGCAAAAAGAGGAGACGATCGAGAGGGCGAAGCAGAGGATCGACAGGTCTGTCCTGGAGACCCTGGATTCCTCCCTCGCCGCCTATGACAGCTACACGGCGCAGGAGAAGAGCGTGGAGATCACGGACGCCAGATACCGGTACGCCCTCTATCCCGTGTGGCTTCTGAATACCCAGTTTGACGGAAAAACCTACACCTTTGCCATGAACGGGCAGACCGGAAAGCTGGTCGGTGACCTGCCGGAAGACAAGGGTGCTTTCTGGAAATACGTACTGACAAGAGCGCTGGTCATCGGAGTGGGACTTTTTATAGTCATGATGATCTTTCGCGTGTTCATGTAGGGAGGGGGGAGAACATGAGAAAAAGAATAGGTTATCTGATCCTTGCCTGCCTCTTCCTCCTGGGAAGCCTGGGCGTTCGGGCGGCATCCCTGCCCCTTTTGTTTGACCAGGCAGGCCTCTTATCCACCCAGGAGGCTCAGGAAGTAGGGGAGACTCTGAATGAAGTGTCCCGGAAGCACAAATGTGATGTCGTCGTCGCAACGGCTGACAAGCTGGACGGCATGTCGCCTCCCGAGTATGCGGACTGGCTGTATGAGAATTCCGGATATGGCCAGGAAGAAGATTTAAACGGCGTTTTGCTGCTGATTTCGCTGGATGACAGGGACTGGGCGATCAGCACCAGCGGAGATGCCAGGGCAGTCTTCAATGACGAAGCCCAGAAATATATGATGACGAAAGTACAGCCTTACTTATCAGAGGGAAACTATGCCCAGGCCTTTTTGGAGTATGCGAAGATTTCCGAGTCCCTCCTTACAGACGCGGAAGCCGGCGTTTATTATGGAGTGAGCCAGGGGCAGGAGAACAAGGAGCCGGAATCTAAGGGCATTCCCTTCGGCTGGCTGATCGGAGACCTGGGAATCGGCGTAGTGATCGCCGGTCTGCTTGGTAAAAGCAAAGCTTCCAAGCTTCACGGAATTCGAAGACAGTCCAGTGCCGACGCCTATCTGAAGGCGGAGGATGTCATATTTGCTGTGAAAGAGGATCGCTATCTCAGAACGGAGACGGAGAGAAGGAGAATCGAAAGAAATGAAGACAGGCCGGAAGGTATGGCCACAACGCATATGAGCAGCGGTGGCCATTCCCACGGAGGGTCTTCCGGTAAGTTTTAGATCTAGTGGTGACCGGATAAAAGAATACGGTCATTGTCCAGGCGCTGACCTGCATTTTCTGCAAACTTGTGCAGCAGGTCATCCACGGTCATGGCGGCTCTTTCCGGACCCTCCACGTCGAAGACGATCCGCCCGGAATCCATCATAAGGGTCCGGTTGCCCATGTCCAGGGCCTGGTTCATATTATGAGTGATCATAAGACAGGTGATATGCTGTTCTTCGACAATCTGTTTTGTCAGCTCCAGAACCTTGCTGGCGGTGGCCGGATCAAGGGCCGCCGTGTGCTCGTCAAGGAGGAGTAATTTAGGAGTCACCAGAGTGGCCATCAGAAGGGTGAGGGCCTGCCTCTGGCCTCCGGAGAGGAGCCCGACCGGATTCTTCATACGGTCTTCCAGGCCCATATTAAGCAGGGCAAGACGCTCGCGGAAGAAGTCTTTTTCCTTCCTGCTGATCCTGCTGAAGATGGCTGTCGGGTCCTTTGCGGTACGCAGGTATGCGATCGCCAGATTTTCTTCGATCGTCATGTTGGGTGCGGTACCCATCAGGGGATCCTGGAACAGCCGGCCGATATAGCGGCTGCGCTGGTGTTCCGGTTCAAAGGTGATATCCCGCCCGTCCAGTTCAATCAAGCCTTCATCGGCGATAAATGAACCGCTGATCGTGTTAAACATGGTGGATTTGCCGGCCCCGTTGGAGCCGACGATCGTAACAAAATCCCCATCTTTCAGATCAAGGTTTATGCCGGTGAGGGCTTTTTTCTCGTTGATCGTACCGGGGTGGAAGGTCTTGGAAATCTCTATCATCTTAAGCATCAGCGATTCCCTCCCTTCTGGTACTGTTTGCGCATCGCGATGGCAGCCTGTCTTTTCTTATAGGAATCAATCAGGGTTCTGATCTGCGGTGTAGCGATTGCGATCGCGACGATCACGGCAGATACCAGCTTGAAGGCTTCCGTCGGAACGTTCAGGCGAAGGGCGATGGAAACGATGAAGCGATAGAGGCAGGAGCCCACGACTACACACAGGATCCGGCCCAGCATGCTGCGCTTTCCGGAGATCGTCTCGCCGATGATCAGGGAAGCCAGGGCGATGGTTACCATGCCGGTTCCGAGATTGATATCACAGGATTTGTTATACTGGCCGATGAGAGCACCGGAAAGGCCGGTTAAAGCATTCGCTATGCACAGACCAACCGTGATCATCTGAGCCGGGTTGATGGAGGAAGCGCGGACCATGGCCGGACTGTCTCCGGTTGCCCGGATCGCAAGACCCAGGCGGGTTCCCATGAACCACCAGATCAGCAGGCAGATGGCCAGCAAAAGCACCAGCAGAAAGATGAGTTTATGCCAGTCCGCCCAGAAGGGGCTGGCATTTTTTTCTTTTATTAAAGAAAATACTGTGTCCACTCCAAAAACCGAGAGGTTGGAAGAGAACCCCATCACTGCCAGGTTGATGGTATACAACCCGGTATTCACAATGATTCCTGCCAGGATGCTGGGAACCCCCAGCCTTGTCTGCAGCAGGGCAGTGATAAAACCGGAGCAGATCCCTGCGCCCATCGCGGCAAACAGGGCGAGAATCGGATGTCCCGCGATCGCAGTGACCGCTCCCACGGCACATCCTAACGTATAGCAGCCGTCCGTGGACAGGTCACATATGTCCAGGATGCTGAAACTGATAAAGAGAGACAGCGCTACCAGAGAGTAGATCAATCCGGTCTCCAGCGCGGTCTGCACGATTTCTGTCGTAATAAATCCGGCCATTTACTTAAATTCCTTTGCTGTCTGCGTTTCATCTACTTTGGTGCAAAGAGGGGTGAACGCCTCTTTGATGGCTGCGAAATCATAACCGATCGCCTCACAGACTTCGGTGTTGACCAGGGCAAGTCCGTTATCGAAAGTCCGAACCGGTGTGGAAGCCGGGTCCGCTTCGTTCACCAGCACATCGACGGCCATGTCAGCTGTTGCAGTTCCCAGGTTTGCGTAGTCAACGCCATATCCGCAGAAGGCACCGTTCAAGGCGAAGGAGTCTGCTCCGCAGAAGTGAGGGATCTTTGCCTCGGTAAATTTCTCATAGATACCAAGTTCTGCAGTCATGATGGTGTTGTCAGTAGGAGTGAAGACTGCGTCAACTTTCTCTGCGACCAGGGCATCAGCGGCAGCTGCTACCTCATCATTGGTCGTGCCTGTCTTCTCGATATATTTGATCCCCTTGGAATCCAGGTAAGCTTTTGCATCTTTGATGGGCTGTTTGGAAGCATCTTCACTCTTGGAATAGAGGAGGCCCACATACTTTGTATCCGGGTTGGCAGCCAGCATCAGGTCCATGATCGCGTTCGTGTTGAGGGCATCAGAAGTTCCCGTGATATTGGCACCGGGGGCTTCCATGCTGTCCACCAGCTTGGCGCCTACCGGGTCAGAGCATGCTGCAAAGACGATCGGGATATCTTTCTCGGATGTCGCTGCCTGCATCACCTGGGCAGTGGGAGTTGCGATTGGGATGATGATATCCACCTCATCACTGATCAGCTCGGAAGCGATCTGATTCAGCACGGTTCCGTCTGCCTGGCCGTTGAAGGTATAGTCCGCATAATCAAATGTGACGCTGAGCTCCTTGCCCTTGGCATCCAGCTCTGCTTCGATGTTGGATTCGATCTGGTTAAGAGATGCATCATCCACATACTGCACGATACCAACCTTGTAGGTTGTTCCTGCGGCATCTGTTTGTGTTGATTCGGAAGCAGTTCCGGAAGAACCACAGGCTGTAAGACCGAGCAGCAGGGAAGCTGCCAGGAAACCGGTCAGAGTTTTCTTAAACATGTTTTTTCTCATTATCTTATCCTCCTTGTCAATGATATGATATTTTTTTTAATGTACAGGAAATCGCTATTTTCTGTACATTAAAAAAACAGCCATTGTCCCATGGGACAAAAGCTGCCTGCTTCTGCGGTACCACCCATATTGACGCATGCGCGTCCACTCATGTTCCGTACTCTTATAATACGTACCCGGCTGATAACGGATGGGAACCGTCGACATCTACTGGGAGAAGCGGACAAGGGTCTGTTCACTTCGTCTGTTCAAGCCGCCCTCGGAAGGCCATTCGTCAGGGAATATCAGCTGCAATCGCACCACCTGCAGCTCTCTTTATGACATTCAGATCCTGATTACTATTCTTCGTCATAGGTTTGGCATAAATTATAGCATAAGAAAATTGATTAATCAAGTAAAAGTAATACTGCATTGCCGGTGATCCCGGATGGAAGGCAAACGCCGGAATTCACACAAGAGAGGAATTCCGGCGTCTGCCTTTCATACTTTTATATTCATTTTCAGAGGAGAAAACAGAACACTTTTTATCCTAATACAACATTTACCTGAACTTCGGCTGTTCCCTCTGGCGGCAGGATCACATTGCTTTCCACGGGCTTTCCGTCAACCGTGATGGAAGCGATTCCCTTCTGAGCCCCTGCGCTGTTGTCCACATCGATGTGGTAGGTCACACCCCGGTACTTACGATCACAGTGGAATC
Source organism: uncultured Lachnospiraceae bacterium (assembly GCA_946629665.1). Taxonomy (GTDB): domain Bacteria; phylum Bacillota; class Clostridia; order Lachnospirales; family Lachnospiraceae; genus Anaerobutyricum. The sequence goes on from CAMOYC010000020.1 coordinate 9,164, forward strand.
CTTTCAGGGTATCCGGGATACAAGGATCGATCTTCAGTCCCTCCAAAGTAGGCTGGATTCCCAGGATGTACTGGCTCATGCAGGTAAAAGTCCATGCGGCAGTACCGGTCAGCCAGCTGTTCTTGCCCTCGCCGTGGGTCGGAGCATCACGACCTGCCACCATCTGGCAGTATGCGTAAGGCTCGGTACGGTGGATCTCACTGATCTCTTCCAGGTAGACCGGGCAGGTCTTTTTAAAGACGGAGAAAGCTCTGTTGCCGTGGCCTAAAACGGTTTCGGCACAGGCGATCCATGGATTATTATGGCAGAAAATACCGGCATTTTCCTTATATCCGGGCGGATAGGAGCTGATTTCGCCTAATTCCACATGATATTTTGTGTAAGCAGGCTGGTTCAGGACGATACCGAATTCGGTTTCGAGGTGTTTCTCCACACTTTCCAGGGCAGTGGCAGCCTCGCCGGTCTCCACGCCAACACCGGCCATAACACACATGCCCTGAGGCTCGATAAAGATCTTGCCTTCCTCGCATACCTTGCTGCCGACAGGATCGGAGAAAGCGTCGTATGCCCGGATGAACCATTCGCCGTCCCAGCCGGCATCCAGGATCGTTTCTTTCATTTTTTCCACTTCTGCTTCCACCTGAAGGACTTCGTTGTCCAGGCCCTGGTGGCGGCAGAGTTCTGCATATTCCAGGCCGTACTTAACAAACATGCCGGCAATAAATACACTCTCTGCGACCGGTCCTTCGCTGGGGCCAGTGGTCTGGAAACTTTCACCCGGCTCCTCGGAGAAGCAGTTGAGGTTCAGGCAGTCATTCCAGTCCGCACGTCCGATCAGAGGAAGAAAATGCGGTCCCTTGTTATTCACGGTATAGTTAAAGCTGCGGCGCAGATGCTCCATCAGAGGCTGGGCCTTGGAATCATCGTTATCAAACGCGCAGGGCTCGTCCAGGATCGAGAAGTCTCCGGTCTCGCGGATGTAAGCCGCAGTTCCGGCGATCAGCCACAGAGGGTCATCGTTGAAGCCGCTGCCGACTTCCATATTACCCCGCTTGGTAAGAGGCTGGTACTGGTGATAAGTGCTGCCATCCTCAAACTGGGTGTTGGCAATATCAATGATACGCTCCCTTGCTCTTTCCGGGATCAGGTGGACGAAGCCGAGAAGATCCTGGCAGGAATCACGGAAGCCCATACCCCGGCCCAGGCCGCTCTCGTAGTAGCTGGCTGACCGGCTCATGTTAAAGGTAACCATACACTGGTACTGGTTCCACACGTTGACGATCCGGTTCAGTTTCTCGTCATCACTCCGGATGCTGTAAGTGGAGAGCAGGTCGTCCCAGTATTCCTTCAGAGCCGCGAAGGCTGCATCAAACTGGTCATCTGTCTGGTAACCGGCCAGAAGTCTGTCAGCCGGTGCTTTGTTGATCACGCCGGGAGCGATGAATTTCTCATCGGTCGGGTTCTCGCAGTAGCCTAAGACGAAAATGTAGGAAACTTTTTCGCCGGGTGCCAGGGACACTTTAATGTGGTGGCTGCCAACCGGCGCCCAGCCGTGGGCGATGCTGTTATGGCTCTTGCCTTCTGCGACTGCCTGAGGATTGTGAGGGCCGTTATAGAGACCGACAAACTCATCCCGGCTTGTATCAAAGCCCTCTACAGGAGCATTTACGGAGAAGACCGCATAATGGTTACGGCGTTCCCGATACTCAGTCTTGTGGTAGATGGTGCTGCCTTCCACTTCCACTTCGCCGGTGGAGAAGTTGCGCTGGAAATTGGAGGAATCATCCTGGGCATTCCAGAGGCAGAATTCCACATAGCTGAACAGATCAAAGTCTTTCTTGTCATCAGAAGTATTGGTGAGCGTGATCCTGGTTACCTCACAGTTTTCATTGATCGGCACGAAGATCTCCTGGGAAGCGGTAAGCCCGTTTTTGCTTCCCTCTATGATCGTGTAGCCCAGGCCGTGACGGCAGCTGTAGGAATCAAGTTCCGTCTGTACCGGCTGCCAGCCCGGATTCCAGATACAATCACCCTCTTTAATGTAATAATAGTGACCGCCACAGTCCATCGGGCTGTTGTTGTAGCGGTATCTGGTCAGGCGAAGCAGCTTCGCATCCTTATAGAAGCAATAGCCGCCTGCCGTGTTGGAAACCAGACGGAAAAACTCCTGGGAACCCAGGTAGTTGATCCAGGGAAGAGGGGTTTTAGGGGTCGTAATAACATATTCTTTTGCGGCGTCATCAAAATAACCGTATTTCATCTCGAATCATTCCTTTCTGTATATGGTAAGCAGTTCGAAAATAAAGTTTGTTAAATAAGTCACGAATACGATTTCGTAATTTGCTCTAATTATAGAATGAGGGAAAGAAGCTTGTAAATAAAAAAATCAATAAAATTATAAATTTGTGCAAAATTAATAAAAAATGTGTGATAAACTTGTGAAAATAACAGATTGACGGCAGGGGAGAAAATGATTAAAATGAAATTACGAAAACGTATTCGAAAGCAGTTTTCGATATCTTTCATGCAACTTCAGTAGTATCATCCCATCAGCGAATAGAGAGGAGGAACCCATGGTTACGATCAAAGATATTTCGAGAGCCTGCGGCGTTTCACCCTCGACAGTCAGCAAAGCGTTGAACGGGTACACCGATATCCGGCCGGAGACGATCGAGCTGGTCAAGAAGACGGCCAGGGAGATGCATTACCTGCCCAACGCAGCTGCCAGGCAGCTGAAGACAAACAGCTCCAACAACATCGGAGTTCTGTTTGTGGATGAGACGATGAGCGGGCTGACCCACGAGTATTTCTCTTCGATTTTAGACAGTGTGAAGACCGAAGCAGAAAAACACGGATATGACATTACTTTCCTGAGTAACAACTTCGGAAAGCAGAACATGTCAGTTTTAGAGCATTGCCGTTATCGCAAGTGCGACGGGGTTGTGATTGCCAGCGTTGATTTCGAGAGCGAAGCGGTTATGGAACTGGTTAAAAGCGAAGTTCCGGTTGTCACCATCGACTATGCATTTGATAATGTAAGCTGTGTGATGAGTGACAACGTGGAAGGCGCTTACGAACTGGCTTCCTACCTGATCGCCAACGGACATCGCAAGATCGCCTTTATTCATGGTGAGCTCACATCCGTGACCAAGAAGCGGATACTTGGTTTCTACCGGGCCATGGACGAACATGGAATTGAGGTTCCGAATGAATATGTCATTGCGGGCAAGTTCCATGATCCCAAGTTCGGCCAGATCGCCGCGGGAAGCCTTCTGGATCTGGATGATCCTCCAACGGCCATCATGTTCCCGGATGACTTTACCTATCTGGGCGGCATGAATGAGTTCGAGCGGAGAGGCTTATCCGTGCCGGATGACATCAGTGTTGCCGGATATGACGGAATCAACCTTTCCCAGGTTCTCGCTCCCAAGCTTACCACCTGGTACCAGGATGCGGACAGCATCGGCAGGCAGTCGGTGATCAAGCTGGTGGAGTCCATCGAGAAAAAGAGGATCAGCGAGCCGGAGATGATCAAGGTATCAGGGAAACTGCTCAAAGGATACAGTGTGAAACTTTTGAAGCATTAATATATGATGACAGGGATGCTTCAATAAAATAAAATGTTTTATTATGAGGAGGTACATTTTAATGAGAAAATCTGCAAAATCTTTATTAGCTCTGGCTCTTGCCGGCGCAATGGTTTTATCCACAGCAGCATGTGGAAGCAGCAGCACAACTTCCGAGACTACAGAAGCTCCGGCTGCTGAGTCCGCAGAAGCTGGAAAAGTTCTTAACATCTGGTGCTGGAATGATGAGTTCCAGAGCCGGTTCAATGATTACTATCCCGGTGTTAAGGAAGTTGCAGAAGATAAGTCCACAACTACCTTAGAGGATGGCACAACCGTTAAGTGGACCATTAACCCGAATGAGAACAACAACTATCAGAACAAGTTGGATGAGGCACTGCTCGGACAGGCAGATGCAGCAGCTGACGACAAGATCGACATTTTCTTAATTGAAGCTGACTACGCTCTCAAGTATGTAAATTCTGATTATACCATGAACGTTGCTGACCTTGGACTGACAGAAGAGGATATGGCCGGCCAGTATCAGTACACCAAAGACATCGTAACAGACGACAACGGAGCAATCAAAGGAACAACATGGCAGGCAACACCCGGCCTCTTCGCTTACCGTCGCTCCATTGCAAAGGACGTTCTCGGAACCGATGATCCTGAGAAAGTTCAGGAAGCTTTATCTGACTGGGATAAGTTCAATGATGTAGCTGAGCAGGCTCATGAGAAGGGCTACAAGATGCTTTCCGGTTACGATGATTCCTACAGAACATTCTCCAACAACGTTTCCGCTCCTTGGGTTGAGGGAACCACCGTTAAAGTTGATGAAAACATCATGAACTGGGTTGAGCAGACTAAGGAATTCACAGACAACGGATACAACAACAAGTCCTCTCTTTGGGATGACCAGTGGGCAGCAGATCAGGGCCCTAAGGGTAAGGTATTCGGATTCTTCTACTCCACATGGGGAATCAACTTCACTCTGTTAGGAAACTCTCTTGAGACTCCGGAAGATGAAGGCGGAAAAGCAGAAGTTGGCAACGGTATCTTCGGCGACTACGCAGTATGTGAAGGACCTCAGTCCTACTACTGGGGCGGCACATGGATCTGTGCAGCTACAGGAACAGACAATGCTGACCTGGTTAAGGACGTTATGTATCAGTTAACATGCAACGCTGACATTGACAAGCAGATCACATTAGATACACAGGATTACACCAACAATATGCAGGCTATGGAAGAGATCGCAGCAGATCCTGACTTCGGTTCCGACTTCCTTGGTGGACAGAACCATGTAGCTCTGTTCGCAGAGGCAGCTAAGAAGATCGATATGAGCAACGCAGGTGCTTACGATCAGGGATGTAACGAGAAATTCCAGGCAGCTTTCAAAGATTACTTTGATGGCAACATCTCCATCGATGATGCAAAGGCTAACTTCGAGACAGCGATCAAGGAGACTTATCCTGAGTTAACAGAGGTTGTTTGGCCTGATTAATCATCAGAATTAATATAAGCATGATCCCTAAGGATTGTACCTGTCACCGAGGGGGCATGTAAATCTGCAGGGGGGTGGCATTCTCCAGCCACCCCCTTTTTAGAAAAATTTACTAAAACGTTTTCGTTGATCGTATCCCGCTGTTATCGCTATTATATTTATTTTATTTTAGTTACCTTATATTCGTTTCATTACCGTGAGAGGAGGAAAAGAGATGAAAGGATCGACAAAGCGGAAATCAGTCAGTTACGCAAAATGGGGATACATTTTTATTCTTCCTTTCTTTGCAGCATTCCTAATCTTTCAGATGATTCCGCTGGCATCAACTATCTACTACAGTTTCTTTGAATATTACAGAAGCGGACTTAACATCATAGGTCCCAACTTCGTTGGATTAGAAAATTACAAAGCACTGCTTGGCAGTGATTTTACCAAATATATGGGCAACACATTAATCCTCTGGATCATCGGATTCCTGCCGCAGATCTTCTTTTCCCTGCTTCTGGCAGCCTGGTTTACCGACCTGAGACTGAAGATCCGTGGAAAGCAGTTCTTTAAGGTGGTCATCTACATGCCCAACCTGATCATGGCATCCGCATTTTCCATGTTATTCTTCGCCCTGTTTTCTGATAACGGTCCGGTGAATGCCTTCCTGATCTCTGCAGGACTGATCGACAAGCCGTTCCGTTTTCTTTCCACCGTGGTCGGTGCGAGAGGCCTGGTTGGCCTGATGAACTTCCTGATGTGGTTCGGTAATACCACCATCCTTCTGATGGCGGCAATTATGGGTATCAACCCGGCCCTCTTTGAGGCAGCCGAGCTGGATGGATGTAACCATACACAGATCTTTTTCAAGATCACCCTGCCAAACATTCGACCGATCCTTGTATATGTATTGATCACTTCCATGATCGGCGGTCTCCAGATGTTCGATGTTCCTCAGATCTTAACGAACGGTAAGGGAACACCGAACCGAACGGTAACCACCATTATCATGTTCCTGAATAACCACCTGTACAGTAAGAATTACGGTATGGCCGGTTCCATATCCGTCATCCTCTTTATCATCTGTGCAGTCCTTTGTATCGGTGTTTACTTCTCCTTGAACGGTGATGATTCCAAACCGAAAAAGAAGAAGAAAAAAGCTGCCAGGGCAGCTAAGGCGTGAATGAAGAAAGGAGAGATAATATGAGACAGAAAAATGAAAATGCACATCCGATCTTTACTCTGTTTGTGCACCTTGTATTGATATTCCTGGCTTTCCTGTGCCTGTTCTTCTTTTACATTCTTCTGATAAACTCGACCAGAAACCACTTTGACATTCAGAAAGGTTTTTCTTTCCTTCCGGGAACATCCTTTGTTTCAAACTTCAAGAAAGTAATGGCCGATGCCAATATCCCGGTGTTATCCGGTATCAAGAACAGTCTGATCGTATCCAGCGCAAGCGCGATCCTTGCTACGTATTTTTCAGCGCTTACCGCCTACGGTCTGTATGCCTATGATTTTAAGTTAAAGAAACCGGCTTTCGTTTTCATCATGCTGATCCTGGCTATGCCTACACAGGTTTCCGCTCTGGGATTTGTAAGACTGGTTGACAGAATGCATATGATGAACACCTTATGGCCCCTGTTCCTTCCTTCCATCGCTGCGCCGGCTGTATTCTACTTCATGTACAGCTACATTCAGTCCAGCCTCCCCATGGAGCTGGTGGAAGCTGCAAGAATGGACGGATGCGGGGAGTTCATGACCTTCAACCGCATCGTGCTTCCGATCATGAAGCCGGCTATGGCGGTCCAGGCCATTTTCTCCTTCGTCGGAGCGTGGAACAACTACTTCATTCCTGCATTGGTTATTTCCGACAACAATAAGAAAACCCTCCCGATCCTCATCGCAGCTCTGCGAAGCGCAGACTTCCTGAAGTTCGATATGGGTAAGGTTTACATGCTGATCACGATCGCGATCATCCCAATCATCATCGTTTACCTGCTTCTTTCCAGATACATTGTTGACGGCGTAACCTTAGGCGGCGTTAAGGAATAAGAATTGATATCGTCAGAAAATAATATTCATATCACATAGATTGGAGGAACGAAAAAATGGCTGGTATTCGTTTTGAACATGTAGAAAAAACCTATGATAACGGCGTGACTGTTATTCCGGATCTCAATCTGGAGATCAAAGATAAAGAATTCGTAGTATTGGTAGGACCTTCCGGATGCGGTAAGTCAACAACACTCCGCATGATCGCAGGCCTGGAGAGTATCTCAGACGGAGAACTCTACATTGGTGACCGGGTTGTCAATGATGTGGCACCCAAGAACCGTGACATCGCCATGGTATTCCAGAGCTACGCGCTCTACCCGCATATGACCGTTTACAAAAACATGGCATTTGCCCTGGAACTGAGAAAGACTCCCAAGGACGTCATCGACAAGAAGGTAAGGGAAGCAGCTAAGATCCTTGAATTAGAGCCCTACCTCGACCGAAAGCCTAAAGCTCTTTCCGGCGGCCAGCGCCAGCGTGTTGCCTTAGGCCGTGCGATGGTCCGTGACCCGCAGGTATTCCTTCTCGACGAGCCTCTGTCCAACCTGGATGCCAAGCTCCGTACCGAGATGAGAAGCCAGATTTCTTCCCTGCATCAGCGTCTGCAGACTACCTTTGTATATGTAACCCACGACCAGACTGAAGCGATGACCATGGGCGACCGGATCTGCGTGATGAAAGATGGTATCATCCAGCAGTTTGATACACCGCAGGAACTCTATAACAACCCTGCAAATATGTTTGTAGCCGGCTTCATCGGATCTCCTCAGATGAACTTCATGAGCGCTAAGGTGGAGAAGGCCGGAAGCGGTTACCTGCTTATCGCAGACACGGCTAAAGTTCCGGTTTCCGATGAGAAGTTTGCTTCCTACGTTGGCAAAGAAGTTGTCCTGGGCGTTCGTCCGGAGGACCTTCACATTGAAGAAAATGCTCTGGCCAAGGCCGGGGATGCGGTTCTCAACGCCCATATCGATCTGGATGAGATGATGGGATCTGAGATCTACCTCTACTTCAATATCCAGGGAAGCAAGATGATCGCCAGGATCCCTTCCAAGTACCAGGTACGCTTGGGAGACGATGTAAAGCTGGCAATTGATACAGACAAGATCCATGTGTTTGACAAAGACACAGAAGAGATCATCTATCAGTAGACTATGAGTAAGATCAGGAAAATAAAAGAAACAGAAAGCGGGATCGCTTTTTATGAATTGACCACGGATTGGATCCGCATGACCGTGTCCAATCTGGGCTGCCATATCATTTCTTTGGAGACCAGGGACAGGGACGGCAGGTTTGCGGATATTGTCCTGGGCTATCAGGATGTAACCGATTGCCTGACTGACGGCAATTGCCTGGGTGCCGTTGTCGGAAGAGTGGCAAACCGGATCGGCGGGGGAGTATTTACCCTAAACGGGAGAGAGTATCCTGTTGCAAAAAACTGTGGCCCCCACCATCTGCACGGAGGATTAAAAGGATTTAACAGACAGATCTTCCGGGCGGAGCCGATCGGCGAGGGGATCCGTTTCACCTATCATTCCCCGGACGGGGAAGAAGGCTACCCCGGCAACCTGGATGTGACGGTTACCTATCTGATCAAAGATGATCAGGTCCTGATCAACTTTGACTGTGTCAGTGACGCAGATACCATTGTCAATCTGACCAACCATGCATATTTTAACCTGTCAGGGCACAATCCCTCCGGAGCGGAAGAAGCCTTTCCGGAGAAAATATATGAGCATGAACTAAGGATCGCGTCAGACCGGATCGCCTGCCTGGATGATACCGGTCTGACGACGGCCAGGACTCTTTCTGTAGAGGGAACTCCCTTCGACTTCAGGGTGCCGAGAAAGGTCGGGGAGAGGATTGCCGAGGATCATGAACAGATCCGCAATGCAGGAGGCTATGACCATTCCTGGATCCTGAGCGATGACCACGACCAGATCAGCCTGGTCCATCCCGGGAGCGGACGTAGTCTGACGATATCTACTTCTTACCCGGTGGTCCAGGTTTACACCGCCAACTACCTGAGCGGAGGAGCGAAAGGCAAGCATGGCAAACCCTATGAAAACCGGGACGGTATCGCCCTGGAGACCCAGTTTATCTCTAATTCCATCCAGGTTGAGGAGGAGCCAAAAGTCATCCTCCGGGCCGGAGTACCCTTTCATGCCGGCATCCTGTGGACCTTTGGCCTCATTGGCTGAAGCAAGATAACCATTGATCTTGAGCATGAACATAAAAATAGAAGAAATGCAGAAAAAGGGGAGAAGCTCAAGGCGGATGAGCTTCTCCCCGATTTCTTTGTCTTGATCTTTTTATTTTAAATTCTTGCCACGCCGCTCTTTCTGGCTGCTTCAGCCGTGGCAGCGGCCACCGCATCTTTCACCCTAGGGTCAAATGCCTTGGGCAGGATATAATCGGCACAGAGTTCTTCCTCGCTCACCAGGCCTGCGAGAGCGTAGGCTGCCGCAATCTTCATCTCATCATTGATATCGGAAGCCCTCACATCCAGGGCACCTCGGAAGATGCCGGGGAAGCAGAGTACATTGTTTACCTGGTTCGGGAAATCAGACCGGCCTGTAGATACGACAGCAGCTCCCGCTGCCTTTGCCTCGTCCGGGTAGATCTCCGGCGTCGGGTTGGCGCAGGCGAAGACAATGGGATCTTTCGCCATGCTTTTCACCATATCCGGGGTCAAGGTGCCGGGGGCGGAGACACCGATAAAGATGTCGGCGCCTTTGATCACGTCTGCCAGGCTTCCTTTTTCCATAGCCAGATTGGTGATCTCAGCCATCTCTTCCTTGATGGGATTCAGTCCCTCCCGGCCTTTATAGATCGCTCCGCGCCGATCTGTCATCACGACGTTCTTCAGGCCCATGGAGATGAGAAGACGGATGATCGCGATTCCGGCAGCACCGGCTCCGGAGGTGACGATCTTGACATCTTCGAGATTCTTGCCCACCACTTTTAAAGCGTTGATCACGCCCGCCAGTGTGATCACGGCAGTTCCGTGCTGGTCGTCATGGAAGATCGGAATGTCGCAGACTTCCTTCAGACGTTTCTCAATCTCAAAACAGCGGGGAGCTGCAATGTCCTCTAAATTAATACCGCCGAAGCTGCCGGCAAGCAGTTCTACGGTACGGACGATCTCATCCACATCATGCGTGCGGACACAGAGCGGGATTGCATCGACGCCGCCGAATTCTTTAAAGAGCACACATTTTCCTTCCATGACCGGCATGCCTGCCTCCGGCCCGATATCCCCCAGACCGAGTACGGCAGTACCGTCAGTGACTACCGCAACGGTGTTCCAGCGCCTGGTCAGTTCATAACTCTTGCTGACATCTTCCTGGATCTCAAGACAGGGTTCTGCCACACCGGGTGTGTAGGCCAGACTGAGCGCTTCCTCGGAATCTACCGGTGCCCGGGAGATCATCTCTATTTTACCTTTTAATTTATAATGCATTTTCAGGGATTCTTTGCGATAGTCCATTCTAGGGTCCTCCTTCATGATAAAGAACAAGTGAAACGTTTTTTAGTATAGCACAAAAATGGCGGTAATGCTTGTATTTTCTTATGAAAAATCTTATGATGGTATCACAGGATCATTGACGTGAAAAAAGAAAAGAGGATAAATATGAACCCGACAGCGATACTTAAATTAAAAGAAGTTTTCAGTGTTCTGAAAAGAAATCATCCCAAAGCCCTTGATTATCTGGGCAAAACTTTCGGCCAGGGACTGGAGCCGGGCACGGAGCTGGAGCTCCTGGTTACCAGGCCGGGTCAGAATACCGGAAGAGTGAAGGTCACGGTCAGCCCCTCGGATGCAGCGGCGATCCAGGAACTGATCCGGGCTCTTAAATAATAGAAGAAGGGAGACTTATCATGGCATTACCCAAAGATCCGATCATGCTCATGAGTTTTGTGAACACCCAGCTGAGAGATCACTATGATTCGCTGGCCTCCTTTGCCGGCGCCTACATGGTGGAAGAAGAGGAGATCCGGCAGAAGCTGGAGGCGGCCGGCTATGTTTACGACGAAGAAAATAATCGTTTTGCACCAAAATAAAACTTTGGTAATTTGTACAGGATCCACCCTTAATTTCATCATGAAATGATTGAAAATAAATAAAAGTATGATATCATAGAATAGAAAAATACTAACACTAACATGATATAAGAAAAGGAGACTACATATGGCACAGAAACCAGTTGTACTTATGGTACTTGACGGTTACGGACTCAGTGATAAGACAGAGGGGAACGCGATCTACTCTGCGAATACGCCTGTCATGGACATGCTGAAGAAGGATTATCCGTTTGCACCGGGCAATGCATCCGGAAGTTTTGTTGGCCTTCCCGACGGACAGATGGGCAACTCCGAGGTTGGACATATGAACATCGGTTCCGGCCGTATCATTTACCAGGATCTTACTCTGATCACAAAGTATATCAAGGACGGCGAGTTCTTTAAGAATGAGGAACTTCTCCGCGCGATCAATAACTGTAAAGAGAACAACTCCGATCTTCATCTCTGGGGTCTGCTTTCCGATGGCGGCGTACACAGCCATAACACCCATCTCTATGCGATCCTTGAGCTCTGTAAGAGAGAGAACTTTGAGAATGTATATCTGCATCCTTTCTTCGACGGCCGTGATACTCCTCCGGCATCCGGAAAGGGATATCTTCAGGAACTGGTTGACAAGGCAGCAGAGATCGGTGTAGGTAAAGTTGCTTCCCTCCATGGCCGCTACTATGCGATGGACAGGGATAACAACTGGGACCGCATCCAGAAGGCTTATGATGCCCTTGTTTTAGGCGAAGGAAATAAGGCGGATGACTGCATTAAGGCTATGCAGGCTTCCTACGATGAAGGTATTACAGACGAGTTCGTGGTTCCGACCGTGATCACCGGGGAAGACGGAGCTCCGCTGGCAACCGTGAAGGCGAACGATTCTGTTATTTTCTTCAACTTCCGTCCTGACCGGGCCCGTGAGATCACAAGAGCATTCTGCTTCGGTGATGATGCTTTCGAGATCAAGGAAGGCGAGAAGATCACAACCAAGAATATGAAGTACCTGAAGCGGCCGAACGGCTATATGCCCCTTACCTATGTCTGCTTTAAGGACTATGACGAGAATATCCCGAATAAGTTTGTAGCCTTCAAGAAAGAAGAGATCACCAACACCTTCGGTGAGTTCCTGGCAAAGAAGGGATTAAAGCAGCTGCGTCTGGCTGAGACAGAGAAGTATGCTCACGTAACCTTCTTCTTCAACGGCGGACTGGAAGAGCCGAACGAAGGAGAGGACCGTATCCTTGTTAACTCCCCTGCAGTGGCAACCTATGACCTGCAGCCTGAGATGAGCGCGCCGGAAGTAAGCGAAAAGCTGAACGCAGCGATCCGTTCCGGTGAGTATGATGTGATCGTGATCAACTTTGCCAACCCGGATATGGTTGGACATACCGGTGTGATCGATGCAGCGATCAAGGCAGTTGAGACGGTTGACCAGTGTGTGGGCAGCGCAGTGGAGGCAGTGAAGGAGACAGACGGCGTTCTCTTTATCTGTGCGGACCATGGTAATGCTGAGCAGATGATCAACTATGAGACCGGACAGCCTCATACCGCACACACCACAAACCAGGTACCTTTCATTCTTTATAACTACGACCCGGCTTACACCTTAGCCGAGGGCGGCAGACTCTGTGATATCATCCCTACTCTCATTGAGATTATGGGGATGGAGCAGCCCGCACAGATGACAGGAAAATCTCTGCTGATAAAAAAATAAAAGTCAACAGGCCGGACGCCGGTATAGCATAATGATTCATTGCCCCCTTCCTCACCTGCAGGAAGGGGGTTACTTTTTTTGTTACAGGCCTTTTCACCGGTCTGGTATAATGGAAATGGTACTTTATAATTTGTATAGGATACTCGTTTTTTTATTATGGGGAGGATATAAAATGGAGTATGAAACATCGTTTATGAATATGCTTGCAAAAGGGAAAAAAGCAGTGATAGCAGCTGTTTTCTTACTTGCTTTTTTGTGGTTATGGGGGACGCTTCCTGCCAGGGCGGCAGATTCTCCCTGGCTAAGTGATTACAGCTATACGCTCGATCAGGAGAAGGGCCTGATCCGGCTTGACCAGTATACCGGTTCCGCAGCCGAGGTGACTGTGCCATCCAAGGCGACGATCCAAGATGTGGAGTATACGGTCTATCTCGAGGGTGGGGCTGACAGGAAGCTCTGGTATGATACCGGTGTGAAATCCATTTCTTTCGAACCGGGGATCCGGCTGGCAGACGACCTTTCCTATCTGTTTTATAACTGTCCTGAAATTACTGCCCTTGATCTGAGTAATTGGGACACTTCGAATGTAACGAATATGGCTGGCCTGTTTGGCTTTTGCGGCGGCCTGACCAGCCTTAATATAAGCGGTTT
>CAMOYC010000021.1 GCA_946629665.1 uncultured Lachnospiraceae bacterium
AGATTAGCAAAAAGGGAAATATCATATCCTGTGATGTGTTTTCTACGGATTCGGCTGGGGAACCTTACGGAACACAGGAATTTTTGCTTTTGGATACGGTGACCTGGGGATTTACCGGCTTCACAGGCTGATCGATGAAATCATTAATAGAAGAGGAGTTAGCATATATGGAAATAAAAGAAGTCCTGGCAAAATTTAAAGAGGGTCACATAACCCTGGAGGAAGCGGAAAATTACTTCCGCAAGGAACCCTATGTTCAGCTGGGTGACTACGCCAAGCTGGATACCCACCGGGAAATCCGGTCCGGGTTCCCTGAGGTGATTTTCTGCAGCGGCAAACCTGACCATTATCTCAAGGAAATCTATCTGAAGCTCTATGAGCTGAATGGGGAAGTGTTTGGCACCCGGGCAAACCATGACCAGTACACGCTGATCCGGGAGATCATACCGGAGATCAGCTACGACCCGGTATCCCGGATCCTGAAATACGAGAAACCGGATAAAGAGAGAAAAGGCATGATCGCTGTCTGTTCAGCGGGAACCGCAGATATCCCTGTGGCGGAGGAAGCGGCGCAGACCGCAGAGTATTTTGGAGCGAATGTGGAACGGATCTATGATGCCGGCGTGTGCGGGATCCACAGGCTCCTGTCCCATACCGACAAGATTACCAATGCCAACTGTGTGGTTGCGGTGGCGGGCATGGAGGGGGCTCTGGCCAGCGTAATTGGAGGTTTAGTAAGCAATCCGGTGATCGCAGTTCCCACATCGGTTGGTTACGGAGCCAGTATGCATGGGCTGTCCGCCCTGCTCACTATGATCAATTCCTGTGCCAACGGAATCGCGGTAGTGAATATTGATAACGGATACGGAGCCGGCTACATGGCGACTCAGATCAACCGGCTGGCCTGTCGTTAAATTTTGAGGAGAATGATATGGAAACAAAATATAAGGCCCTGCTGGATAATCTGAAGGCTCTTGGCCGGGTGGCGGTTGCCTTCTCCGGTGGGGTGGATTCCACTTTTCTGCTGATGGCAGCCAGAGAGGCCCTTTCTGAAAATGCAGTCGCATTCACTGCGGATTCCTGCTTTATGGCGGATCGGGAGCGGAAGGATGCTCACACTTTTTGTGCTCAGCATGACATTCCCCAGCTGGTCCTGGAAGTGAAACCCCTGGCGGTAGAGGAAGTCAGAAAGAACCCTGCCAACCGCTGTTATCTTTGCAAGAAAGAGATCTTTCAGACTTTCCTGGATGCTGCAAAAGAAAACAGTATCCCCTTTGTCGTGGAGGGGTCCAACATGGATGACCTGGGAGACTACCGGCCCGGCTTGCAGGCAATCGCGGAACTGGGGATCCGTAGTCCCCTTCGGGAAGCAGGCCTGACCAAGGAAGAAATCCGTCTTTTATCGAAGAAAATGAATCTGCCTACCTGGGATAAGCCTTCCTTTGCCTGCCTGGCCAGCCGGATTCCCTACGGAGATGAGATCAACGAGGATAAGCTTGCCATGGTCGACCGGGCGGAACAAGTCCTCTTTGACTTAGGCTTTGACCAGCTCCGTGTCCGGGTTCATGGAAAGATCGCCAGGATTGAGATTGAGCCGGAACATTTTCTTCAGCTGCTGGAAGTGAAAGATCAGGTGAATGAAAAACTCCGGGCGCTGGGCTTTTCCTATGTGACTATGGACCTGGCAGGTTTTCGCAGTGGCAGCCTGAACGAAGCCCTTGTTTAGAAGCATTTCCTAAAAAAAGGATAAATATTGTTACAATATTGTTAATATTTCGACTGGATATCTTATTTTTCAGATGTTATAATCGTTCCGATGGATAATAACCAGGCTATTATTGAGAGGTATGATTGAAATGGAGTCATTTCTGAGAGGAACTTCCGGCACGGAAGCTCCGATTAAGAAAGCCAAAGAAAGAATATATAAATGGGATAATCTGAAGGCCCTGCTGATGATCACAGTGGTGCTGGGACATTTCACCAACCAGTTTGCAGCCGGCGAAGATGCCCTGCCCTTGTTCCGGGGAATGTCTATATGGATCTATTCCTTCCATATGCCTTTATTTATCTTCATGTCCGGCCTTATGTGCAGAAAATGGGATGAGAGGAGTGCATTCTGCTGGAGAAAACCGGTTTATTTCGCTATGATCGGTTACCTGATGAAGCTTTTTATCTTCTTTATTAAGATTGGTTTCGGCAAGCATCCTCACTTTATGTTTCTGAGTGATACCGGGATTCCCTGGTACATGTTTGCCATGGCAGCATTCATGGTTCTTGGCTATATTGTGAGGAAACAAGACCCCATTAAAGTGCTCCTGGCTTCCATAATTATTGCCTGCGCCGCAGGATACGTGAATTCAATCGGAAGCTTTTTGAATCTGTCCAGGATCATTGTGTTCTTCCCCTGCTATTATTTAGGCTACGTGCTGGAAGAGAAGAACGTCAGGGAATTTGCCTCGAACAAGTGGATGAAGATCCCTTCCGGGCTGGTGATCATTCTGATAACCTGGGTTTGTTTCGGCATGACGGATGTGTTCTATCCCTACATCCGCCTGTTCACAGCCAGGAACGCCTACGCCCTGATCCATGTGACAAAATGCGGATTTATGGACCGTCTGGCCTTCTACGGAATCGCTCTTCTCATGGGCGGAGCCATCATGTGCCTGACGCCCAATATCAGGATTCCGCTGCTGGACAAGATCGGCCAGAGGACCCTGCAGATCTATTTCTGGCACAGGCTGATTCTTTATGTGATCAGTTATTCAGGCCTTGTGGACCTGATGCAGCTGCACCTGGGAGCCGGTTGGATTCCAGCTTACCTGCTGCTCGCCCTGATTCTGACAGCTGTACTCAGTGCGAAGATCTTCTCCCTGCCCCTTGACCTGCTTACCCGCTGGCAGAAGGCCGCGATTCATGTCATGGAGGAATGCGGCGCCGGACTTGGCGCAGCTTTCCAGGGAAGAGTGCACCGGATGAGGTTGAGAGGATCCCAGATCCTGACCTTTATCCTGGGTCTGCCTGTTTTCAGTGCGATCCTGTTAGCTTTTTACTATGTACAAGCATAAATAATGAAAGAGGAGTTGGTGCCAACTCCTCTTTTTATTATATTGCCCTATCGAATCGCCTGGGTATCATAAGATCATCAAGGACAGGCTTCAGAAATGGACTGCTTAAGCGCACTGAAATTCCGTTTCCGCCTCGCTCATCTCCTA
This sequence comes from uncultured Lachnospiraceae bacterium, assembly GCA_946629665.1. Taxonomy (GTDB): domain Bacteria; phylum Bacillota; class Clostridia; order Lachnospirales; family Lachnospiraceae; genus Anaerobutyricum. The sequence goes on from CAMOYC010000021.1 coordinate 3,213, forward strand.
AACTCACCTTGTTCAAACAACGTCGATGAGCTCGAAACGTAATTTAAGTGCTTTTAGCAGTTGCCATTTCCTCAGAACAGTCCTTTCCTGATCTCATGATACCCAGGCGATTGGTTTTAAGAACAATATAAAAAGTCGTCCTAGGGTCGTAGTATCGGAAGGTGCTGTCCTGAGAAAACGGTAACTGCTTACAGCGAGAAAGATACGTTGTGGGCTCCGCGACGTTGTTCGAGCGAAGCGAGTTTAGGAAGCGGAGCCCCTTCAGAAACGGATCTTTCGAGTGCTTAAGCAGTCCGTTTTCGAAATCTGCACCTGACGATACTACGGCCACGGACGACTCTAATTTCTAATAGTCTGATAGCGATTATTTATTTCTATTCATACTGCCGCACCACAGCCGCATCCGCGTCCAGAAATACCCGGCACAGCTGTTCACAGAATTCTTCCCCCAGCTTCTCTGTCAGAAGATCATAGTGGAAAAACTCTGCCGTCAGCCGGTCGGTCCGCTCTGTCAGCACATCGTAGAGCGCATCCAGATTATGACCGAAATACTCCGGGAAATGGAGCACATCATCCATGGCCTGATACAGGTCTTCTTTGTTCTGAATCATCGTTCCGTCAATTATTATTTTCATCATTCATCATCTCCATAGATCAGGGTGAAGCTTTCATAGTGGTCATCCGTGTAATAAATCTGCCCGTCGTCCGAGTAAACGATTCTTTTGGCTCCTCGCTTTGAGGCTCCCAAAGTATCAATGTCACATTCGTAGTAGGTTCTCCCTTTCACCCGGGGCAGCCGGCCTTCATAGTTGCCGAAACGGTCTCCGCCGATGCACATGCCCGGGGCATATTTTTCTAATCCTCCACCGGACCAGCCCAGCTTTTTGGCTTCTTTCTTTGTAATAAAATTACCGGGAAGACGTCCGTAACAGATCAGATAGTCAGCCACATCTTCCTTGCTGGTATAGCAGCCGTCTTCATCGGGAATATCCGCCAGGGGCGCTTCCTCATCGGAGGGATCTCCTGCGATGGTCCTTTCCTCGCCTTCCGGAGCAGAGGTATTCAGCTCTACCCCCTCAGAAAAGTCTTGACCGCCTGTCTGACCGCAGCCTGCCAGAGGCAGAGCCATCATGACGAAAACGAGGAGCAGGGTAAGCGCTTTTGTTAATCTGTGTTTCATAGCAGCTCCTTTCTGGTTTTTGTTTCATTTCATTTTCTTTTTATATTATACCATAAAAAAAGTTGGATAAGAATAGGCAGGGTTTCATGCTGAAAGAAGAAAATGCTAGAAAATACTAAATATGTTAAAATATAACTGGTAATATATGGAAATAAATGGTATGATAGTGGAAATGATCAATGCATTGGATGCAGAAAGGATGGTAGAATGATGGATTATAATGAATTTCAGGATGTAATCCGGGAGAGGATCCTGACCGACTGGATGGATGACGGAGAGGTGGAAGTATCGGAGTTCTATAAGAATAACGGACAGAAGAAAGTGGCTGTTTATATCATGGAAGCGGGGGAGAATGCATCTCCTGCGATTTATCTTGAGCGCTATTATGATATGTATCAGCAGGGTTATGAGATTCCACAGATTATAGTATTGATCCGGGCGGAATATGAATTTAAGATCAGGAACACCCCTCAGAATATTCCGGACCTGGATGATTATGAGAAGATGAAGGGGAAGGTAATCTTCCGGCTTGTAAATTATGAAAAGAATCGTCAGTTTTTGGAGGACTGTCCCCACATTCCTGTGTTTGACCTGGCCATTACGTTTCGCTGGATCTCTGCCAGGAACAGTGAAGGTATGGCCAGTGCCGTGGTGAACAACCGGCTTATGGAAGTCTGGGGAATCAGCCTGGAAGAATTGTTGGAAGCAGCTATGGCTACGACCAGAAAGCTGTTTCCGCCGGTGATCCGGGAGATGTCAGACCTGCTGGGCCAGCTGGCTGATATGGAGCGGGGAGGAAAGCAGTTGCTCAGGGAGGGGGAAGATCCGGAGAATGTTCGGCCGGAGCCGGGGAATGCTCTCTATGTCTTAACCAACATTCATGGGACCAACGGGGCATCTACCCTGTTATATGAGAACCTGCTCGCGGATTTCGCAGTCTACACGGATAGCGGATTCTATATCCTGCCCAGCAGTATCAATGAACTGATCCTTGTTTCAGAAGAGTTTGTGGAGGATCCGAGGGATCTTTTTGAGATGGTCAGCAGCTGCAATAAGACGGTTGTTTACCCGGAGGACCTGCTGTCTGACTCTGTGTATTATATAGATAAGACCAGTGGCAAGATCAGGATGCTGAAGCGTAGTTCCTGAGCCCCTTCCTGTTTCCGAAAAATCGGGATTATGTTATACTATTTGTGATCGAAAGAGATGAGGGAGGTAACTATGCGTTTATACCTGGTTCGACATGGAGAGACTTCATATAATAAGAAGGGGTGTTATTACGGTGTGACGGATGCCGGCCTGTCCGAAAAAGGCATGGACCAGGCCAGGGAGGTTGGCCGCATGCTTGAGGGCCTGTCCTTTCAGCAGGTGATCAGCAGTCCGTTGCTGCGTGCCCGGGATACTGCCCGGCTGTTGCTGGAGGAAGCGGGCATTATGGCAGATCTTTCTGCTAAAGAGTCTCTGAATTCTCTGATCCGGCCGGATGACAGGCTGATGGAACAGGATTTCGGGGTGTTCGAGGGCCGGACATACGGCCAGCTGCAGGAGGAATTCCCCTTGGAACTGGAAGCCTGGAACAAGGATTTCAGTTTTTATCGTATCCCTGAAGGGGAGAGTTTCCGGGATGTCAGAGACCGGGTGGATGCATTTTGCCGGGACCTGATCTCCTTATCCACTACGGAATCGATGAGGAAAGCTTCTGTCCTTATTACCGCCCACAAGGGAACTTTCGGCCATATGCTGGCATCCCTGCTGTCCATGCCTCTGGAAGGCTACTGGAATTTTGTTTTTGAGCAGGGCTGTTACAGTGTTGTAGACCTGGAGGATGGATACGCGATCATACGCAGTCTGAACAGGACTTGAGGAGATAAACTGAGGTAGAGTACATGGATTTATTTGATTATTTTGGCCAGCAGCAGCGGCAGAAGGAATCGCCGCTGGCCGTCAGGATGCGGCCCCGCACCCTGGACGAAGTTGTTGGGCAGGAACATATAATAGGAAAGAACCGGCTCCTTTACCGGGCGATCAAGGCGGATATGATCAGCTCTCTGATTTTTTACGGCCCTCCCGGAACCGGCAAGACAACCCTGGCGAAGGTGATCGCCAATACGACCAGCGCGGAGTTTGTGCAGATGAATGCGACGACATCCGGCAAGAAAGATATGGAGAAAGCTGTTGCAGAGGCTAAGGATTCCTTCCGGATGTTCGGGAAGAAAACGATCCTCTTTATCGATGAGATCCACCGTTTTAACAAGGCCCAGCAGGACTACCTGCTGCCCTTTGTGGAGGACGGGACGGTGATCCTGATCGGGGCAACCACGGAGAACCCTTATTTTGAGGTGAACAGCGCTCTGATCTCCAGGTCCAAGATCTTTCATTTAGAGCCCCTGGGGCAGGAAGACCTGGAAGAGCTCATCCGCATCGCCGTCTATGACGAGGAGCGGGGCATGGGAGCTTACGGGGCTAAGATCACGGAGGACGCAGTGCATTTTCTTGCGGAGATGGCGGGAGGAGACGCCCGGACTGCTCTCAATGCAGTGGAACTGGGAATCCTGACTACGGAGCCCGGACCGGAGGGGCAGATCCTGATCGACCTGGAGATTGCCCAGGAGTGCATTCAGCGAAAAAATGTTACCTATGACCGGGATGGAGACAACCATTACGATGTGATCTCCGCCTTTATAAAAAGTATGAGAGGAACCGACCCGGATGCCGCCCTTTTTTATCTGGGCAGGATGATCGATGCCGGGGAGGATCCCAAGTTTATTGCCCGTAGGATCATGATCTGCGCCTCGGAGGATGTGGGGAACGCAGACCCTCAGGCTCTGCAGGTTGCGGTGGCGGCTTCTCTGGGCGTGGAGCGGGTCGGCATGCCGGAAGGCAGGATCCTGCTGGCCCAGGCGGCTTCTTACGTCGCTTCCGCCCCCAAGAGCAATGCGGCGATCATGGGTGTGGACAAGGCCTTGTCCATGATCCGGTCCGGCCATACCGGCCAGGTTCCCCCCTATCTGAGGGATGCCCATTACGGAGGCGCTCAGAAACTGGGCCATGGGATTGGTTACAAATATGCTCATGACTACCCGGAGAATTATGTGAAACAGCAGTATCTTCCGGATGAATTAAAAGATGTTTCTTTCTATGAGCCTTCGGAGAACGGAGCGGAGAAGGAGATCAAAGAACGGATCGAACGTCTGCGAGGAAGGGAGGGGGAAGTGTGAAGGACCGCATCAAAAGAATTCTGGCTCTGGCTCTGGTCATCTTTCTGGTGGCCATGGTCTTCGTCACTTTATATCTGGCAGTGACCGGAAGCCCGTATTTTTTAGGCAGTCTCTATGTGACCCTGGGTCTGCCTCTGCTGCTCTATGCCTTCCTGTTTATCTATCGGATCTTAAATGGAAAATGAGTACCATGGGAGATGAGTTCTACGGGAAATGAGGATAAATTCCGACATTTTGAAGAATCAATTTTGTGCGTTATAATTCCCGCGAAGCATATGATTTCATATTAAATTGCCAAACAGGGGGTAATTATGGCTGAGAAAGCAAATATATTGGTTTTAGGAACATCCGGAGCCGGCAAATCGACCTTGATCAATACCGTGATCGGCCGGGAAGTTGCTAAAGTGGGGAATGGAAAACATGTCACGGAAGAGATGCAGATGTACGAGTCGGATGACTTGAATTTCCGTCTGATCGACAGCCGTGGATTTGAGTATAATTTCTGGAATACGAAGAAGACCGTAAAGGATATGCGGATCTGGCTGAGAGAAGGCCTGCAGGATAAGAAACCAAGGATCCACATGCTTTGGTTCTGTGTCGATGCAACATCAAAACGTTTTACCAGACAAACGGTCAGGACGGTCGAGGAGGTCAAGAAGATCTGGAAGGACGTCCCGATCATCGTCGTGCTGACCAAATCCTTTTTTGTTGCGGAAGATGAAGAGAATATCGAGATGGTCAAGGAGACTTTCCGCAAGTTTGCAAAGAAGACCGGAATGCCTATCGCCATCATCCCGGTCCTGGCGGAACCGCCAAAGGGGATGGACATCCTTCCCAGAGGGATTGAGAAACTGGTCCGTACCACGGAAGAGAATCTGGATAGCGCGATGAGGGACGCCGATGAGGCGGTCAGAGACTTTGATCTGAAATATAAGAGGATGAAAGCACAGGCGCTGACATTGGCTGCCGCCAGCTCGGGGGCAGTTGTAGGCGCAGTACCCATTGCCTTTCCGGACGCGGCGATCCTTACTCCCATGGAGGGAGCTTTGATCACCGGGATCTCAAAGATCTATAACCTGGACCAGACGGAAGATCTGACCAAGACGGTCATAGCCAGGATCATTGAAGCCGGAACCGTGAGCATGATCGCAAAAACCGCCCTGAATCAGCTGAAATTAATCCCGGGTCTTGCCAATCTGGCGGCGGATGTGCTGAATGCGATCGTTGCCGGGGCCATTGTCCTTGGGATCGGAGAGGCTTCCGCCATCATCATGGAGCGGGTCTATACGGGCAAGATAGATCCTGAAAACCTGGATTGGATCAACAAGATCGTGGAAGGCAAGATGGGCATGATCGTAAAGAAGATGACCGAGATATCTGCCGGCCAGCAGGGCAAGATCAACCCGGCAGCCCTTCTGAAGATCCTGGCCAAGGAAATGTTCAAAATTGGTTAGTCTGTACAAACTAAATTATTTTCTTGTTTAATAATTTATACATTATTGACAAAAAGTCAAAGATAGCATATTATGAAAGACATGAAACTGTTGATGTATTTTATTATTAAAGGAGGAAAAACATGGAATTCAAAGGATCAAAAACTGAGCAGAACCTGATGACAGCATTCGCAGGCGAGTCGATGGCCAGGAATAAATATACATATTGGGCAAGTAAAGCTAAGAAAGACGGGTATGTACAGATCTCCAAGATTTTTGAAGAGACTGCAGCTAACGAGAAAGAGCACGCTAAGATGTGGTTCAAGTATTTAGAGGGCGGCGCTATCCGTTCTACTCCTGAGAACCTTGAGGCAGCTGCTGACGGCGAGAATTACGAGTGGACCGATATGTATGCTACCTTCGCTAAGGAAGCGAAAGAAGAAGGTTTCTTCGAGATCGCTGAGAAGTTCGAGGGCGTTGCAGCTATCGAGAAAGAGCATGAGGAGAGATACCGCAAGCTTCTTGACAACATCAAGAAAGAGATCGTTTTCTCAAGAGATGGCGATGTGATCTGGCAGTGCCAGAACTGCGGCCATATCGTGATCGGCAAGAAAGCACCGGATGTATGTCCCGTATGTGATCATCCGCAGGCTCATTTCCAGATCAAGGCTGAGAACTACTAGGAAGCAGGCCGCTTAGAGCTTTAGTTTAGAACTTTTATAAAGAGAATGAGTGCATTGTTCCGGAATCCGGTTCCGGAGCAATGCATTTTCTTTTTCAAGGCGTAAAGTAAAAATACTTGACAAACCCATAAAAGATGATATAATAGGCACTTGTAAAGCGAAAATGCTTTACAAGAGGTGAGCCATTTGAAGAATATTAATATCAATAATATTTTTGAGAAATCGCTGTTATATGATTTTTATGGTCCTTTGCTGACGGACCACCAGCGGGAAGTGTACGGGGACTACATTCAGAATGACCTGTCCCTCACCGAACTGGCCGGCCTTCACGGCATCAGCCGCCAGGGCGCCTATGACATGGTTAAGCGTTGCGAGAGGCTGCTTTCCGATTACGAGGACCGACTCCACCTGGTGGGTCAGTTCCGTCGGGTGAAGAAGATGGTTGCCCAGATCAGGTCCCGGGCGGATGAGATCAAGACCCAGGAGATCTCCACAGAGGTGGGCAGCAACATTGAGAAGATCATGGAGATCACGGACGCGATTTTAGAAGAGTATTAGACGCCTAGGCAGGAAGACTGCCGGGGAGATGAGGAGAACATATATGGCATTTGAAAGTCTTACAAGTAAATTGCAGAATGTCTTCAAAAATCTGAGAAGCAAAGGCCGCCTGACAGAAGCTGATGTCAAGGAGGCCATGAAGGAAGTAAAGCGGGCTCTTCTTGAGGCGGATGTTAACTTCCGGGTTGTTAAGTCTTTTATCAAGACGGTGACAGACCGGGCGGTTGGTGCCGATGTGCTGACCGGACTGAATCCGGGCCAGATGGTGATCAAGATCGTTAAGGAAGAGATGGAAGCCCTGATGGGGTCTGAGACCACAGAGCTTGTCTTTAATCCCGGCAACGAGATCACGGTCTTCCTGATGGCAGGTCTTCAGGGCGCCGGCAAGACCACGACCAGCGCCAAGATCGCGGGCCAGCTGAAGAAAAAGGGTAAGAAGCCCTTGCTGGTTGCCTGTGATGTCTACAGGCCGGCGGCGATCAAGCAGCTGGAAGTGAACGGCAAGAAGCAGGGGGTTCCTGTTTTTTCCATGGGAGATAAGCAGAACCCGGTGAACATCGCCAAAGCTTCCATTGAGCACGCCAAAGAGAACGGCTACAATGTTGTGATCCTGGATACGGCCGGCCGTCTTCACGTGGATGAATCCATGATGGAGGAGCTGACCAATATCAAGGAAGCAGTGGATGTCACCCAGACGATCCTGGTGGTGGATGCCATGACAGGACAGGATGCGGTGAACGTAGCCAAAACTTTTGAGGACAAGGTTGGCATCGACGGTGTCATCCTGACTAAGTTAGACGGCGACACCAGAGGCGGTGCGGCACTTTCCATCCGGGCGGTGACCGGCAAGCCGATCCTCTATGTGGGTATGGGCGAGAAGCTGGAAGACCTCCAGCAGTTCTATCCTGACCGTATGACAAGCCGTATCCTCGGCATGGGTGATGTGTTTACCCTGATCGAGAAGGCGGAGAATGCAGTGGATGCCGAGGAGGCCAAAGCTTTGGAGCAGAAACTCCGCAGAGCCGAGTTTGGCTATGACGACTTCCTCTCGCAGATGCAGCAGATCAAGAAGATGGGAGGCCTGGCGGACATCCTTTCCATGCTTCCGGGCATGGGATCCCAGCTTAAGAATGTGGATGTGGATGACAGTGCGATGGACAAGATCGAGGCGATGATCTACTCCATGACGCCGGAGGAGAGATCCAATCCGGACCTTCTGAATCCTTCCAGGAAGAATCGGATCGCCCGTGGAGCGGGAGTGACGATCCAGGAAGTGAATAAAATGTGCAAGCAGTTCGAACAGTCGCGCAAGATGATGAAACAGATGGGCGGCATGATGGGCGGCAAGGGCGGCCGGAAGCGCGGAGGCTTTAACCTCGGCGGTATGGGAGGAATGAAGTTCCCCTTCTAGGCCCCTTAAAACAGTTTGATAACCGTAGTGATGGCTGCCGGAAATCCGGTTCCAATATATTTTATAATAATTAAGATGAAAGAGGTGCATTAAAATGGCAGTAAAGATGAGATTAAAGAGAATGGGCAAGAAGAAAACAGCTATCTATAGAATCGTTGTTGCAGATGCCAGATCCCCCAGAGATGGAAGAAATATTGAAGAGATCGGATTCTATGATCCGAATCAGGAGCCTGCAGAGGTTCGTATCGATGCTGAGGCTGCAAAGGCATGGCTCTCCAAGGGCGCACAGCCTACAGACACAGTAGCTAGATTATTAAAGAATGCAGGTATTGAGAAATAACAGCTGGAGGCTGATCGCATGAAAGAATTAGTAAGAGTAATTGCGGTTTCGCTGGTCGATCATCCTGAGGAAGTTGTCGTAACGGAAAAAGAGACCGACAAGGCCATCATCATTGAGCTCCATGTAGCTCCGGATGATATGGGTAAAGTGATTGGCAAACAGGGACGTATTGCGAAGGCAATGCGCACTGTTGTAAAAGCTGCCTCCTCAAATGAAGACAAGAAAGTGATTGTCGATATTGCTTAACGATGAAAAGCCGGACTGCTGCCCTTATTACGGACAGCAGTCTTTTGCGCTATAATGATGACTACGCAGGAGGATAGAGATGGAAGATTTACTTCAGGTAGGGATCATAACCGGAACCCACGGCTTAAAGGGCGAAGTGAAGGTATTTCCTACAACGGATGATAAGGAGAGATTTCTGGATCTTGAGGATGTCCTGGTAAAGGCGGGCGACCGGCTGCTGGATCAGAAGGTGGAACGCTGCCGTTTCTTTAAACAGTTTGTCATCCTCAAGTTTGAAGGGATCGACGATATCAATGATGTGGAACAGTTTAAGAGATGTCCCATCCTTGTTACCAGAGAAAATGCAGTGCCTCTCGAGGAGGATGAATATTTTATTGCCGACCTGATCGGCCTGCAGATCGTGGATGACAGCGGGATCACCATCGGCACATTAAAAAATGTGATCGAGACCGGTGCCAATGATGTCTACGAGGTGACTACCACAGATGGGGGGACGGTTCTCCTTCCGGCGATCAAGGATTGTATTCTGGATGTGGATATGGATGAGGGGATCATTCTGGTACATATACTGAAAGGATTGATGGAATAGACATGGTATTTCATGTTCTTACTTTGTTTCCGGAGATGATCCGGGACGGTCTGAATACCAGTGTTACCGGGCGGGCCCTGGACAAGGGACTGATTTCTCTGAACGCAGTGAACATCCGGGATTTTTCGACGGATAAGCATCTTCATGTGGACGATTATCCCTACGGTGGCGGCGCCGGTATGGTGATGCAGCCGGATCCGATCTACCGGGCTTACCGGAGCATTGTCGGCGAGGGCGGAAAACGGCCCCGGGTCCTGTATATGACACCCCAGGGGTCTGTGTTTGACCAGCCCATGGCGGAGGAGCTTGCCGGCGAAGAGGAACTGATCTTCCTCTGCGGTCATTATGAGGGAGTGGATGAGAGGATCCTGGAGGAGATCGTCACGGATTATGTTTCCATCGGTGATTATGTCCTGACGGGCGGTGAACTGCCTGCCATGGTGATGATCGATGCGATTTCCAGACTGGTCCCCGGCGTCCTCAACAATGAAGATTCCGCGGAGTTTGAGTCCTTCCATGACAATCTTTTAGAGCATCCCCACTACACAAGGCCTGCTTCTTTTCTGGGGAAAGAAGTGCCGGAGGTCCTGCTGTCCGGCCACCATGCCAGGATTGAAGAATGGAGGCGGCAGGAGTCCCTGAAGAGGACCTATGAGCGTCGGCCGGACCTGCTTGAAAAGGCGGTCCTGGATAAGAAGGACCTGGCTTATCTGAAATCACTGGGTTATGACAAGACTTGAACGGATCACAAAACATTTTTTTCGATCCGATAAAAGTGCTTGCTTTATCTTTTAAATCATGTTATTATTTTGTAGTTGTGAAAAAAGGTGGTCCGCTGTTACTCTTAGGTATTAAGAACACCGAGATTATATAGGAGGTCACACATGAAAGATATTATTAAGAACATCGAAGATGCACAGTTAAAGGCTGAGGTTACTCCTTTTAACGTTGGTGACACAGTGCGCGTTTCCGCAAAGGTTATCGAGGGAAAGCGTGAGAGGATCCAGGTATTCGAGGGTACCGTGATCAAGAGACAGAACGGCGGAGCGAAAGAGACTTTCACAGTTAGAAAGCTTTCCAACGGCATCGGCGTTGAGAAGACATGGCCTGTACATTCTCCGATCGTCACTGATATCAAGGTTGTCAGAAGAGGTAAGGTAAGAAGAGCTAAGTTATTCTATCTCCGTGACAGAATTGGTAAGAGAGCTAAGGTAAAAGAGTTAGTTAGATAGTGTGAATAGTATCGATTGAATCCGGGGTAAGTATAGTCTATACTTACCCTGTTTTTCCATCTGACAAAGGAGCGATAAGGGATGAAGAATTATCGTTACAAGGAAAGACGGGACCGCATGATCCGCCGGATCGGCATCTGGGTTGGCGAGATCCTCGGCATGATCCTGCTGGCCTACATCGTGATCAATTTTGTTGCCCAGGGAGTGCGGGTGAACGGTGAGTCCATGCAGCCCGCTTACAATGACCGGGCGCTGGTGCTGGTGAATAAGATCGATTACCGGATGAATAATCCCAGGAGGATGGACGCTGCCCTGATCAGGCTGGATAACGAGGACAGTTCCACCTATACGATAAAGCGGGTGATCGGCCTGCCCGGAGAGAATATTCTGATCAAGGACGGCCAGCTTTTTATCAATGGAGAGAAGCAGGAAGACCTGTTTGAGGAGGAGATCCTTTCAGCCGGCCTTGCAGCCTATACAATCCAGCTGGGTGAAGATGAATATTTTGTTATGGGAGATAACTGTAACAACAGTGAGGATTCCAGAGCCGCGAACGTGGGGAATATCAAGAGAGACCAGTTCGTGGGTAAGGTGACGGTAGTTCTTTCCGACGGGAAGGACCGCTGATCCAAAGAGGAGGACATATGAATTTTCAATGGTATCCGGGCCATATGACCAAAGCCAGGAGGATGATGCAGGAGAATATCAAGCTGATCGATGTGATGGTGGAACTGGTGGACGCCAGGATCCCCTTCAGCAGCAAGAATCCTGATATCGACCAGCTTGCGCGGGACAAGTACCGTGTTCTGATCCTGAATAAGACAGACATGGCAGATCCTGAGGTGACTGAGGCCTGGGAGGCTTATTATAAAAACAAGAACTTTTACGTGGCGAAGGTGAATTCCCAGAGAGGGGAAGGCATCAAAGAGGTGCGCCGTCTGATCCAGACCGCCTGTAAGGAGAAGAAGGAGAGAGACCGGAAGCGGGGGATCCTGAACCGGCCTGTCCGGGCTATGATCGCCGGCATCCCCAATGTAGGCAAGTCCACCTTTATCAATTCCTTTGCGGGAAAGGCCTGCGCGAAGACCGGCAACAAACCCGGTGTCACGAAGGGAAAGCAGTGGATCAAGATCAACAAGGACGTGGAGCTCCTGGATACACCGGGGATTCTCTGGCCCAAGTTTGAAGACCAGCAGGTTGGCTTAAGGCTGGCCTTTATCGGTTCCATCAAGGAGGAGATCCTCCCCACCACCGAGGTGGCCTTGGAACTGATTCCCTTTCTGATCCGGCAGTATCCCGGCGTGCTTGCGGACCGCTATCAGGTCCGGGAGCAGGAAGATCCCCACGCGGTTTTGGATGAGATTGCCGTGAACCGGGGATGCCTGACTAAAGGAAGCCAGACAGATATCGATAAGGCAGGGAAAATCCTGCTTGATGATTACCGGTCCGTTCGCTTGGGAAGAATATCCCTGGAAAGACCGGTGGAAGAATAGAGGCAGAGGATCGATCATGAGTGAACTTACCGGAAACTCCTATAAGCCTTTACCCGGCCAGGAGCCGATCGTCAGACACAGGCGGTCGGACAGAAGAAGAAAAAAGAAGAAGGAAAACCGCAGAGAATTGATCGGAACCATCTTATATATTGTGATCATCTGCGCCTTTGTCTTTGTCGTACTGCGCTATGTGGGCCAGAGGACCGTTGTCCGCGGACATTCCATGGATCCCACTCTGAATGACGGTGAGAACCTGATCATGGATAAGTTTACCTATCACTTTGCGGACCCGGAACGGTATGATATCGTCATTTTCCCGGGCCCTGAGGAGGACGGTGAGCAGCCCTACTATATCAAGAGGGTGATCGCTCTTCCGGGCGAGACGATCCAGATCAAGAACGGCAAGGTCTATATTGATGATGTGGAACTTACCTCGGATGTCTACGGGAGCGTCGACTACATCGATGATGACTACAGAGGGATAGCGATCGATGCGATTCAGATGGGCAGTGATGAGTATTTCTGCATGGGTGATAACCGCCTGGAAAGTTATGACAGCCGCTATGAGGCCGTGGGACCGGTCCGTAAATCCGAGATGATCGGAAAGGTATGGCTTCGGATATGGCCCTTGGATAAAGCCGGAAAGGTCAGGTGAGTCTGATGAAAAGCATCTCACAGATCAAGGCCGAATTCCGGACGGAGGATATGGACCGGATCGACCAGCTGATCGGCTATTATGCGGGTGATGAGAGAAAGGGAGTGCAGAATCTGCTTGCCTCCATGCGTAAGAAGGTGGAAAAGTACCACCAGGAGCTTCACCGCATCGAGGAGATCTGTGCCTATGAGAAGAAATATGCAGACTATGACTATATCTGCGGAATCGATGAGGTAGGCCGCGGGCCATTAGCGGGGCCGGTGGTAGCCGGAGCGGTGATCCTGCCCAGGGATTGCCGGATCCTCTATATCAACGATTCCAAAAAGCTGACTGCCGCGAAACGGGAAGCCCTCTATGACCAGATCATGGACCAGGCAGTTTCCGTCGGCTTTGGCATGGCTTCGCCGGAGCGCATCGATGAGATCAACATCCTCCAGGCGACCTATGAGGCAATGCGGCAGGCCATCAGCAACCTGAAGGTTCGCCCGGGGATCCTGCTCAATGATGCAGTGACCATCCCGGAGGTGGACATCCCCCAGGTGCCGATCATCAAGGGGGATGCCAAGAGTATTTCCATCGGAGCTGCCAGCATTATGGCCAAGGTCTACCGGGACCGGATGATGGTGGAATATGATGCGATCTTTCCGGGATACGGTTTTGCGTCCAACAAGGGATACGGGTCTGCAGACCACATAGAAGGCCTCAAGAAACTGGGTCCTACGCCGATCCACAGAAAGACCTTTATCAGGAATTTTCAGAATAGTTGACAAATATTTATAGCAAGGAGACAGATGGATAAAAGAAAAGTCACGGGAATACTTGGAGAGACCGCGGCTGCTCTGTTTTTACAAGAAAATGGAGTATCCATTCTGGAGAAGAATTTCCGCAGCCGCTTCGGGGAGATCGACCTGATCGGCTATGACGGAGAATCTTATCTTGTGATCGAAGTTAAGACAAGAGTATGGCGGAGCTCCGGCTCCGCTGCAGAAGCGGTAGATTATCACAAGCAGGTGAAGATCTGCCGCACATTTGATTATTACCGAATGAAGAAACGACTGAATGATTTTACTCCGGTGAGATTCGATGTGGTAAACGTGGACCAGGGCTTTTCCTGCACCTGGATAAAAAATGCTTTCGAATACCTGGAGAGATAGGAGTTACCATGGATCAGATGAAAGACTGGATCTATTCCAACCGGAATCATTCTACCATTATAAATACCGACCAGAGGCACGGGGTTGTCTACCTTACTTTCCCCAAGCTGGCACAAGCCGGCGTCTGTCATGGTTTTTCCACCAGGATGGGCGGGGTCAGCGAGGGTTATCTGGGGACCATGAACCTGTCCTTCACCCGTGGAGATGACCCGGATAAAGTTTACGAGAATTTCCGCAGGATCGGGGAGGCGATCGGTTTCCCCCAGGATGATCTGGTGCTTTCCGCCCAGATCCATGAGACCCGGATCCGCATTGTGGGAGAGCAGGACAAGGGGGACGGGATCCTTCGGCCCACTGTTCCCGGCGTGGACGGTCTTGTCACGGATGTGCCGGGGATCCCCCTCTACACATCCTACGCAGACTGCGTGCCCCTCTTATTCTACGACCCGGAACATCAGGTGATCGCCATGGCCCACTCCGGCTGGAAGGGGACTGCGGCAAAGATCGGGGAGAAAATGGTCCATTTTCTTGGAGACCATTACGGGACCAGGCCGGAAACCCTCATCGCTGCGATCGGACCCTCCATCTGCCAGGCCTGCTATGAAGTGAGCGAAGATGTGGCGGAGGCCATGAGGGCTATTTTGCCTGAGGATGTGGCCCGGACCGCCCTGGAAGAAAAGGGCGGCGGCAAATACCAACTGGACCTCTGGAAGACCAACGAGTGGATCCTGCTGCATGCCGGTATCCTGCCGGACCATCTGGATATCACGGACCTGTGCACCTGCTGTAACAGTGATAAGCTGTTTTCCCACCGGGCCAGCCACGGCCGGCGGGGCAATATGGGGGCCTTTATGTATCTGAGACCCTGATCGTAACAGGAGAATGACATGGAGAAACAGTTACATGTGATCGCGGCAGTGTCACCGAACAGTATCGCGGAAGAATGCGGTCTGGAAAAGGGCGATGCGGTGGTCAGCATTAATGGAAAACAGATCAAAGATATTTTTGATTATCAATATTATATAGAAGAAGAATATCTGGAGATGGTCATTCGGACTGTGGATGGGGAAGAGTGCCTGCTGGAGATCGAGAAGGAAGAGGAAGAGGATCTGGGCATCGTCTTTGAATCCTCCCTCATGGATGATTATCATTCCTGCACCAACAAGTGCGTGTTCTGCTTTATAGACCAGATGCCGCCCGGGATGCGGGAGACCCTGTATTTCAAGGATGATGACTCCAGACTTTCCTTCCTGCAGGGAAACTATATCACTTTGACGAATATGAAGGATGAGGATGTGGAGAGGCTGATCTACTATCACCTTTCCCCCATCAATATTTCGGTGCATGCCACCAACCCGGAATTGCGCTGCCGGATGCTCCACAACCGCTTCGCGGGTGACATTCTGGCTAAGATCCGTAGATTCTACGAGGCGGGGATTGCCATGAACTCCCAGGTCGTGCTCTGCAAGGGGATCAACGACGGGGCAGAACTGGACCGGACAATCCGTGAGCTTGCAGACTTCCTCCCCTACATGGAGAGCCTTTCCGTGGTGCCGGTCGGACTGACCAGGTACCGGGAGAACCTTCAGAAGCTGGAACCCTTTGACCGGGAGGATGCCAGAAAGGTGCTGGATCAGATCCTCGGCTGGCAGAAAATGCTTCGGGAGACCCGGGGGACTTCCTTTGTCCACGCCAGTGATGAGTGGTTCATCATGGCCGGGGAAGACTTCCCGGAGGCGGACTACTATGAAGGATACGGGCAGCTGGAAAATGGTGTAGGAATGGTAAGGCTCCTGATCGACGAGGTGAGAGAAGAGCTGTCCGCCCACACCGGCGACGACCGGAAGAGAAGGGTATCGATCGCCACCGCCAAGCTGGCCTGGCCCACCATCCGGATGCTGGCGGACGAGCTGACCGCCCTGTATCCGAATGTCCGGGTGGATGTACACTGTATAAAAAATGATTTCTTCGGCGAGCTGATCACTGTCTCCGGCCTGATGACCGGCCAGGATATCATTGCCCAGCTGAAGGAAGAGGATCTCGGGGAAGAGCTGCTGCTGCCGGTGAATGTGCTGAAGGCAGACGAGGATATCCTGCTGGACGATATCTCCGTGGAGGCTCTTTCCAATACTTTACAAGTTCCGGTAAATATTATACAATCAGATGGAAAAGATTTTGTCCGTAAAATCTTAGGTTGACACAAGAAATGGAGGAATTATGAGTAAACCGGTAGTTGCTGTAGTAGGACGGCCAAACGTAGGAAAGTCTACTTTATTTAATGCGTTGGCGGGAAGCAGAATATCGATTGTCGAGGATACCCCCGGAGTGACCCGGGACCGGATCTATGCGGATGTATCCTGGTTGAACTATCAGTTTACCCTCATTGATACAGGTGGTATCGAGCCGGAATCGGATGATCTGATCCTGTCCCGCATGAGGGAACAGGCAGAGACCGCGATCCTGACAGCAGATGTCATTTTGTTCCTGACGGACGTCCGTCAGGGGCTGGTGGATGCGGATTTTAAGGTAGCAGATATGCTGCGCCGGTCCCACAGGCCGATCATTCTGGTGGTAAACAAAGTGGATCATTTCGAGAAGTTCATGCCGGACGTGTATGAATTCTATAATCTCGGACTCGGTGACCCGGTGCCGATCTCGGCGGCCAGTATGCTGGGTCTGGGTGATATGCTGGACCTGGTCGTTGCCCAGTTCGACCCGGAGGCCCTGGAAGAAGAAGAGGATGACCGCCCCAAGATTGCCGTGATCGGCAAACCCAATGTGGGCAAGTCCTCCCTGATCAACAAGCTGCTGGGCGAGGAGCGGGTGATCGTGTCCCCCATCGCAGGTACGACCAGGGATGCGATCGACACTGCCGTTAAGAGGAACGGGCAGGAATATGTCTTCATCGACACCGCAGGTCTCCGCCGCAAGAGCAAGGTGAAGGAAGAGCTGGAGCGCTACAGCGTAATCCGGACCGTCACCGCTGTGGAACGCTGTGATGTGGCAGTTCTGCTGATCGATGCGGAAGAAGGCGTCACGGAACAGGATGCCAAGATTGCGGGTATCGCCCATGAGAGAGGCAAGGGCATGATCATCGCCGTGAACAAGTGGGATCTGATCGAGAAAGATAACCACACCATGAAGGAGTTCACGGACAAGATCTGGCAGAAGCTGTCCTATATGCCCTACGCACAGCTGATGTTTATCTCGGCCAAGACCGGCCAGAGACTGCACAAGCTGTTTGATGTGATCGACGCGGTGATCGCCAACACCACACTCCGCATTCAGACCGGAGTGCTCAATGAGATCCTGATGGAAGCCACTGCCATGAAGCAGCCGCCTTCCGACAAGGGTAAGAGACTGAGAATCTATTATATTACGCAGGTGTCTGTGAAGCCACCAACCTTTGTAATGTTTATCAACGACAAGAAACTGACACATTTTTCTTACACGAGATATATTGAGAATCAGATCCGCCAGACCTTTGGTTTCGCGGGGACTCCGATTCGTTTTATCTACAGGGAAAGAAAGGAGAAATAATGATAGGGTATTTTCTAATCGTGATCGTTGTTGGATATCTTTGCGGCTGTCTGGAGTCCGGATATCTTGTTGGTAAAGCAAATGGAATTGACATCAGGGAATATGGTAGCGGAAACGCCGGTTCCACCAATGTTCTGCGTGTTCTGGGCAAGAAAAACGCATTGATCACTTTCCTGGGTGACACCTTAAAAGGCCTGATCCCGGTACTGCTTGTGAAGTATGTGATGTGTCCCAACATCCCGGTCCTGGCAGATGAGCCGGTGAAAAGCCTGATCGTCCTCGTTACCGGTTTTGCGGTAATGCTGGGTCATGACTACACCTTCTTTATGAATTTTAAGGGAGGAAAGGGAGTCGCAACCACCGGAGCCGTCATGCTGGGCTTTGACTGGCGTATGGGACTCTGCTCCCTGGTGATTTTCATCATCGTAGTTTCCATCACAAGATATGTATCTCTGGCATCCTGCATCATGAGTGCAGCCCTGGTCGTGGAGATCCTGATCTTCCATCCGGGTCGCTGGGACCTCTTCGGAATGTGCTGCCTGTTTGCTTTCTTTGTGATCTACCGTCACCGGACCAATATCAAGAGGCTGATGAATGGTACGGAAAGTAAGCTGGGGCAGAAAGTGGATATAAAAAAATAGAGAACTAGTTGTATTATAAGAATTGCCTGAAATCAAAGCATCGATATGTGCAGGTTTCGGAAATGGACTGCTTTAACGCTCTTAAAACCTGTTTTTTGTGGACTCCGCTCCTAAACGCACTTCGTTTAAACAACGTCGCGGAGCCCAAAACAGGTTTTATTCGCTTTAAGCAGTTGCCATTTCC
>CAMOYC010000022.1 GCA_946629665.1 uncultured Lachnospiraceae bacterium
TTAAAAAAGGATATTGCCGACACTTTCGTGTCTGACAATATCCTTCTTGTCTGCAATGGAAATCTTATATCAGAACCTGACCTGTTATACCGTGACCAACTTGATCACTTGGCATAGTCTATGGCTCTGGATTCGCGAATCACATTAACCTTGATCTGTCCCGGATAATCCAGCTCACTTTCGATCTGCTTGGAAATATCACGTGCCAGTAGGATCATGTCTGAATCGCTAACCTGCTCAGGAACTACCATTACTCGAATTTCTCGTCCTGCCTGAATGGCAAAAGTCTTATCAACTCCCTTGAAGGAGTCTGCTATGTCTTCTAACTGTTTCAGTCTCGTCGTGTAAGTTTCTAAAGTCTCGCGACGAGCACCCGGTCTTGCAGCAGAGATTGTGTCAGCTGCCTGGACAAGACAGGCAATCAGGCTGGTCGGTTCCACATCCCCATGGTGAGATGCTACAGCATTAATTACGACTGGAGATTCTTTATATTTCTTACATAAATCCACGCCGATTGTAATATGAGAGCCTTCTATCTCATGATCAACGGACTTGCCGATGTCATGAAGCAGACCTGCTCTTTTTGCCAAACGTACATCCTCCCCAATCTCTCCGGCCAGGAGGCCGCATAACTGGGCTACCTCAATGGAATGCTTCAACGCATTCTGACCATAGCTTGTTCGATACTTCATCTTACCAAGAAGCCGTACCAGCTCCGGACGGATACCGTGAACGCCGGCCTCGATGAGGGCAGCTTCACCTTCCTCCTTCATCGTCTGCTCCACTTCCACCTGAGCTTTCTCTACCATCTCCTCGATCCTTGCCGGATGGATTCTTCCGTCAACGATCAGTTTCTCCAGTGCGATCCTTGCCACTTCTCTCCTTACCGGATCGAAGCAGGATAAGATCACTGCCTCCGGTGTATCATCAATGATCAGATCAACACCGGTGAGGGTCTCGATCGTACGGATGTTACGACCTTCACGACCGATGATTCTTCCTTTCATCTCATCGTTAGGCAGCTGCACAAGGGAAATGGTGGATTCTGCGACATGGTCTGCAGCACACTTCTGAATAGCTGTTACTACGTATTCCTTGGCTTTCTTTGAAGCGTCCTCTTTGGCCCTGGTCTCCATCTCTTTGACCATGACCGCCATCTCACGCTTCACATCATCTTCAACAGTTTTCAACAAATATTCTTTTGCCTGTTCAGAGGTTAAACCTGAAATTCTTTCCAGTTCCTGTAGTCTCTTCTCATGTAACTCATCGACCTTGGCTCTTTGTTTGTCAAGAGAACTTTCTTTGCGTGACAGGGCCTGTTCTTTCTTTTCAAGAGATTCCATCTTACGATCTAAAGTCTCTTCCTTGTTAAGAACTCGCTTCTCATATCTCTGAAGCTCGGCTCTGCGCTCTCTGCTCTCCTTTTCAAACTCGTTCTTAGCCTTGATAGATTCTTCCTTGGCTTCCAGTAATGCCTCACGCTTCTTCGCATCAGCAGTCTTGAGAGCCTCGTCAACAATCTCTCTCGCTTTCTCTTCCGCGGTTCCGATCGTTGCTTCCGCAACTTTCTTGCGGTAGGCAATCGTTGCCGGGATAGTGATCACGGCGGTAAGAGCGGCTGCAGCCAGTCCGACAATCACAGTGATTATCGAAAACACAGGAGCACCTCCTTATTCAATTATTCTTATGCCGTACAAATGTACAACATATTAATATTATATCCTATCTGTTAAAAAGTCAAGGAAAAGATAGGTGTGCCCAAAAATGTTATACATACTTACTACACATTTTATGTAGATTATTGGTCCAAATTGCTAAAATTCTTCTTCCCTGCAATGATTATAAACACTCCGCACTAATTCTGTATGATAACCCTTTCGAAGAAAATGTTCCATGGTCTTGCGCCGGGATAATTCATCACAGGCCGGAAACTTCCGGAGGTACTTGGTCATCAGGGGGATTAGGTCTTCCTCCCGCTGGCCTCCGTCCTCCTCAAAGACAAGATCGATCACCTCGGCGGAGATACCTTTGCGGAGCAACTCCTGCCGCATCATGCGGAAACTTTTCTTCCTTCGTTTGGAATAGATGTAGTCTTCCACATATCTGGCATCGTCCACATACCCGCACTCCTTCATGAAGGAGATGGCTTCCTCCAGGCTCCTGCTGTCATGGTAAGATTCCTGCAGCTTCTCTCTCAGTTGCTGTTCTGTGATGTCCCTCCTGGCCAGGATGGCCATGGCTCTCTTTTTGGCCCGGGGCAGGGCGTACAGGCGGCGGATCTCCTCCAGCCGGTCTGCTGTGATCCTGCTTCCGTCCTTCAGTTTCAGCTTGCTGACTTCCGAGGGATAAAGGTATAACCCCTCCGTATCGGAGGGGTCAAGGTATATCTTCTTCTTGTCTGTCTTTCTCAGACAGATCTCATATTCTTCCATCTTACAGCCTTTCGTAAAAAGCTTCCTCACAGATTTTACTTACGGTTTTCCTTACAGGTCTTCCGGTGCGCTGCCGGACTCGTTATCCCAGTCCTCGCCGAGAGCAGCCGCTGCCACGCTGTCTGCAGGCAGGTTAAAGATCTCGCGGACCTGGGCCTCGATCTCAGCCATAACGGCGGGATGCTCTTTCAGGTAAAGCTTGGCATTCTCTCTGCCCTGGCCGATCTTCTCTCCCTTGTAGGAGTACCAGGAACCGCTCTTGCCGATCACGTCGACTTTGGCTGCCAGGTCGATCAGGTCGCCTTCCCGGGAGATGCCCTCGCCGAACATGATGTCAAACTCAGCCTCTCTGAAAGGCGGAGCTACCTTATTCTTAACTACTTTCACGCGGGTGTGGTTACCGATCACGGCACCGCCCTGCTTGATCGCTTCAACACGGCGCACATCCATGCGGACGGAGGAGTAGAACTTCAGGGCCCGGCCGCCGGTGGTTACCTCCGGATTACCGAACATGATGCCTACCTTCTCACGGAGCTGGTTGATGAAAACAACCGCGCAGTTGGACTTGTCGATCACGCCGGTCAGCTTACGCATGGCCTTGGACATCAGGCGGGCATGCAGGCCTACCTGCTGGTCATCCATGTCTCCCTCGATCTCCGCCTTGGGAACCAGGGCTGCCACGGAGTCAATGATCACGATATCCAGGGCGCCGGACCGGATCATGGTCTCGGCGATCTCCAGTGCCTGCTCGCCGTTATCCGGCTGGGAAATGTAAAGGTTGTCAATGTCTACGCCGATCTTCTGGGCGTAAACGGGGTCAAGGGCGTGCTCCGCATCGATAAAGCCGGCTATGCCGTCTCTCTTCTGGGCCTCAGCGATCATGTGGAGGGCAACGGTGGTCTTACCGCTGGACTCCGGTCCGTAGATCTCAATGATCCTTCCCCGGGGTACGCCGCCCACGCCGAGGGCTACATCCAGACTGATGGAGCCGGTGGGGATGGAGCGGATGTTGATGTTGGCATCGGAATCTCCCAGCTTCATGATCGAACCTTTGCCGAAATTCTTCTCGATCGCTGCCACTGCGTTATCCAGTGCTGCCAGCTTTCCTTCCCTGTCGCTTCCTGAATAGGCAATTCCCTTGCCTGTTGTATCTGATCTTTTTGCCATAACTTATATCCTTAAATCCTTTCTGAAATCTAATCTTCAAAATAATCGATCAATATCTGAACCATTCTGAGTATATCACAAACCAAGAAACAAAACAAGTGTTCTCGAAAATTTGTTCGTATTTTTTATATTTTTATCGGATGTACCTGAATGACAGACTACCGGTTATCGACTTTTTCCGGATACAGGTCATGATTAACCAGACGGTCAAAGGCTGCCTTCTCCCAGATTGTTCCGGGACGTCCGTAGTTGGTGTAAGGGTCGATGGAGATCCCGCCGCGGGGGGTGAATTTACCCCAGACCTCAATGTACTTGGGATCCATCAGGGCGATCAGGTCCTTCATGATGATGTTCACGCAGTCCTCATGAAAGTCTCCGTGGTTCCTGAAACTGAACAGATACAGTTTCAGGGATTTGCTCTCCACCATCTTCACGTCCGGTACGTAGGAAATGTACAGGGTGGCAAAGTCCGGCTGTCCCGTGATCGGGCACAGGCTGGTGAATTCCGGGCAGTTGAACTTTACAAAATAGTCGTGGTCCTGGTGCTTGTTGATGAAGGTCTCCAGCATCTCGGGAGCGTAGTCGTCGGGGTAGACGTTGTTCTGGCTGCCCAGATGGGTGAGCCCTTCTGTTTTCTTCTTATCGGTGTTCATATTCTCTCCTTTTAGAGGGCTTCCGGCCGGTCGTTTCTGTAGGTCAGGAAGCGGAAGGATACCCCTTTCTCTTCCAGGGGTTCTCCGGCTTCTGCAAGGTTCCAGTTTTCCGCCTCATCCAGATCCGGCATCCAGGTGTCCGCCGGGTATTCCTCGTCGATCCTGGTGATGTAAGCTGTGTCACAGTAGGGGAGAAGCAGCTTGTAGATGCCTCCTCCGCCGGCCACATAGATTTCCTTGTCTTCCCAGGCGGCCAGGGCTGTCTTCAGCTCTTTCAGGTCATGGACTACCACCGCCCCCTTGCCATCAAAGGTAGGGTTTCCGGTCATCACAATGTTGATCCGGTTCGGCAGCGGTTTTCCGCCCGGGAAGCTCTCCAGCGTCTTCCTTCCCATCACGATCACCTGGCCGGTGGTCTTCGATGAGAAAAACTTCATATCCCGGGAGATTCTTTTTAAGAGGTCGCCGTCTTTGCCGATCCCCCAGTTCTTGTCTGCTGCTGCTATCAGATTCATTTTCTTCTCCTGTCTTCCCTGTCAGATCGCGATGGGTATATTCTTGATCTGCGGGCCGGTCTGATAGTCCTCGATGGTGAAATCATCCACCGTGAACGCATAAAAGTCCTTTACTTCCGGATTCAGGGTCACCTTGGGTGCGGGGAAGGTCGGCCTGCTGATCAGCTCCTTGATGATCGGTATGTGGCGGTCGTAAATATGGGCGTCCGCGATCACATGAACCAGTTCTCCGGCTTCAAATCCGGTTGCCTGGGCGATCATCATGAGCAAGGCGGCATACTGGACCACATTCCAGTTGTTGGCCGCGAGGACGTCCTGGGACCGCTGGTTTAAGATGGCATTGAGCTTGTTGCCGGTCACATTGAAGGTCATGCTGTAGGCGCAGGGGTAGAGATTCATCTCATGCAGGTCCTCGTGCACATACATGTTGGTCATGATCCGGCGGCTGTATGGGTTTTCTTTCAGATCAAAGAGCACCCGGTCCACCTGGTCCATGGGACCTTCCCGGTAGATGTGCTTTTTGGACATCTGGTAACCGTAAGCCTTGCCGATGGAGCCGTCCTCATTTGCCCACTCGTCCCAGATATGGCTCTTCAGGTCATGGATATTGTTGGATTTCTTCTGCCAGATCCAGAGGATTTCATCGATGGCTGACTTGATATAGGTCTTTCTGAGCGTGATCGCCGGAAATTCCTTGCTCAGGTCATAGCGGTTTATTACACCGAAACGTTTGATGGTGTAAGCGCTCTCCCCGTCAGGCCACTTGGGTCTGACCTTCTCTCCTTCCGTACTGTATCCCTTTTCTATGATATCCTTGCACATGTCAATAAACAATGTGTCCGCGTAACTCATCTGATCCACCTCCGCACATGATCGATTTTCTTGCTTTTCCCATGGAAAAGTATTACAATAGAATCATCAGACAGGGCCCTGCCCTGAATATTCAAATAGCAGGAAGGATGATTCTATGAATGACAACAGTATCTCAAGTTTAGTAAGAAAATTACTGATTCTCGTTGTTGCAGTTGCCGCTTTCGCCGCTCTCGTCTATCTGTTCCGCGAAAAAGTGAAGAAACTTCCGGGCCGCCTGTTCGGCAAGGGAGACGACGAACCGGAATTTGATGTGTTCGACGATCCTGACGGTTTTGATTTCGAGGAGGATGACTCCGACGACAGGATCGCAGAGGCAGGACCGGCCAAGGCTGAGAAGCACGAGGACAAGGTCCGCCGGGGCTACGTTCGTCTTAAGTTCAACAAGGCTGAGGAAGCCTAGGATAATCAGTAATATCAGTATTTTATATCTTAATCAGGAAGCTGCGGTCAACCCGCAGCTTTTTTCAGCATTTCTTTCAGCTCGTCCACGCTGAACTGATAGTGAGAATTGCAGAAATGGCAGTTAACCTCGATGGGTTCTCCTTCTGCGATCATCTTCTCGATCTCTTTTTTGCCGATGCTGATCACCGCTCTGGAAACACGCTCTTTGGAGCAGTTACAGTAGAAGCGGGTGGGCATTTTTTGTTCGATGGTCATATCCATCCCGTCAAAGAGGGCTGCCATCATGTCCTCCGGTGTCTCCCCGGCATCCAGGTGCCTGGTCACGGAGGTGAACAGGGCCAGTCTCTCCTCCAGGGCAGAGATGGTCTCCTCGGTGGCGAAAGGCATCATCTGGATGATAAAACCTCCCGCATGTCTTACGGTATTATTCTTGTTCATCAGCACGCCCAGGGCAACCGATGTCGGGATCTGCTCCGAGGATGCAAAGTAGGATGTCAGGTCCTCCGCGATCTCCCCGGAAACCAGGTTGGTCTGGCCGGTGTAGGGTTCCCGCAGGCCCAGGTCCTTGATGACCGTGAGCACGCCGTTTCCTACCGCGCCGCCCACGTCCAGCTTCCCGTTTTTGGCGGGAAGGATCACCTGGGGATTACGGACATAGCCTTTTACGTTCGCCTGGGCATCCGCGGTGACGATGAGGGTTCCGATGGGGCCGTCTCCCTTGATCTGTAAAGTCACCAGGTCCGTGTCATTCTTGCACATGCTGCCCATCATCGCTCCGCCGGTCAGAAGGCGGCCTAAGGCAGCGGTTGCGGTCGGGCTGGTGCCGTGGATGGTCCGCGCTTCCTCCACCAGGTCCTTCGTGTATGCCGCGAAGAACCGAACCTGGTTATCTGCGGCCATGCCTCGGATGATATAATCTCCGGATGTTGTATGTTCCATGTCTATCACTCCTAATGTATCTCGTTCTTATTTTCCCTGCTCCCTGGCCAGGAAAACAATCCTTTCACTCTTTTCATGGGCAGGGTCCGGCCCGTAGCCGTCATAGGCGGCAAGAAAGGCCATTCCGCTCTCCTCGATCAGGTCTATGATCTCTTCCATACGGTAGCCCCGCTGGATATGTTCCTCCTGGAACTTCCGGTAGAGGTCCTCATCGTCCCCGGATCCCGGATCTTCCCGGACAAAGACAGAGAGGCTGATCTCATTGAGATGCCGGTCCTCATCGTAGGTATTGTCCCAGATAAAGCTGACATCTTCCCGGTCTTCCGCGATCACCGCATCCCCGATGATATCCTTATATTTATGCTCGGTATTCATGTCAAAGAGGAAGATCCCTCCCGGGTCCAGATAGTTATTCACCAGCCGGAACACCTGCAGCAGGTCTTCCTTGTCCGTGATGTAGTTGAGACTGTCACAGAAGGACAGGACCGCCCTTACCGTGCCATAGAGTTCAAACTCCCGCATGTCCTGCAGCAGATACAGGCAGCCGGGGTCCGAATTCTCCCTGGCGATCTGCAGCATGTCGATGGAGGAATCCACCCCGATCATGTCGAATCCGGCCTGCTGCAGCCGGTTCATCATCTTGCCGGTGCCGCAGCCAAGCTCCAGGGCCAGGCCGCCGGAGATCCCGTACTCAGTCAGTTTCTCCCTGGTGAAGGAAGTCCACTCGTCGTAGGGCACATCGTCCATCAGTTCATCGTATACGCGGGCAAAACTTTCATAACTGTCCATCGCTATTTCCTCTAAAAATGATACTCGTCAAGGTCTGCCTCCAGGAATTCTCCAAGGGCAAAGGAATAGATCAGAATGCGGGTCACAGGGAGTCCTCTCACCTGCTCGAGCGCTGTTTTATAATATAACATCTGGGTCTTGTAGCGGTCAAGGAGGATCTGGCCGTCACTGACCCGGTCCGTTTTATAATCCAGCAGCCAGAGTTCGCCTTCCTTTTCGCCGCACAGGTCGATGATTCCCTGGACCAGAACCGGTTCTTTGATCTCACCGTCAGGCGCCGTTACCCCGATGGTGAAGGGCAGTTCCTTGTAGAGCTTTCCGGTCCCGGCCATCTCCCGGATGACCTGTCCGTACTCGCCAAAAAGAAAATGTTCTGCTCCCCGGTAGAGGTATCCTCCGGATACTTCCCGGGTCATGGGGTAGACTTCCGCGATCTTCTCGATCTCATCGTAAAGCTGTTTTTTGTTCGTGATCTTGTCAAAGGGGAGCAATTCCATCACCTTGTGGACGATCGTTCCCCGCATGGTGGGCGGGAGCTCCTCCCGGCCTTCCTTCAGAAAGTCCGGCACCAGAGTCTGGTCAGGCTCCTCTTCAAATACTGCCGGGGGCTCCCAGCCTGTCTCCTCCTGGTCCGGAATGGCTTCCATGCTCATTTTCTTCAGCTCGGAGACAGAATATTTTCTCTTGGCGGTGGTTTCCGCCAGGTGGGGGTAGATCCTTGCAAAGGCCTTTCTGACCGGCTCAGTATCCACATCCGCCACCAGCTCTTCCAGGGAGGTCAGGGCCTTCCCCTTCTCCTTCTCCGGGTCCGGGGCGGCAAACATCTCTTCCACATCCGCCTGGTGCTTGATGGAAACCTGAAGGAAGTCTCCCCGGTCCGCATCTTCCTGAAGCTCTGCCCCTCGGATCTGATAGAATTCCTGCAGGGAAATATGCCGGCTGAGCACAGGCAGGAGCCAATCCATAAAGTTGAGGGCCTTCTCCTTGTTATCCAGGCTGGGGAAGGGGCCCATGTTATCCTGCAGCTTTTTCTCGTTGATAACGCCGGTCAGGATCAGTTTCTTCTGGGCCCGGGTCATGGCTACGTAGAGTACCCGGAGTTCCTCTTCCAGCAGTTCCTGCTTCAGCTGGTCCTGGATACATTTTTTCTTGACGGAAGCATGGCGGATCCTCTGGACCGGGTCCACCCAGTTCATGCCGATCCCGCTCTCCGGGTGGAAGACCGCCACGTCACTGCGGTCACTCAGGTTAAACTTTCTGGACAGGCCGCTGACAAATACCACCGGGAACTCCAAACCCTTGCTCTTATGCATGGTCATGATCCGGACGCCTTCCCGGCCTCCTGCAGGGTCCGCGGCATTCAGCTCCACATCGTAGGTCCGCAGCTGGTCCATGTATCGGTTAAAATAAAATAATCCTTTATAGACAGTCTTCTCGTAATCTTCTGCCTTTTTTAAAAGCATGAGAAGGTTTTCCCGGCGCTCCCGGCCTCGGGGCAACAGCTGGACATCATAGTAGATTCCGGTCTCCCGGTAGATATTCCAGATCAGCCGGGACAGAGAAAGTTCCTTCTTCTGGCGGCGGAACCGGTCCAGCATGGTAAGAAAATGCGTGATCTTACCTTTCAGGACTTCCTCCTCCCCTTCTTCCTCATACTTTTTCATCAGCTCATAAAATGTATAGTCGTCCCGGTCTTTTCTGGGCAGGCTGACCCGCAATCGGGCCAGGTCTTCCTCGGTGAAACCACCGATGGAGGAGAGCATGGAGGCCGCCATGGGAATATCCTGGTAGACATTGTCCACGATGGCCAGGTAGCTCATGGCCACGCCGATCTCCCGGGTTTGGAAATAGCCGGTCCTCTCGGAGGAGAGAGCCGGGATCCCCTGCCGGATCAGGAAGTCCGCCATGGGCTGCATCCAGGCCTTGGACCGAAGAAGGATCACCATGTCACTGTAGGGATAGCCTTCTTCATGGAGCTCCCGGATCCTGCCGGCGATCATGGCACTCTCTTCCAGCACGGCTTCCAGTTTGACCGGATCATTTTCGTCTTCCACATAGAGCAGGGCCTCACAGGGCGTCCGTTCCGATTCCATGGGGCCCCCGGGTCCGCAGCGCAGTGCTGCATGCTCATCGTAGTCTACCCCGCCGAACTCTCTCTCCATCAGCTGACGGAAGACAAAATTCACCAGGGACAGTACCTGGGGGCTGCTTCGGAAGTTATCGAGCAGTTCCACCCGGACTCCCCTGCGGTCCTTCTGCTCCGGATCTTCCCGGTCCTCGGCAGAAATGTAACTTCTGCTCCGGGCGAGAAAGAGGTCCGGTCTGGCCTGGCGGAAGCGGTAGATACTCTGCTTTACGTCCCCCACGGTAAATATTTCGTTCGTTTCATTTTTTAATGCCTGCAGGATCGTCTCCTGGATCAGGCTGATATCCTGATATTCATCCACATAGATCGCCCGGTAGCGGCCGGATAATTCGTTCGCGGCCTCGGCGGGCGTCGGCTTTCCGTCCTCATCGTAGGATTCCACCAGCAGGCTCAGGGCCAGGTGTTCCAGGTCATCAAAGTCATAGACATTGTTCTCCTGCTTGCCGGCCATATAGAGTTCGGCAAAGCGCAGGGTCAGACGGATATATTCCTTTAAGAGGGGCAGGACATCCGCATTTTCTCTTGTGAGGATCCCGCTGCTCGCACTGAAGATCCCTCCCGACAGGGAAGCAAGGGCTTCTTTGACCTCCGTCTGCAGAGTTTTCAGGGCAAGATTCATGGCTTCAAAGCCGGGAAGATTCTTTTCCGCGGCGGCCGCTCTCGGGTAGGAGGGGATCACCGTCCCCTGCAGCTTGCCCGCAAGATCATCAAAGTCCTCTGCCCCGGCCAGCTTATTCAGGCTGGCAATGATCGTCTCCAGGTAGCCGGCATATTTGGCCGGTTCCCCATCTGTAAACAAGTCCCGGCAGGCCTTGGCTTTCTCCAGCCAGGTCCCTAGTTCCCTTTTGGCGCGGTCGGTCATCTCTTCAAAGAACCGGTCGGTCTCCTCGGAATCAGACCGGGTCAGGAGTTCCGTCTCCCGGATCACCCGGTCGAACCAGCCCGCAGCATCCGGAAAACTCCGGGAAAACTTATAGAGTTTCATGATCATCGTCTCGAGAGACCGGTCGTCCCTGCCGGGGGCAAAGCATTCCACAAAATGCAGAAATTCCGGGCTCGCTTCCTGGTAGGCCTCCTCCAGGAGGTCTTCCATCACTTTCTCCTTCATGAGGACCAGCTCCCCCTCTTCCCCGATCCGGAAGGCGGGATCCAGGCCGATCTCATGGGAGCGACTGCGGATCAGCCGGTTACAGAAGCTGTGGATGGTGGTGATCTCAGCGTGGCGGACCAGTCTGACCTGCTTTCTGAGCCTCCGGTTTCCCGGCTCCTCGGTCAGCCGCCGGTTCAGTTCCGCGATGATGCGGTCTTTCATCTCCGCCGCTGCGGCGTTGGTGAAAGTCATGACCAGAAACCGGTCCGCGTCGATGGGGTCTTCCGGATCCATGATCTGCCCGACCATGCGGTCCACCAGGACCCGGGTCTTGCCCGCACCGGCTCCGGCGGAGACCATGATATTTTCTTTTCGGAGAGTGATGGCCAGCTCCTGCTGCTTCGTATAATTCATCTAGCTCTCCTCCTCTCTGATCTTCTCGAGCACCTCTTCCGGTTTCATTTTATTGAGAACATGGTATTCACATCCGGGCTGGTCCGGGGAGAAAGCGCACACATCCCGCAGGTCGCAATAGTCGCAGGCGCTGGCCTTCCCGTCCAGGTAGGGCCAGGCCCGGATCTCGCCGTCGTAGATCCTCTCTCCCATCTCCCGGATCCTTTGTTTCACATAATCCCCTGCCTCCCCGAAATCCTGGCTGCTCATGACCTTTGATGTCTTTGACACATTGAAGGGCTTCGTTTTGGTTGGCCGGTTCAGCTTTACGGGAATCGATACAAAACGGTCATCCCCGTTTTCCAGAAGGTCAAGCACATGCTCTTCTTCATTGGCATAGCCGGACATGATAAAGGAATCCCTCTGCTTTTTCTCATCGGGGCCCGGCAGGTCCAGGATCGGGTCGGTAAGCCGGTAGTAGAACATGCCGGCCGGAATGACGCTGACCGGCTGATCCCCTTTATATTCATTTTCGTAGATTTCTTTTACGGTATTCCAATAGACTACCAGCTGGATCTGAAGGCCAAAAAACATTTCCCTCAGATCAAACTGTTTCTTGCCGGACTTGTAGTCGATCACCTTCAGATAGACCTTGTCATCCTCCCGGCAGATGTCGATCCGGTCCACAGCGCCGGTCAGGATCATGCGGTTCCCCTTCTCAAGCTGCAGGTGAACGGCCTCAATTTCCGTTTCCCGCCCGAAACGCAGCTCAAAGCGGTCAGGCTCGAACTCGCTGTCCTTCAGCTGTCTCTGTATGGAGAGGATCGTGCGCTTCATGATCCGATCCACCGTCTGCAGCCGGTAATGGTTTCTTGCATTGTCCGCAAAGATCTCATCCCCGTTCTCCGCGGCAGCTCTGTGGATGGCTTCCTCCGTAAAGGTGTTCCTGACCTCATCCGGCAGGGTCTTCCACCGGTAATCGGACTCTTTCACCTTCCTGGAAAACAATTCCATGGCGCGGTGGAAAAGGGTTCCCAGATCCGCACTGCCGATCACAAATTCTTCCCGGGGATAGAGGTTCAGCCCGTAGATGCAGAAGTATTGATAAGGGCATCCGGCAAAACGCTCCAGCCTGGTCACGCTGCCGACCAGCTCATTGCCGTAAAGCTGGCGGGCCAGTTCTTCAGGCAGTTTCCTCCCCCGGTTTCTGCCTTCTTTCTCCAGCAGGTAACGGTCAAGCTTCTCCCTTAAAGCCGGCTCCTGGTTCCAGTAGCCAAGGAGCATGCGAAGGGGAAGGTCCTCCCGGACGGTGTCCGGGTCCTCTCCGAGCCTGGTCAGGCCCTCCAGAAGGTATTCTTCACTGTCTTCCACATTGAAATAGTAGCGGATGGTCCTGCCGGTCTCCGGCTGAGGTCCGGCAGCATTTTCTTCCTCCAGCTTCGGAAAGAGCTTATAAAGGCCCTGGAAAAGCGGGGAAGGTCTCAGCACTCCACCGGCCGCGTCGCCTGCGGGGCAGGTAAACCAGATTTCCCGGGATGGTTTTGAGAAGGCCAGGTACATGTAGAATTCATCTTCCAGCAATCGTTCCCGGGCTCCCGCGGCCAGCACAAGGCCCAGGTTTTCCAGGACTTCCTTCTCCTCATCGTTCAGGATGCCCCCCTCCTCCGCCTCCGGCGGGATCTTGCCGTCATTCATGCCCACGATAAAAAGCACTTTGATATCCGGCAGTCTGGTCCTTTTCAGGTCTCCCAGGACCACCTGGTCCATGGTCAGGGGAGCAACACCCACCGCCAGAGTATCCAGACCAGCGTCCATAACATCGAACAGTTCCTCCGGCCGGATGTGGTCGTCTCCGAAGATCATCACCATCTCATCCAGCAGGTCAAGGATCAGCTGATAGAGGTTCCGGCACTCTCTGGCCCGGCTGAAATCAGCTCTCTCCTCGGCCTCAAGGGCCTGGTCCTCCAGCTTTCCGGGGTAATCCAGGCTGACCAGGGTCTCGTAGAGGACTGTCATCGCCTGCCGGACAGAAGTCTCCCTGTCCTTCATGGTCAGGTAGAACGCTTCCGTCTCCGCTATCATCTGCCGGCGCAGATCCTGCAGCAGAAGGACCTGCTCATCTTCATAGCGGTCCAGCCGGCGGCTGAAGGGTCTTGCCCACATGGAATGACCCCGGATCCCCGCCATAAGACAATAATTTTCCAAAAAATCCACCTGTTCATCCGTCATGTCCGACATGCCGGATTTCAGGTAGCGAAATACGCTCTCGTAAGAATAATTACCGGTCACCAGGTGGAAAAGGGACCGGATCGCCTCCACGCCGGAATGGTAATTCACCTTCCTCCGGCTGTCCTCAAACAGGGGGAGACCCAGGATATCCGCCTTTCTGCGGAAGGCGGAAACGTACTCGTCCACCTGGCCTGTCAGGATCGCAAAATCCCGGTAGCGCATACCTTGCTGCCTCACCATCTGCTCCACTTTATGCAGGACAAAATCGGCTTCCTCCTCCGGATTCCGGCAGGCGGTCACATGGATCCGCTCCGGTTTATCCGGATAGCTTTCCCGGCCGTTCCGGAAACTGTTTGATTCCAGGAAGGATAATTCCCGGTTCAGGTCCCCGGTTTCGGGATCCCGATAGCGGGGCGGTATCTCCGCTGCAAGCTGCACCGGTTCCTCCGGCTCCAGGCCGGTCTCCCGGCAGACTGCGAGCAGGGACTGTACCGTCTTCTGGCTGAAATAGAAGAGCCCGTCCTCCTCCCGGCCTTCTCTCAGGGACCCGGATATGGTCACGGTGACATTAAGCTGGGCAGCCATCTTGCCAAGCTCCGCCAGGAAATCCAGCTGCAGGGGCGTGAACCCGGTAAAACCGTCAAAGTAAAAGACGGCATCTTTCAGCAGGCTGCAGCCATCTACATACTGACCGGCCAATTCCAGGATCTGGCCGGTGATCATAAAACGGCCCAGGACCTTGTCCATCAGCTGCCGATATAAAAGGGACAACTCACCGCATTTTCTTTGCAGCAGGTCATGGCCCTCCAGCCGGCCGGTTGTCTCCTCCAGGTCCTTCCAGCCAACGCCGCAGCTGATCATCTCAAGGAGGATGGATTTCAGTTCGTCCACAAATCCTGCCTTGCCGATCGCGGGGGCAAACAGCTTGAGCTGATCCCGGTTCTCCTGGATCACCTTACGCAGGAGCATGGAAACCCCCAGGTCATCCAGGATGTCTGCCGGCCTTACCATCCGGTCGTCAAAAATCCGGTAGGCCAGGCGGTGAAAGCTCAGGACATCCATGTTAAAATAGCCATGCCTGGGGTGCAGTTCCACCATTTTCTTCTGCATCTCCAGGCTGAACTGTTCCGGTACGATCAGATAGAACATCCGGTCCGGTTCCTCTTTGGACCTTCGGATCATATCTCTTATGATATATTCAGTTTTCCCCTGGCCGCTCGAGCCGGTAATCAGTCGCAGGGACATACACCCACCACCTGTTCTCCCTTCATTCGGTCGTCGTTTATCATCTATACGGTTATCGTTTATTTCCAGTTCTTCAGTTCATCCCGCAGGGCATCAAGCAGCTGGTCCTCGGGAATCTTGCGGATGACCTCACCCTTCTTGATAAGCAGGCCTGTACCGACTCCGCCGGCAATTCCGATATCCGCTTCCCGGGCTTCCCCGGGCCCGTTAACCACGCAGCCCATCACGGCTACCTTTATGTTCAGGTGGTCAAATTCCGCCACCATCTTCTCCACATCATTGGCCAGGCCGATCAGGTCGATATTGGTCCTGCCGCAGGTCGGGCAGGATACCACCTCGATCCCTCCCTGGCGAAGACCCAGGGTCTTGAGGATCTGCTTGGCGCTGGCAATCTCGTTGACCGGATCTCCGGTCAGGGAAACACGGATGGTATCTCCGATCCCCTGATGCAGGATCAGACCCAGTCCGATGGAGGACTTGATATTGCCCCGGAATACCGTTCCGGCTTCCGTGATCCCCACATGCAGAGGATAAGGGCACTTCTCAGCGATCAGCTCATGGGCGCGCACGCACATCAGGACATCCGAAGACTTGAGGCTGACCACAAGGTTG
Source organism: uncultured Lachnospiraceae bacterium (assembly GCA_946629665.1). Taxonomy (GTDB): domain Bacteria; phylum Bacillota; class Clostridia; order Lachnospirales; family Lachnospiraceae; genus Anaerobutyricum. Next base: position 15,486 of record CAMOYC010000022.1, read on the forward strand.
TCGTAGCCCATCTGCTCGATCATCTTCACCTTGTCCAGGGCACTCTCCACCAGGCCTTCCGCCGTCACCTTTCCGTACTTATCCACCAGATGTTTCTCCAGGGAACCACTGTTGACGCCGACCCGGATGGGAACGCCGCATTCTTTTGCCTTGTCAACCACAGCCTGCACTCTCTCTTCCGAGCCGATATTTCCCGGGTTGATACGGATCTTATCCGCCCCGTTCTCCATCGCAGCGATCGCCATCTTGTAATCAAAATGAATGTCCGCCACCAGGGGAATGTGAATACGCTTTTTGATCTCCCCGATCGCCCTGGCCGCTTCCAGGTTTGGCACGGTGGACCGGATGATCTCGCAGCCGGCTGCCTCCAGGGCCAGGATCTGATCTACCGTAGCTTCCACATCCTCGGTTTTGGTGTTGGTCATGGACTGGATCAGGATCGGATTCCCTCCTCCGATCACACGGTCCCCAATATGAATCTCTTTCGTATGGTCTCTGTACATAGCATCTCCTGTTCCGGGCTTTATGATCCGCCCTTATGAAAATGGGAGTCCCCTCTGTTCCTTCCCTAGAGAGGCCTCCCTTTGTATCTCCTGATTAGAAAATGATCTTGCGAACGTCATTGGCCATGACGATCACCATCAGTGTGAGCAGGATCACAAGTCCTGCCGCATGAACGTATCCTTCCTTGTCCGCCGGGATCTTCTTGCCGGTGATCATCTCCAGGATGATAAACACCAGACGGCCGCCGTCCAAGGCCGGAAGCGGCAGCAGGTTGATCACGCCAAGGTTGGCATTCAGCATCACGGCAAAGCCCAGAAGGTTCACCAGAACCACCACCCATCCGTACCGGGCTGACTGCTCATAGGTATCTCCGATCATGTTCACGATCCCCACCGGACCTGACATATCATTCAGCCCGAACCGGCCCAATATCAGGTACTTGAGGCTCAGGAAGGTGGACTTGATCTCATAGCGGACTTCCAGAAAGCTGTACCTGATCACGCCCGCCGCGTTCTGTTTCTGGTAGCCGGAACCGACAACGCCGAGCATGTAATAGCCTTCCTCACCCTTCTTCCGGGTCACCGTCACGGTATCAGACTCCCCGTTTCTCTTATAAGTGATCTCCACATTGGGGTTATCCGTGTGGAGAAAATTATAGAGGGAGATCTCCCGGAAATTATAGATGCGGGACCCGTCGATCCTGGTGATCTCATCACCGGCCTGCAGGCCTGCTTCGTAGGCACCGCTGTCCCTGGTCACATCGCTGATCACAGCAGGGTCCGCCCCGCCCAGTCCGATCACGAACAGGGACAGGAGGAAGGCCAGGATAAAGTTAAAGAAGGGTCCGGCAAACACGACGGAAAATCTGGCCGGGGCCGACTTGGCATTGAAGGCCCGGGGATCGTCCACCGCCTCATCCTCACCCAGCATCACACAGCAGCCGCCGAAGGGCAGTGCCTTGATCCCGTAAGTGGTCTCGCCGATCTTCTTTCCGACCAGGGTCGGGCCTATGCCGATGGCAAATTCCTGGACACAGATCCCGTTCAGCTTTGCCAGAAGAAAATGTCCGAACTCATGGAAGAGTACAATGACACTGAACAGCAATATTGCAATTATTATTTTCATATAGATTAATCCTCTCTAGTTCATCATACTGTCGATCTGCCGGTAGACCTCCTGCTCCACGGCAAGGATCGTCTCAAGATCCGGGTGGGCAGTCAGAGAATGGCTGTCCATGCACTTTTCGATCAGGGACACAATGTCCATGTAACCGATCTTCCGGTTCAGGAAAAGGGCAACCGCCTTCTCGTTTGCGGCATTAAATACCGTCGGCATGGAACCGCCGGTCCTGCCGGCCTCGATCGCCAGGGCAAGTCCCCGGAAAACTTCGTAGTCCGGCTCCTCAAAAGTAATCTGCTTCAGGGCTGCGAAATCCAGCCTCTCTCCCTGCAGACTCCTCCGCTCCGGATAAAAAAGGGCATACTCGATCGGCACCTTCATGTCCGGGGTACCGAGCTGGGCGATGATCGCCCCGTCCACATACTGCACCATAGAGTGGATCACACTCTGGGGCTGGACAACCACATGGATCTGATCATAGTCCACGTCAAAAAGCCAGCGGGCTTCCATTACTTCCAGGCCCTTGTTGACCATGGTGGAGGAATCGATGGTGATCTTATGGCCCATCGTCCAGTTGGGATGGCGGAGCGCATCCTCCAGGGTAACTCCCTCTAACTGCCGGCGGCTGTAGCCCCGGAAAGGTCCTCCGGAAGCGGTGAGCAGGATGGTATCCAGATCTTTATGCCGGTTGCCCTGCAGGCTCTGGAAGATCGCCGAATGCTCGCTGTCCACCGGGAGGATGGATACCCCGTATTCCCTGGCCATGGGGATGATCAGGTGGCCTGCGGTCACCAGGGTCTCCTTGTTGGCCAGCGCGATATCCTTGCCGGCCCGGATCGCTTCCATGGTGGGAAGGATCCCCATCATGCCGACCACGGCAGTCACGACAATATCTGCTTCCGGGCAGGCGGCTACTGCCTTCAGGCCGTCCATGCCGCTAAGCACTTCCACGCCGCTGCCTTTTAATTCATTTTTTAGTTCCAGGGCCTTACCCTCGTCAGCCAGGCTGACAAGCGTTGGCTTAAATTCCTCAATCTGCTTTTTCAGCAGGTCTTTATTCGATCCGGCCGCCAGAGCAGACACCTTCAGTTCATCGGGATGTTCCCTGACTACTTCCAGGGTCTGCGTGCCGATGGAGCCGGTTGAACCCAAAATCGCTATATTTTTCATGATAATCCTACCACTAATACTAACAGATAATAGATGATCGGGGCCGTGAAGATGATGGAATCAAAGCGGTCAAGGATACCGCCGTGGCCCGGGATCAGATTACTGTAATCTTTAATCTCATAGTTTCTCTTGATCGCGGAAGCTCCCAGGTCTCCGATGATGCTGATCAGGCCGCCGATGGCGCAGACCAGGGCAAATACCAGGACCAGGTTGGCCTCGGATACAATAAATCTGCCGGCGATCACTCCGTAGATCGCTCCCAGGAGGCCGGCTCCCAGAATGCCGCCAACCGCTCCTTCCACCGTCTTCTTGGGGCTCAGGACCGGGGACATCTTGTGCTTACCGAACAGTCTGCCGGCACAGTAGGCCAGGGTGTCGTTCCCCCAGGCGCTCAGGAACACGAGCACCACCATGTAGGCTCCGTTCTCCAGCGTGCGGACCCGGTAAATGCAGGACAGCATCACCGTCACATAGAAAAAACTGAAAAATGCGATCGCCACCGCCGAGATCTCATAGCGGGGAAAGGTAAATACGTAAACGCTCATCAATGCGATCAGAGCGGCAAGAGCCAGCGGCACCGTATACTTTTCCAGGCCCACGATCAGCAGCAGATAATAAACGATCGTTGCAGTGTAGATGACCACTGCCAGGAAGGACCGCTCCACTCCGATGACCCGGAGCAGCTCGAATACTCCGATCAGGGAGATCGCCGCCACGACGGCCAGGGTGACAAATCCTCCCATATAAAGGGTAACAAAGGCAATGATCACGAGAATGATCCCGCTGATCAGTCTTTCTTTAAACATAGATAAACCTCAACTCTTTCTGCTCAGACTCCGCCATAACGTCTGTCGCGGGTATTATAGTATTCCACGGCCCGGATGAGCTCTTTTTTATTGAAATCCGGCCAAAGTACATCGGTGAAATAAAACTCAGTGTAAGCCAGCTGCCAGAGCAGCCAGTTGGACAGTCTCTGCTCTCCGCTGGTCCGGATCATCAGGTCCGGATCAGGCAGCTCACGGGTGTCCAGTCTGCTTGAGAACAGTTCTTCCGTGATCTCCTCCGGCTCCAGCCGGCCTTGTTTGCAGTCCTCCGCAATCCCCTTCATAGCCCGGATCATCTCATCCCGGCTTCCATAGTTGAGGGCGATCGTAAAGTTCAGTCCGGTATTCACGGAAGACACCCGCTCCAGCTCATCGATGGAACTGCGGATATCATCATCCAGCCGGCTCTTCTCACCAATCACCCGGACACGCATGTTATTCTTCGAGGTCCTCTCGATACAATCGATCAGATAGCGTCTCAGCAACTTCATGAGGGCTTTTACTTCCTTCTCCGGCCGCTTCCAGTTTTCCGTAGAAAATGCGTAGACGGTCAGGTACTTTATCCCGATATCCCAGGCATCTTCACAGATCTGCTCCACGACTTTAGCCCCCTGGGAATGTCCCAGGTTCCTGGGCATAAAATGCTTTTTCGCCCAGCGGCCGTTGCCATCTAAGATGATGGCCACATGTTCCGGGATCTGCAGCACTTTGCCATTCAGATTCTTTTCCAAAAGTATTCCTCCTGTCGGATCTTCATACTGAAAGGCAGACAGCAGGTAAAACCTGCTGCCTGCACTTATCTACTCTACTCTTAATTATATCAGGGACCAGGCCTATACGGTCATGATCTCCTGGGACTTGGATGCGACAGCATCGTCAACCTTCTTAACGTACTTATCTGTCATCTTCTGCATCTTGTCCAGCTGGTCTTTCTGGTCATCCTCTGTGATGTCGCCGTTCTTCTGCGCTTTCTTCAGGAAATCGTTGGCATCTCTCCGGATGTTTCTAAGAGCAACCTTTGCGCTCTCGCCCTTTTTCTTCACATCCTTAGCCAGGTCTTTTCTGCGTTCCTCTGTCAGCTCAGGGAATACAAGGCGGATCACCTTGCCGTCGTTGGAAGGGTTGATGCCCACATCGGAGGTCTGGATCGCCTTTTCAACAGGCTTTAACATGGATGTCTCCCAAGGCTGGATCACGATCGTACGGGGATCCGGAACGGAGATGTTGCCCACCTGCTGAAGCGGTGTGGGAGATCCATAGTAATCTACTTTGATCCGGTCAAGCACATGGGGATTCGCGCGGCCTGCACGGATAGAATTATATTCTCTGTCAAGGTTATCGAGTGTCTTCTGCATCTTCTCTTCATATTTTGTTAACATGAGTAAACCTCCCTGTATATCTTTCTTGTAATATTTTACAATACTGGTAAATTTATGTCAATCCGTAAAGTCCTACACGGTCACAAACGTTCCGTTAAAAGCACCGGACATGGTGTTGATGATACTGTTCTCTTCTTCCAGGCCGAAGATTACCAGCGGCATCTTGTTCTCCAGGCAGAGAAGGGTTGCCGACAGGTCGATCACGCCCAGTTTCTTCTCCAGCACCTCATCCAGGCTGATCTCATCGTACTTGACCGCATCCGGATTGATCTTGGGATCGCTGTCATAGACACCGTCGATCGCCTTGGCAAGCAGGATCGCATCCGCCTCGATCTCGATCGCCATCAGGGCTGTGGCAGTATCGGTGGAGAAATAAGGATGACCGGTTCCTCCCGCAAAGAAAGTGACCGTCCCCTGCTCAAGCATGGAAACTGCATCATCCCTGGAGAAAAGGTGAGTGAACGCTCCGCATACAAACGGTGTATAGATCCTGGTGTTCAGGCCTACCTGGCGGAACATGTCAGACACGTAGATGCAGTTCATGACTGTCGCCAGCATACCGATCTGGTCTGCGCGGACCCGGTCCATATTCTCACTGGTCCGTCCCCTCCAGAAGTTGCCGCCGCCGATCACGATCGCCACCTGGGTCCCCTGGTCCACGATCTCTTTCACCTGCAGTGCTACCTTTCTCACAGTTGCCTCATCAAAGCCGGTCTTCTTCTCACCGGCGAGCGCTTCACCGGAAAGCTTAAGCAAAACACGATTCAAGTTCTTTAAATCCTTCATAAAACCTCCAAATCAAGACGAATGACCCTATGATCAGACATTCTTCTTTACGATGTTGCCGGTCATACCGTCAAAGTAGATACGTGTCTTCTGAAATCCCTCATCGATATCCATGTATTCCAGAAGCCCCGGGCGATAGGATATCACAGGATAGTTCATCGATTCAAAGGTGCTGTGAAAAGCATCGATGATCTCATATGCAGTTTTCCTTTCCACCTTTGGCATTAAAATCGTCATGAACATTTCCCCCGTTTATCTTCCCCTGCGTATGCTCCGCCAAAAGGACATACCGGTCCCAGGGCAGAATTATACTCCTTATCATTATATCCCAAGTGACATTTCATGTAAAGACTC
>CAMOYC010000023.1 GCA_946629665.1 uncultured Lachnospiraceae bacterium
ATACGGGTCGGGATACCCTGGATCTCCTGCTCGCTGAACTTCCATCCCGGAGACTTGTCCGAGTCATCCACCTTCACGGAATACTGACCCTTTAACATGTCGCGGATCTCGTAAGCCTTGTCAAGCACGCCTTCCTTCTTCTGCTGGATCGGGATGATCATGCTCTGTACCGGAGCAATCCTCGGAGGCAGGACAAGACCGCTGTCGTCACCGTGGACCATGATGATCGCACCGATGATACGGGTGGACATACCCCAGGAAGTCTCATAGACCGGGGAGAGTTTATTCTCCTTGTTGGTGTAGGCAATATCATAGGCCGTTGCAAAGCCGGAGCCAAAGTTGTGGCTTGTTCCGGACTGGAGCGCCTTGCCGTCGTGCATCAGCGCTTCGATCGTGTAAGTAGCCTCAGCGCCGGCAAATTTCTCCTTGTCGGTCTTCTTTCCTTTTACCAGCGGAATCGCCAGAACTTCTTCCACAAAGTCAGAGTAGACATTCAGCATCTGAACCGTTCTCTCCTCCGCTTCCTCCGGGGTCGCATGGAAGGTATGGCCCTCCTGCCATAAGAACTCTGCAGACCGAAGGAAAGGTCTGGTCGTCTTCTCCCAGCGGAGAACGGAACACCACTGATTATATACAACAGGCAGGTCACGGTAGGAATGGATGATATCCTTCACGTGATCACAGAATAAGGTCTCGGAAGTCGGACGGATACACAGTCTCTCCGCCAGTTCTTCCTCGCCGCCCTTGGTAACCCAGGCCACCTCAGGTGCAAAACCTTCGATATGATCCTTCTCCTTCTGGAGCAGGCTCTCCGGGATCAGCAGCGGAAGATAAACATTCTCCACTCCCGTCTCCTTGAATCTGCGGTCCAGCTCCCTCTGGATGTTCTCCCAGATTGCATAACCGCGGGGACGGATGATCATACAACCCTTTGTGTTAGAGTATGAGATCAGCTCAGCTCTGATGACAACATCGGTATACCACTGTGCGAAATCCTCCTCCATGGAGGTAATCTGTTCAACCAGCTTTTTATCTTTTGCCATGATATCGTGTTTCCTTTCTAAATATATATCTTATATGTGATTCATATTATCAAAAAATGTAACATTTATATGTTACAGCCACATTTTTTCATTTTAAATTACTCCCCACTATTTGTCAATCAAAAAGGAGGTACCAGGTACCTCCTAATAAGCTTCTACGTCCATCAGGTCAAATGCTTTTCCCACCGGCTCTGTCTTGAACACCTTTCTCTCTCCGGTCACCGGATGGGTAAAGGCCAGGCGGGTGGAATAAAGCCCCAGGGGAACAAATCCTTTTTTCTTTTCTTTCTGGTAGAGAGGATTATACTTTCGGTCTCCGAACAGCCCGTTGCCGATCGCTGCGAACTGGACCCGGATCTGGTGGTGTCTTCCCGTGTGCAGGTTAACCAGAACCCAGGTGAGAAATCCCTGCTTCGTCTGGATGCAGTCGATCATCTCGTAGTCCAGCACCGCCAATTTGGCTCCCGGTGTCCCTTCCTCCACGACGGAGGTCGTGTTGGTTTTCGGGTTATGAAGAAGAAAATGTTCCAGCGTACCGAAGTCTTCTTTCAGCGTGCCGCAGACAACTGCCTGGTAATTCTTTTCAAATTCATCCTGGCGGATCTGTCTGCTGAGTTCAGCTGCCGCTTCAGGAGTCTTAGCCAAAACCATCAGACCTCCTACAGGCCGGTCCAGCCTGTGGACCACCGCCAGATAGGGTTCCTTCTCTGATTCCCCTTGCATATATAATCTGTGTTTCATCAGGGTCAGCAGGTCCGGATCCCCCGACCGGTCACTCTGGACCGGCATCCCGGCTGGTTTCTCACAGACGATCAGATTCTCATCTTCAAATGCGATCGGAACGCGATCTCTCCTCATAAGGTCTTCTCCTCAAATCGTTATTCTATTCCTCATCATTCACTCGAAAACGATATCCGGATCCCCACACTGTCTCGATGCATCCGCTCTTGGAGGATGTCTGCCCGATCTTATGACGGATCTTCTTGATGTGGACCGTCACCGTGGCGATATCTCCCAGGGAGTCCATTCCCCACACTGCAGAAAACAGCTCGTCTTTGGAAAATACTTTATTGGGATGGGATGCCAGGAAGGACAGAAGATCAAATTCCTTCGTGGTAAACAGCTTCTCCTCATTATGGATATATACCCGGCGGGCAGTCATGTCGATCTCCAGTCCGGGATAGGATATGATCCTCTTCATCTCCGGGTACTTGCTGGTCAGTCTTTTGTAGCAAGACAGATTTGCCTTCACCCGGGCAACCATCTCATTGGGATTGAAAGGCTTGACGATGTAATCATCAGCCCCGATCCCCAAGCCGCGGATCTTATCCACCTCATCCTTCTTCCTGGAAATAATAATGATCGGAATATCCTTTTCCTTTCTCAGATTTCTGCAGATCTCAAAACCGCTCATATCCGGAAGATCGATCTCAGTCAACACAATGTTATAGTCTTCCGCAAGGGCTCTTTTCAGGCCCGCTTTTCCATTATCTTCTACGGAAACCTGACATGCGTTGATCTCCAGATAATCCTTTTCCAGAGCAGCAATCTCCATATCGTCTTCAATTATCAATACATTGACCATTTCTACTTCTCCACTCATAATATTTCAAGCCTGACTAAATTCCTGAACCGATAAAAAACCAGCTTGTTCTATTATAATTCTCACCTTTATTATAACACATTTTATTAATAATTGTGGAATTTTGGCCAACATATGTTCCGAAAAGTGTGGAGAAAGTTATAATGATGTCCTATTATTTATTTTTATTTCTGCCTCATTAATAAAACCTGGTCCAGGATCCGGTCGGCTACCATCTCCTTGGACATGATCTCATACTGGATCTCCTGGTCCTTCGTGATCAGAGTTATGATATTGGTGTCAGTACCGAAGCCGGCCCCCTGCACTTTGAGGTTGTTGGCGACGATCATATCCAGCTTCTTTTTTATCAGTTTCTTTCTGGAGTTCTCCACCATATTCTGGGTTTCCATGGAGAAGCCGCAGATGGTCTGGTCCGGACGTCGGTGGTCGCTGATGTAAGAAAGGATATCTGTTGTTCTCTCCAGGGCGATCGTCATCTCCCCGTCCTTTTTCTTCATCTTCTCCTCCGCAACATGGGACGGACGATAATCCGCCACAGCCGCGGCCTTGATCAGAATATCCTGCTCATCGAAAGAACCGCTCACCGCCTCGAACATATCCTGGGCAGTGGTGATCGGAACCATCTTCACAAAGGGTATCGGGTCCAGGGAGGTCCTGCCGAAAACAAGAGTAACCTCCGCCCCGCGCAGCATGGCTCTCTTTGCGATCGCGTAACCCATCTTGCCGGTCGAATGATTGGTGATATATCTGACCGGATCGATCGGTTCCTGGGTAGGGCCGGCGGTCACCATCAGCTTCAGTCCCGCCATATCCTTTTCGCAGGCAATCTCTTTTAAGATATACTGGTATAAAAGTTCCGGCTCCGGCATCTTTCCCGCTCCGGTGTCACCGCAGGCAAGATAACCGCTGGCAGGTTCTATCACTTCCATACCGTATTTTCTTAATATCTCCAGGTTATCCTGAAGGATCGGATTGTTAAACATGTGGGTATTCATGGCAGGGGAGACCAGGATCCTGCAGGTACAGGCCAGCGCTGTCGTACTCAGCATATCATCCGCAATACCATGGGCCAGTTTCGCGATCATGTTCGCGGAAGCCGGAGCGATCATCATCACATCCGCCTTCTGCCCAAGTGATACATGGGCTACATGAAATTCAAAATTCCTGTCGAATGTCTCCACAAGGCACTTGTTTCCTGTCAGTGTCTCAAAAGTAATCGGATTGATAAAATTAGATGCGTTCTCTGTCATAATGACATGCACATCGCAATGCTGTTTTACCAGCATACTGGCCAGGCTCGCGATCTTATATGCCGCAATGCTGCCGGTTACTCCTAATAAGGCGGTCTTCCCTTTTAACATATTACTCACTCCATGTCACACAGGCGACCATGCTTCTCATAGCTGGTCACACGGTGGATCGTATTATCGTCATTCACAAATACAACAGCCGGATGATGCTCTTTCGCTTCTTCCGGTGTCATCTGAGCATAACACATAATGATGATTTTGTCATGTACACTTACGCATCTGGCTGCAGCACCGTTTAAACACATCACGCCGCTGCCTCTCTCTCCGGAGATCGTGTAAGTCTCAAAACGGTTTCCGTTGTTGATATCAACGATCTGCACCATCTCATATTCATTGATCCCGGCGGCATCCAGGATATCCTGATCCACAGTGATGCTGCCCACGTAATCCAGTTCAGCCTGGGTTACTGTTGCCCGGTGGATCTTACCTTTTAGCATTGTCAAAAGCATTGGTCTGTTCTCCTTAAAAACTAGTCACTCACTATGGTGTTGTCGATCAGCCTGGTCCTGCCGATTTTGACAGCAATGGCTACAAGGGCAGGGGCCTTGATCTCATCGATTGGCTGCATGGATACTCCGTCAACCACCTCGACATAGTCGATCTCAGCCAGAGGTTCCGTGTTGATCTTCTCTGTCATGGCTTTCTTGACTGCCTCCGCACTCTTCTCGCCTTCTGCGATCATCTTTTCTCCTAAGAAAATGGACTGGCTCAGGATAAGTGCTGCCTGTCTCTCTTCCGGACTCAGATATTCATTTCTGGAACTCTTGGCAAGACCATCTTCCTCGCGGACGATCGGACAGCCTACGATCTCCAGATCCATGTTAAGGTCTCTCACCATCCTGCGGATGATCGCCAGCTGCTGGGCATCCTTCTGACCGAAATAGGCCCTGTCAGGTTTTACGATATTAAACAACTTGGTACATACTGTGCACACGCCACGGAAATGGATGGGTCTCGTCACACCGCAAAGAGTCTCGGAAAGCACCTCCATGTTGACATAAGTTGTGAAATCCGGATCATACATCTCCGACGGTTCCGGATGAAAGATCACATTTGCTCCGAGGGACTCGCAGTATGCACTGTCCCTGTCCATATCTCTCGGATAAGCTTCCAGATCTTCCCCCGGCCCGAACTGGGTCGGATTCACAAATACGCTGACAACCACTCTGTCATTCTGCTCTACTGCCTTGCTGATCAGACTGCCATGTCCTTCATGAAGGAATCCCATGGTCGGCACAAGGCCAACGGAAAGGCCCCGGGCCCTCCACCTTTTCACCTGGTCTCTGACTTCTTTTACTGTCCCTAATACTTTCATCGTACTCTCCAATCTGTTAATATAATTTCTCGATCACTTCATCATCAATCTTGTAGGTATGCTCCGGAGCCGGGAAGGAACCATCCTTAACAGCTGCGTCGTAATCCCTGAACGCCTGGCTCATGATCTCACCGACCTGGGCAAAGCTTCTCACAAACTTCGGTGTGAAATCAGAGAACATAGAGAGCATATCTGCATAAACCAGAACCTGACCGTCACAGCCGTTTCCTGCACCGATCCCGATGGTCGGAATACTCAGCATGTCACTGATCATCCTCGCCAGTTTCTCAGGAACACACTCCAGGGTCAGAGCAAATGCACCAGCCTCTTCTACCGCCTTGGCATCTTCGATCAGCTGCTTGGCAGCCTCCAGGCTCTTACCCTGTACCTTATAACCGCCGAAGGCATTAATGGACTGCGGGGTAAGTCCCAGGTGGGCAACTACCGGGATGGATGCATCCACGATCGCCTTGATCTGCGGACAAACACTCTTGCCGCCTTCCAGTTTTACTGCCGCACAGCCGGTTTCCTTCATGATCCTTCCGGCATTCACAACCGCATCATATACCGAAGTCTGGTAAGAAAGAAATGGCATGTCAACCACAACGAGAGCATTCTTTGCCCCCCGGCATACTGCGGCACCGTGATGGATCATATCTTCTACCGTTACCGGGATCGTATTCTCATAGCCCAGCATAACGTTGCCCAGGGAGTCTCCTACCAGTATGGCGTTTACTCCCGCCTCATCCACCAGCTTTGCGGTGGAGTAATCATAGGAGGTAAGCATGGAGATCTTCTCGCCGTTTTCTTTCATTTTCTTAAATGTAGCTACTGTATTTTTCATTGTCATTGTCCTTTCTTCCATCCTTGATGATGAAAACATTTTCTTGCTGAACATCTTTTAATGCAAAACGATTTCTTCAATCGCACTGTAGTCTCTGCCCGGATTCTTTTTCTTCCCGACAGAAACCAAAATGGCGGAGAGCAGTTTATAAAGCTGCCGGTCGTTTTCATTCAGCACACTCAGGTGCTTTCTTACCGTACCCGCATCTGCCCGCTCCACCGGTCCGGTGAGACTCTTTGTCACTCCGTCCCTGACGATATGGTCCATGTTGCCGGCCATCAGAGGTCTTAGCGCTGCGAGAGCACTGTCCTCATCAAAGCCGCATTCTTCCATCAGCTTCAGACTCTGGGCGATCACCGCAACTACATGGTTGCTGCACACTGCCGCGGCAAGATGGTATTTGACCTTATCTGAAGCCTGAATAAAACGGACCTGGTTGCCGCAGCCGCGAAACCAGCCCGCAACCTCATCAAGATGCAATTCATTTCCTTCGATTGTAAAATAAGCGTGAGATAGCTCTTTGTAAGAATTGTACTTATCACTGACTGCAAAGAGCGGATGGATCGAATATCCGAAAGCGCCGCGCTCATCAATTCCCGGGAATGCTTCTCCCGCGGACAGCGCACCGCTGCAATGACATATAAACTTCCCATGAAGGGACATATCTTTGATCTGATTCCACACTGTAGTGATCAGACCGTCAGGAACCGTAAGAAACAGAGTGTCACTCTCTCTTGCAAGACGGTCAAGCTCATTATATGAGACCGTCCCGGTAAATTCTGCTGCTTCCTTTGCCGCCTCCCGGTCGACATCATAATAGCCTGTCACATCAAGGCCATGTAGCACAAAATACTTTCCGAGGGAAAGACCCACCTTTCCTGCACCTATTATTCCTGTTTTCATAATCATCACCTTACTTTCGTACGGTGACACTCCAAGTCTTATTCCTGTAAAAGATATAAGCTTATAGGTCTGCATGCTGCGCCCATGCTCCGGCCCCTTTCTGCCGCCGGCAGACATGGCGTAAGTCGGTATGGTTCCTTACAGATACCATCCATCGGTCCGGAACGCGCCCGCCCGGAAACCTTAAACAATATATCATCATTTTCTTCCTGCGTAAAGCACTTTGTTAAAAATTTATTTATCTGTTTTTGCCATGTCCAGGCCGGCAAAGAAGAAAATGTCATCACTTCCACACAAAAAAACACCTGTGGTCATCCCCTGCCGGGTGACCACAAGTGCCTTGGAATCATATCCAGATATAGACTTATATTATAATTATCTATCCTTCTACAGGTACTTCTTCAGCTCATCCACCTTGTCAAGCTTCTCCCAGGGCAGGTCAAGATCGTCTCTTCCGAAATGACCATAGGCCGCAGTCTGCTTGTAGATGGGTCTTCTAAGATCAAGCATCCGGATGATGCCTGCCGGTCTTAAGTCAAAGTTCTCGCGGATGATCTCCACCAGTTTGCTATCCCCGAGCTTTCCGGTTCCGAACGTATCTACCATAATAGATGTAGGCTGGGCAACGCCGATCGCGTAGGATAACTGGATCTCGCACTTGTCAGCAAGGCCGGCTGCGACGATATTCTTTGCCACATAGCGGGCTGCATAGGCTGCAGACCTGTCTACCTTTGTGCAGTCTTTGCCGGAGAACGCACCGCCACCGTGACGGGCATATCCGCCGTAAGTATCCACGATGATCTTTCTTCCGGTAAGTCCGCTGTCGCCGTGAGGACCGCCGATCACAAACCGGCCGGTGGGATTGATAAAGAACTTTGTCTCCTCGTCAGTCATTCCCTCCGGGATGATTGCATCGAATACATATTTTTTGATATCCTTATGGATCTGTTCCTGCGTTACGTCCGGATCATGCTGGGTAGAAAGGACAACCGCATCCAGGCGGACCGGTTTGCCGTCCTCATCGTACTCTACCGTAACCTGAGTCTTTCCGTCCGGTCTAAGATAAGGAAGGGTTCCGTCCTTTCTCACTTTGGTAAGCTGGCGGGAAAGCTTATGGGCCAGGTCGATGGGATAGGGCATGTAACTAGGAGTCTCGTTAGACGCGAAGCCGAACATCATACCCTGGTCACCGGCTCCGATCGCCTCTAACTCTTCATCGGACATGGTATGCTCTTTTGCCTCAAGGGCCTTGTCAACACCCATGGCGATATCGGGGGACTGCTCATCCAGGGATACCAGCACACCGCATGTGTCGGCGTCAAAACCAAATTTGCCGCGGGTGTAACCAATCTCTCTGACCGTATCCCTGACGATCTTCTGAATATCGACATATGCTTCCGTGGTAACCTCTCCCATGACAAATACCGTTCCGGTGGTCATAGCCGTCTCACAGGCTACGCGGCTCATGGGATCTTTTTCCATAAGCGCATCGAGGATCGCATCAGAAACCTGGTCGCACATCTTATCAGGATGGCCTTCCGTAACAGATTCTGAAGTAAATAATAGTCTTTCCATGTTATCTCCTTCTCATTTCTTTCTTCTCAAAAAATACTTCTCACAATATCTTTTATACTTTAAGAAACTGTATACAAAGGTGCTTCTCTCCACCTTTGTATACAGTTGGTTCTTTTTTCAGCCGTTGGTGCCGGTCTTATAAATAAATTTGTTTGCGTCCTTCTCTGAAGATACCATCTCGACCAGGCCGCCAAGACCCCTTAACTTCTCATCAAAACGCTCATATCCTCTGAGGATATAGCCGATCTCAGATATGGTGGTGTAGCCGTCTGCCGCCAGGGCTGCAATGACAAGCGCGGCACCCGCTCTCAGGTCCGGTGCCTCCAGCTTGGCTCCGGTATACTTCTCCACACCGTAGATGATCGCTGTATTACTCTCTACGATCTTAAAGTTGGCTCCCATCTTTACCAGCTCATCCACATAGCGGAAACGGTTCTCGAAAATACTTTCCGTAATGGTGCTGGTCCCTTTGGAAAGGCCCAGGGTTACAGCCATCTGGGGCTGCATGTCAGTAGGAAATCCCGGATAGGGAAGGGTTTTGATCTGGGTATGTTTTAATCTCCTGGTCGCCGTTACCCTCACTGCATCGTCGGATTCTTCCACCTCTGCACCAATCTCGGTGAGCTTGGCGGAGATCGCCTCCAGATGTTTGGGGATGACATTCCTGATCAGAACATCACCATGGGTCACCGCAGCAGCCATCATAAAAGTACCGGCCTCAATCTGATCCGGAATGATAGAATACTCGGTATCATGGAATTGCTCCACACCCTTGATACGGATTACATCCGTTCCGGCGCCACGTATGTTGGCGCCCATGCTGTTCAGGAAGTTAGCCACATCAACGATGTGGGGTTCCTTGGCCGCATTCTCAATGATCGTATGTCCCTTGGCCATGCTGGCTGCCATCATGATATTGATGGTGGCTCCGACAGAGACAACATCCAGATAGATGTGGGCTCCGATCAGATCCTCCGCTTCCGCGATCACATAACCTTGTTCAATCTTAACGGTAGCTCCCAGAGCCCGGAAACCCTTGATATGCTGATCGATCGGACGTGCTCCGATATCACAGCCGCCAGGGAGAACAACCTGCGCTTTTCTGTACTTTCCCAACAGAGCACCGATCAGATAGTAAGATGCTCTGATTTTTCTGATATATTCATTATCGACGATCAGGTCACCGCTGGCGTCGATATCCTTTCCGCTGATAATTACTTCGTGTCTGCTCTTGCGATCGATCGTGGCTCCAATCCCGTCCATCGCCTGTAAAAGGACATTCACATCCCTTACATCAGGTACATTGTCAATAAAACACCGGCCATCAGTCATGATCGCTGCCGCAAGAATACCTAAAGCTGCATTCTTGGCTCCGCCGATAACCACTTCGCCTGTCAAAGGCCTGCCGCCTTTAATCACATACTGCTGATTCATCTTGCACCTCTGTAATCTATATTAAAGTATTATGCGCAGCACTCCGGGGAAGATCACTCCCATCGGAATCCTCCGCTTATTTTCATTATATTGTACTTAAAATGATGTAATTATTCTAATAAACTGAAAATAATGCACTTAGAAATATGTACTTTCGGACACATTTCGTTCGTGTTGATATCGATTAATTATAGCAGAAAAGATTCCTCTTGTAAATTCATAAATAACATATTGATATATTCAACTATGATTTCTCGCTTTTCCTGCCTTTTTTGTCCTTTTCTTTTTCTTGCGGACGGAATATCCGAATGTTCCGATGGCTTTTCCCAATTCGAAATAGGTCCCGTGGGAATAAGCGATCGGACCTGCTTTCTCCAAATGAAAGCTGCCCTTCTCGTCCATATAATCTTCATCGACCGTGACGTGAACGACATCCGCAATAAACATGTGGTGGGACCCCAGTGGGAGCTCCTCCCTCACCCTGCACTCGATATTCACCGGACTTTCGGCAATGGAAGCCGCATTCACCTTCACCGCCTCAGCTTTTGTCAGGCCCATCTCAGCCCATTTATCATGGTCTCTGCCTGACCGGACTCCACAGTAATCTGTGGCCTTCGCTAACTCCCGGGTCGTAAGATTCACCACAAATTCTCCTGTATCGACAAGGGCCTGATAGGAATGCCGTTCCGGCCGGACAGAAATATAGAGCATGGGGGGATTCGTACATACCGTCCCGGTCCATGCTATCGTGATCAGGTTGTCATTCCCTTGCCGGTCCCTGACGGACACCAGCACCGCCGGTAGCGGAAACAGCATATTGCCAGGCTTAAAATCCAACTTCGCCATGCTCTTACCTCTTCTTATCTTACGTCTCTCAATAATTGTATTTTCAATCCGCGTCTCTTAGATGGACTTGCGGATCATTTTCCGAACCTCTTCCAGTTCTTCGGGTTCTGCCTTGTGGGGATTCCACAGAAGGTTCATTCCATCACCTTCATAGCGGGGGATCAGATGCAGGTGAAAATGGTTTACAGTCTGCCCTGCAACCGCGCCGTTATTCTGAACAATATTCAATCCGTCGCACTTAAGTGCCTTGCGCTGCGCGCGGGCAATCCCCGTAGCCAGGCTAAACAGACGGCCCGCCGTCTCCGCATCCATATCGTACACATTATCAAAATGCTCTCTCGGAACAATAAGGCAATGTCCTTTGGATGCCGGATTCACATCCATAAACACTCTGAAGTTCGAATCCTCATACACTGTCGCCGAGGGAATGCTTCCACTGGCAATCTTACAGAAAAGACAATCATCTTTTATCATTGTTGTCTACCTTCCTTTTCTTACTGGTTTAACTACCTGTTACCTATCACAAATGATATTTCTCGGTCAGAACCTGAAGATCTGCACCGACATGGGGGCAATGCTGACCCGGATCGTGTAGGGCCGGAGGTCATGACTTCTCAACTCCGCCTCCACGGATTCCGCGCCGTACATTCCGCTGCCTCCGAATTCCTCCGCATCGCTGTCAGAGATCTTCCGGTAGATTCCTGCCCTGGGCACGCCTACGGGGAAATTCTCCCGGGCGCGGTCACTGAAGTTACAGATGAAGATCAGATTATCTCTCCTGGATGAAGACATGCGCAGGAAGGACAGCACCTTTGTCTGAACATCCGTGGCATTCACAAAGTAGAAAGGGGCCCGCACCAGGTCAAAATCATAGAGGGCCGGATACTTTCTGTACAAATCCAGAAGAGAACTTATATAACGCCGGCTGAAAGGAGATTCCTTTTTATTCAGAGTCCAGGCCTTCCTGCCGGGAATACCCATCATATATCCGTAAGATAATTTGCTTTCCGCTAACTTATCATAATCATCCTTCCCGTTTCTGTCAATGTTCATTTTTATGTGATTTTCCGGGTTGCTGCCATTCAGGCCCAGAACGGTCCGCTGGAAATCAGCCCGCATAAGCGGCATGCTGAGCATGTAATAGTTAGCATCCCTGGAACTTTCATCGGAAGACAGGAAGATATTCAGGGCCTGCCATACTGTGTTGTTCCACAGATAGTCAAAATGTTCGCTTCTGTATTCCCGGTAACCAGGTTCATCTGCTATGAAAATAATGCCCGGAGCCAGTCGCCTCACTTCTTTTGCCAGATCTTCCAGGATGCCCATCAACAGGAGCCGCTCTGAAATGCCTGGATCTTCTTTACCCGGAGGAAGGGAAATATACTTATCGGATAGCCGGTCCAGGTCCCGGCTGAAACCGCGAAAGGCAAATCCGTCCACATGATATTCTCGTATCCAAAATAATAGATTTGAAAGAACTACGTTAAACATTTCCCGACGTCTGTGACAGAAAGTAATGCTGTTTTCCATAAACAGCGGATCATCCCGCAGACTGTGATCATGCTGGCAGAAGTGTCTCAGGCCATCCTGGAGAAACTCCGGTGTGATCTCCAGCAGCACTCCGACCTGATGAGCATGGTACTGGTTGATCGCATTTCTCATACGGTCAGGAGTATTATCCCGATAAAATGCTTCGAAGAATCCTTTTGGATTAATGAACCCTCCATCATCCGACCCGGAATGACTTCTGGTCCTGGGAGACTTGCCATTGGCGATCATAATGTGGGTATGTCCTGTGGACTGCACGATCTCCTGTGTTTTCTCCTCCGGAAACTTAAAGGCCGGCAGGAAGATCTCACAGATGGAAAGCAATTGTCTCTCATTGTCCCTTCCCCGTCTGCTCATCCACCTGGAATCTTCCCATTCGAAATTCTTCACATTGAAGATTCTGGATGCACCATCTTTATGGCGCTCACTCATCACCGCAAAGGGGTCCTGGGTCTGGTAGATCGTGCCCTGGTAATCCTTAATCTCGAATTTGTAGAACTGCCCGCTGTCGATACGGGGGATGAACAGTTCAAATATACCGGAATCCCCAAGCCGCTCCATGGGATAGATCAGGCCGTTCCAAAAATTAAAATCACCTACCACACTCACCCGTCTGGCAGACGGGGCCCACACCGCAAAAAATACTCCTTTTACTCCATTGATCGTGGTGGGATGGCAGCCCAGTTTGCGGTAAGCCTCGGGCCATATTCCTTCCCGGAAAGCCAGCAGGTCTGCCTGGCTGATCACGGAGTCAAAGCTGTAGGGATCTTCACTGGTATAGGTGTTTCCATCTTTAAACCCCATCTTTATCTGATAGGAGAAGGCCCTTCGAATAGGTATAAAGGCCGAAAAGACCGGCTGCCTTTCCACCGGATCCATGGCATACCTGTCTCCGCGGGAAGTGATGATCTCCATGGAAACTGCGTCCGGATGATAGGCAGAAATCACCTGTCCGGATTGAAGGAAGTGCCGCCCAAGAATTTTTTTGGGATTACAGCTGTTTCCGTAAACGACGTCCATGACCTGGTCCTGTTTCATTACCTGACTAATCTCAAATCTCATTCTCATCCCTCCCCGGCTTACGCCGATTGGTCCGGCCAATAGAAAAAGCCGGAAGCAATAACTGCTCCCGGCCCAGTTTCAATTAATATCGAACTTTATGAATATAACTATTTCAGATATAATGTTTTCAGTCTCACAATATTATCCACATGAATTTCAATCGCTTTCTGCAGATAATTATCGATGCTTACATAATCCCTCTCGATCGCATCAAAGAATGACTCAATGTAGCAGGTCTTGCTGCTGAAGATCTCCTTGCCCAGACAACGATATGCCATATATCCTTCCATGTCTGCCGGGAACAGCTTCTCAAGAAGGTAGTCAACCGCATCTTCGGAGGATTCAGCAGATGCTCTGTAATCTTCAATGATCGTATCTTTTGACACACCGAGGGCGTAGAGCAGGAGGGCTGTGCACATACCAACCCTGTCCTTGCCCGCAGAGCAATGCCACATTACAGCACCGCCACGGTTATTGGCAAGCAATTTAAAGAACTGTTTCAACTGCTTCTGAACAACCTGGTTATTCACAAACTTCTGGTAAATTCTTGCCATGTAAGCAGAAGGATCAAAATCACTCTGGCGGATCATCTGGCGAACCAGCTCCACAGCAGTCTCCGTGGAACAGTCCTCCCTGCTGCTCACAACAAAGATGGACTTCAGGTGATTCAGGAGCACGTCAGTGGAATCAGCCTTGAAAATTCCAAGTCCCTGTGTATCGCTCATGAACAGTGGATTCCAGATCTGGGAAACGCCCGGGATACAAGGATCCCGCATCAAATCTTTCTCAGCCTTGGTACGAAGGTCCACGATCACCTTAACCTTATAGTCCTCGCGCAGCTTGCGCAGGTCCTCTGCTGTCGCATTACAAATCGATCCGCTCTTGATCAGCTTCCGTTTCTTGATCTTATGTCCATCTGCTGTCTCAATTCCGGCAAGATCTCTTGCATTCAAAATACCCTCAAAAGGGATCCTCTCAAAACTCATAACTACCCCCTGCATTCTTCTCTGTCCTGATTATCTCGTCTTTTTCTTCAAAATCTTTTCAAGTACAACCATCTCATCTATTCCATGCATGTCCAAGCATGCAACTGTCATACTGATATAGTTTAATTATAGGATTATACGGGTAGAAAGTCAATCGAAAACCATGCTCTTCCTCCAATGGATCATGGTAAATTTTTGTTTCTTTTACATGAGGAATCCGTCAAAAAAGAAAAAAAATCAGGCACCAAAAGGTGCCTGATCAAGAATACTTATCATATATTCACTGCAGATCATCTGACAGATCCGATCGTAACTATTATTTCTGTGCTACCGGCTTTCTGAGAACGCCCAGTAAAACAGCACCAACAACGGAGCCGATCAGCAGAGCAACGATGTACATGAACGGATTACCGATGGTAGGAACTACGAATAATCCACCATGAGGAGCTCTCAGGGTACAGCCGAACGCCATGGAAAAAGCACCTGCTACTGCGGAACCGACTACGCAGGAAGGGATAACATGTCCCGGATCACTGGCTGCGTAAGGGATCGCTGCCTCGGAAATGAAGCACAGGCCCATGATCGCGTTAACCGGAGCTGTCTTACGATCGTTATCTGTAAATTTATCTTTGAAAACAAGGGACGAAATTGCAATTGCGATCGGAGGTACCATACCACCGGCCATAACTGCTGCCATGATCATAAATCCCTGAGGGTTTGCTTCGGTAGCTGTTGCAAGTGCAGCCGTACCGAAAACGTAGGATGCCTTGTTGAAAGGACCACCCATATCGATCGACATCATACCGCCAACGACTGCTCCAAGCACGATCGCATTGGCTCCGCCGAGAGATCCAAGCGCATTGGCAAGAAGTGTGTTCAGCCAAGCGAAGAACGGGTTGATGGCGAACATTACCGCACCGATCAGAGCCAGACCACCAACCGGGTAGATCAGCATAGGACGGAGACCATCCATGGCTGCAGGCATCTTCTCTGTAATCTTCTTCAGGAAGAGAACCAGATAACCTGCGATAAAACCGGCAAACAGGGCACCGATGAAGCCGCCGGAAATAACTGCTACTTCCTCACCTTTTACACCGGCAATGATGGAAGTGAAAGAAGTACCCTGGGCTGCGATCCATCCGCCTACGAAACCGGGCATGAGACCGGGACGGTCTGCGATGGACATCGCGATGTAACCGGCCAGGATTGGAAGCATGAAGTTGAATGCAAAGCCGCCGGCAGTCTTAAGGATCGCTGCCAGAGGTGTATTCATACCAAAGTTGGCAGGGTTAATGCTATAGTCGTCGAATAAGAAAGCGAGGGCGATCAGGATACCACCACCGATAACGAACGGAAGCATGTGGGATACACCGTTCATCAGGTGCTTGTAGATCTGGTGGCCGAATGTCTCATTCTCTGTATCGTCTGCTGCATCGGCTGCTCCTGTATGATGGTATACGGGAACTTCGCCGTTAATGATCTTCTCAATAAGTTCCTGAGGTTTATGGATACCGTCCTGAACTTTTGTCTTCAGTACAGGCTTGCCGTCAAAACGAGCCATCTCAACGTTCTTGTCAGCCGCAATGATGATACCGTCACAAGCTGCGATCTCCTCTTTCGTGAGGATATTCTTGGCACCGCCGGAACCGTTGGTTTCAGCCTTCAGTGTATAGCCGAGTTCTTTTGCTTTCTCTTCTAAGGACTCAGCTGCCATGTAGGTATGAGCGATACCGGTAGGACATGCTGTTACCGCAAGGAGACGGTAACCGGTGGAAGCTGCTGCAGGTGCTGCTGCAGGTTCGTCAGCGCCAAATTTCTCTGTCTCTTTCTCATCGATGCATGCCAGGTACTCATCTGCGTTCTTCGCGCTGAGCAGTTTCTGACGGAAGTCACCATCCATAAGGATCGTGGATAATCTTGCCAGTGCCTCCAGATGAACGTCAGATCCTGTTGCGGGAGCTGCGATCATGAAGAAGAGGTTGGACAGTCCGCCATCTAACGCATTACAATCAACGCCGGCAGGTACTGTGATGGAAGCGATACCAGGTGTCTTAACTGCTGCATTCTTGCAATGAGGAATACAGATGCCTTCTCCGATAGCGGTAGGGCCTTCCGATTCTCTCTTAAGGATACCCTCTTTGTAGCCGGCCTTATCACTGATATTGCCAACTTTGTCATGCAGATCGATCATCGTATCGATCATCTCATCCTTGGTGCTGACATCAGCATTCAGGATGATTGCATCTTTCTTGAGTAAGTCTACAATTCTCATTCTCTTTCTCCTTTAGTTAAAGATGTTAATATTTTAAGCGGGAGGTCGTGGACCTCACGGCTTTAGCACAATTAATTACTCTCCCAGCTGAGCGTACATTTCCTCGTAAGTCTCTCTGGAGCATAAGCCCTCTGAGAAAGCGGTTCCGCCACCGCAGGCAGTACCGGTCCGGAGTGCCTCATAATAGTCTCCATCCCTGAGATATCCGGCGATAAATCCGGCTACCATGGAATCTCCTGCACCTACGGAATTCACTACTTTACCCTTGCAGGTGCCCATCTGGAAAACTTCTCCATCTTCCGTGATCAGCATGGAACCGTCTCCTGCCATGGAAATCAGGACATTCCTCGCACCCTTCTTCTGGAGCTCCTTGGCATAATGCTCAATATCTTCCCTTGTCTCGCAAACCACGCCGAACATCTCGCCAAGCTCGATATTGTTGGGTTTGATCAGGAAAGGATGGTACTTCAGAACATTAAGCAGAAGGTCCTTGGTCGCATCAACCGCGATGCGGATTCCCTTCGGCTCCAGTCTTGCCATAATTCTTTCATAGACATCATCCGGCAATGTGTTGGGGATACTTCCCGCAAGCACAAGGATATCATCCGATGTCAATCCATCAAGCTTTGTAAACAGCTCATCCAGTGCTTCCTGTGTGATCACAGGTCCCTGGCCGTTGATCTCGGTCTCGTCGCCATGTTTTACCTTCACATTGATTCGGGTATTCCCTTCCGGAAGACGTATAAAATCTGCTTTTATGCCCAGTGAAGCTACGCCGTCCTTCAATGCGGTCCCGGTAAATCCTGCTATAAAACCAAGGGCAGTCGTCTCCAGTCCGAGCATCTTCAGTATACAGGATACATTGATGCCCTTTCCGCCATAGAAAATGGACTCACGGATCGATCTGTTTACCTCACCCGGCTTCATTCCGTCCAGGAACACAATGTAATCCAGCGCCGGATTAAAAGTAACTGTGTAAATCATTTTGATCCCCTCCTAGTTTCATCATAATAGTGATTAATATATACAGGCACATTATAGCAGATTCCAACCAAAAAATCACCTTAATCATTCGCTTTTTTTACGAAAATCTGAAATAAACCTTACACAACGAAAGGGCCGGATAAAAATCCGGCCCTGCATTATGGTCTTTTGACCTTGCTTCCATATTCGTTCTAAAAAAATGTCATCCTCTATCGTCCATTATTCAGATACTGCTGAATATGATCAACGGCCTCACTTTCGTCGTCGCCATCAGCGATCACATTAATCTCGCCGCCCTGCGGAATGCCTAAGGTCATCATGCCCATGAGACTTTTTGCATTCACTTTTTTCTCGTCAACCTGCACATACACCTTACTGTCATACTGGCTGGCAATCTGGATAAACAGTGCGATCGTACTTGGATCAAGCCCCTCCGGAATCTTAATCTCCATTGATTTTGTAATCATGCTGGTACCTCCACTTTTTTGATAAATGATGGCCCTTATGAGAGCCCTGCTGTCGGTGTCATACTATTGATCTGTCCCGACAGTCACTGAAGTCTGTAATTATTAATGATATCGGCCGGTCTCTCTCAGTTCCTGAGCGATACCTGTCAACTTTCTCAGGCGGTGATTCACACCGGATTTACCAACCGGCTTCGGAAGCATCATCCCAAGTTCTTTCAGAGATGCATCCGGCTCCTCCAGTCTCGCGTAAGCGATGTCTCTCAGATTACCGGGCAGTTTTTCAAGTCCAACCATGCTGTCAATGAATTCGATATCTTCCAGTTGCTTGCGCGCTGCAGATACCGTCTTGTTGATGTTGGCCGCCTCACAGTTCACTCTCCGGTTCACCGTGTTACGCACATCCTTCAGGATCCGGATATTCTCGAACTTCATAAGACTCGAGTGAGCCTCGATGATATTCAGTGTATCCGAGATCATGGATCCTTCCTTCAGGTACACGATATAATACTTCTTGCGGACGACGATCTTAGCCTCAAGGCCGAAGGATTCAAACAAGCCTCTGATCTGTCCGGCCTTCTCCAGGGTCTGACAGACTATCTCAAAATGATAGTTCTTCTCCGGGTCCGTTATGGATCCGGCTGACAGGAATGCTCCCCGCAGAAAAGCTCTTCTGCAACAGGTCCTCTGGAGGATCGGATTCGTTCTCACATGAAATTCTTCATCCATCTGACCCAGGTCATTGATCAGGTGGACTGCCCGCAGGATACGAAGGGACTGTCTGTGATCCCAGATCATGATCACGTAAAAGCGGTTTTTTTTCAGAAAATCATGTCTTGTTGCGGAAACTTCAGGCTGTATATCAAACGCTGTTTTGATCAGGGTATAGAACCGTCTTGCGACCGACACATTCTCCGTGTGAAGGGCGATGGAATAACCGTCCCTTTCGGAGTGCCGGATCCTCCCGCAAAGACTGATGATCGCTGTCAGCTCTGCCAGCCGGCAATGCATTTCATGCCCTTTCAGGCGGGACAGCTCCTCTTTTACTTCTGAAGAAAATGACATGCAGTTTCTCCTTCTTCAAACCCTACAAAACGTACTTCCGGCTCCATCCTGACACCGAACTGCTGCTCAACCTTCTTCTGAACCTGAGCGATCAGAAAGGCGATCTCCTCAGCAGTTGCCCCGCCGCGGTTTATCACGAAGCCGCTGTGCTTTTCAGACACCTGAGCCCCGCCCACTGTGTAACCTTTCAGGCCTGCATCCTGTATCAGTTTCCCGGCAAAATACCCTTTGGGCCGTTTGAATGTCGATCCCGCACTGGGATATTCCAGAGGCTGTTTTTCTTTTCTGGCCCTGGCCAGTTCATCCATTCTGCCGCGAATCTGTCCGGGATCTCCCGGCGCCAGTAAAAACCTGGCGGAAAGGACAAGGTAGTCCTTCTCAAACACACAGCTGTGGCGGTAAGACAGATCCAGGTCTGCGGCGGGAATGGTGATAAACTCTCCTTCGCTTGTCATCACTTCCGCATCCAGCAGGATATTCCGGATCTCTCCATCGTAAGCCCCCGCATTCATCGCTACCGCTCCACCTACGGACCCCGGAATCCCCGCGGCAAATTCCATCCCGGTCAGACTGTGGTCAAGAGCTTCTTTCGCCACTCTGGCCAGCGTTGCCCCGGACCGGGCCGTGATGATATTGTCGTCCACGGTGATCTCCTGATAATTCTTACCGACCTGCAGGATCATTCCCCGCCAGCCCCGGTCAGACACCAAAAGATTACTTCCGTTGCCGATAACAAAAAAAGGCACCTTCTCCTCTTTCGCCGCCATGATCGCTCCACGGATCTCTTCCCGGCTGGCAGGCTGTACAAAATAGTCTGCCGGACCGCCGACCCGAAAGCTGGTATGGCCGCTCATAGGCTCCTTAAACAGGATGTCGCCTTCCTTGATATACGTCTGGAGTTTCGTGATAAATGTCTGCATTTTTGCCTTCTCCTGATTTGATATATTAAATCGTAAATATAATACTCTAATTTTTTTTTGTTTTCAATGTATAAAGACCACAAAATAAAAGGGAGCTTTATCGCCCCCTTTATATAAAACGCTAAAAACTAAGTAATCTTTTTTGTTATTTTTTAATTTTCTTGTAGTTTAAATTCTTAAAAAACCCATGATTTCTTAAAAATCCAGTGCAAATATTTATCCTTCAATCCTCGAGAACAAAAAATTACTCCCTGTTAATTTTTCTTGCGTTTGCGCTCTTCCAGGTTGCCTGTGACTCTGTTATAGAGCTCCTGGGCAGCATTGTAACCCATTTTCTTGGCACGGTAATTGATCGCCGCGGACTCGACGATCACAGCCAGGTTTCTGCCGGGCCGGATCGGGATCGAATAGCAGACCACTCTGTTCCCCAGGAATTCAATGTAATCCTCATCCAGGCCGAGCCGGTCATAATTTCTTTCCCTGTTCCAGTCCTCCATCCGGATGACCATGTCGATCTTCTGAGAGAGCATAACGCTCTCTACGCCGAACAGACTTTTGACATCTACGATACCGATGCCTCTCAGTTCAATAAAATGTCTTGTGATATCCGGCGAAGTTCCCATCAGGGTATCATCGCTGACCTTGCGGATCTCCACAACGTCATCGGAGATCAGCCGGTGACCGCGGCGGATCAGCTCCAGGGCTGCCTCGCTCTTACCGATGCCGCTCTCTCCCATGATCAGGACACCCTCTCCGTAAACATCCACGAATACTCCATGGATGGAGATCCTCGGAGCCAGCTGTTCACTGAGCCAGCGAACAGAACGGGATATGAAATCAGAGGTGGTCATATCCGTAGCAAGGATCGGAACACCATGTTTTTCCGCCACATTCAGCATACGGTCGCAAGGTTGCAGGTCCCGGCAGAAAACCACACAGGGCATATTGAAACTGAAAATCTTCTCATAGATGGGAATGATCACTTCATCCGGCTGAGATACCAGATAGGAATGCTCCACATTGCCGATCAGCTGAATTCTGCCGGAATCAAAATGATCAAAGAATCCGACCAGCTGCAGTGCCATACGGTTCACGGCAGAGGAATCGACAGTTTTCTCTGAGATATCTATATCCGG
>CAMOYC010000024.1 GCA_946629665.1 uncultured Lachnospiraceae bacterium
AAAAAAAGAATCACCTTGAATATAAGCAATCGGTAGATGCTGTTCTGAGGAAATGGCAACTGCTTACAGCGAATAAAATCCGTTTAAGCAGTCCATTTCCGAAGCCTGCACCTACCGATTGCTTTTATTCTCAGGTGATTCTTTCTAAGCAGTCTCTTTTGCTGCAAGATAAGCGTTGATCTGCTCTAATACCATATCCGGATTCATTCCATGGACCATGCATGCCTCCTCCAGGCTCTCCATCTGGGAAGCCGGGCAGCCAACACAGTGCATTCCTGCCTGCATGAGGACAGAAGCGATTCCGATATCCTGCTGAAGCATCTCACCGATTAAAGTACTCTTTGTGATAGCCATTCTATTACCTCCTGAATTATATTCATAACACTCAAAATTTACGCATCAAAATAGAGTATATATGATGTCGCCTGAAATGGCAACCTTTTATTTCTCCACCAGACGGATAAGATTTATCATCTCGATCGCGCCGAGAGCACAATCATATCCCTTGTTGCCTGCCTTGGTGCCGGCCCGCTCGATCGCCTGCTCAATATTCTCTGTGGTGATGATGCCGAACATTACCGGAACGCCTGTCTGCATGCCAACCTGGGCAACACCCTTGGATACTTCATTGCAGACATAATCATAATGGCTGGTTGAACCGCGGATGACCGTTCCCAGAGCGATCACGGCATCGTACTTGCCGGACTGCGCCATCTTCTCACAGATCAGCGGGATCTCGAAAGCGCCGGGCACCCAGGCCACATCGATATTCTCCTCGGGAAGGCCGTGACGAACCAGGCCGTCTAAAGCTCCGCCCAGAAGTTTTGAAACGATAAACTCGTTAAATCTGGAACAAACAATACCGATCCTCTCATCTCCGCAAACAATATTTCCTTCTAACACGTTATATCCCATGATAAACCTCCTGTTTTTTGATCTTTTTTATTTGAAAATGTATTTTAATAATGGGTGATATGCCCCATTTTGATCTGCTTGGTCTTTAAGTAGAACTCGTCATCGGAATTCGCTTCCATCACGATGGGAACCCGCTCCACGATCTCAATCCCATAGCCGGACAAGCCTACCACCTTCAGTGGATTGTTAGTCATGAGCCGGAGCTTCTTGATCCCCAGATCAGCCAGGATCTGGGCGCCGATTCCGTAATCTCTTAAATCTTCCGGGAAACCTAATGCCAAGTTGGCCTCTACGGTGTCAAGGCCTGTATCCTGCAGCTGATAAGCTTTCAGTTTGTTGATCAGGCCGATCCCCCGGCCTTCCTGCCGCATGTAGATCAGCGCGCCGCGGCCTTCTTTCTCGATCATCCGGATCGCTGCCCGATACTGCTGGCCGCAGTCACATCGTCTTGACCCCAGTGCATCGCCGGTCAGGCACTCGGAATGGACACGGCATAAAACAGGTTCTCCGTCACTCACATCGCCTTTGACGATCGCCACATGGTGCTCTCCGTTCAGCTTGTTTACAAAGCCCATGATCCGAAAATGACCGTAATGGGTCGGGAAGTCAGCCTCCGCCTCCCGGACAACGAAGCTTTCCGTATTCCTTCGGTACTGGATCATGTCCGCGATGGTGATGATCTTCAGTTCATGTTCCTTGGCAAAAGCGACCAGTTCCGGAAGCTGCATGAGATTCCCTTCTTCATCCAGGATGTTGCAGCAAAGCCCGGCGGCAGAAAGTCCTGAGAGTTTCGCCATGTCAACCGCTGCTTCCGTGTAGCCGGAGCGTTTCATGACGCCGCCCTTCCTGGCCACACGCAGGAATACATGTCCCGGGAAATTGAAATCTTCTTTTTTGGCATCTTTCCTGGATGCCGCGATCACTGTCATGGACCGGTCCTTCGCAGAAAAACCACTCTTCACTCCCTTGAGATCCAGGGACACCTGGGGAGGCTCAACATTTTTCATGTTGCTCTTCCAGATCAGCTCATGCTGTCCAAGATTCTCCGCGATCTCCTCCGAGATCCGCAGGGAGATCATCCCTTTTCCATGATTGGTCATAAAGTTAACCACAGCGGGGCTGGCGCATTCTCCTGCCGCCACCAGAGTACCATCATTTGTCTCGTCATCGTCGCCGGTGATCAGGACGATCCCGCCCTTCTTAATCTCTTCGATGGCCTCCTCGATGGTGTTAAATGTGAATTTACTCATATGTCATTAATCCTTTCAGTTTCATTTTTTTCGTTAAAACCCATTCTCCATCAGGAACTCCATGGTAATCCCGGAACTGCTTCCCGTGGCATTTTCTTCTGCATTCTCAGCGGCTCCGCTCCCGTAGCTTACGCCGCAGGCCAACAGCTTCTCCACATATTTCCCTACCATGTCGTTCTCCAGGTTCACAGTATCGCCGGCCTTCTTTTCCAGCAGCGTGGTGTGCACCCCGGTATGGGGGATGACGGAGACGGAAAAGCTCCGGTTATCCACGCGTGCTACCGTGAGGCTGATCCCGTCGATGGTGATGGACCCCTTGTCAATGATATACTTCAGCACTTCCGATGAGGTATCCACCGTGATCCAGACCGCGTTATCATCCTTTCGCATGGACCGGATCCGGCCTGTTCCATCCACATGGCCTGCCACAATGTGCCCGCCGAAACGTCCGTTTGCCTGCATCGCCCTCTCCAGGTTCACCCGGCTGCCGCCTTTCAGTTCGCCGAGATTGGTGCGGTTCAGGGTTTCATGCATCACATCAACGCTGTAGCTGTGGCCGGTGATGCTGGCTGCCGTGAGGCAGACCCCGTTCATGGCCACACTGTCGCCAAGTTTCAGGTCCTCCATCACCTTGTCAGCCCGGATCGTGATCACCGCGGAGTTGGCACCTTTTTTGATGGACTCGATCGTCCCTACCTCCTCAATGATTCCCGTAAACATATCTATGCTCCTTCTTTCTTATATTTTCTTATATTCGATCAGCAGATCATCTCCCAGCTCCTGCATCCCTGTCCGCCTAAAGAGCCAGGCATCCGCTGCCAGGTCCTTTCCGCAGCCTTCCACAGGAGTTTTGGCCTGCTCGCCTCCAAAGATCTTGGGAGCTACATAACAGTAGACTTTCCCCACAAGGCCTTCCTGAAGCATACTCTCATTCAGGGTCCCGCCGCCTTCCAGCAGGATTCCATCGATCTTTTCCTCTTCTCCGAGGATCCTCATCAGTTCCTGCAGGTCAACTCTTCCATTCTTTTCCGGCAGGGCAAGAACCTTGACTCCAGCCTTTTCCAGGGCGGCCTGTTTAGACGGATAAGCCTGAACCTGGTCCGCTAGTGCCGCAAGGATCAGCGGTTGCTGACCGGCGGTCTTCACCAGTTTGGAGTCCATCGGGATCCGCAGCCGGCTGTCTACGATGATACGTACCGGATCTCTCTTCTCCGGTCCTTCCATCCGGCAGTTTAAGGTCGGATCGTCTGCAAGCACCGTTCCGATCCCTGCCATGATCCCCATGTAATGATTGCGCAGGATCTGTACGTGGCCTCTGGCCTCCTCTCCTGTGACCCACTTGGAGTCCCCGGTGTGGCAGGCAATCTTTCCGTCCATGGTCATTGCGTACTTCATCGCAACAAATGGTCGTTTCGTCCGGATATAATGGAAGAAAACATCATTGATCCCATCGCACTCTTCCTTAAGAAAATGCGTTTCGACCTCAATGCCGGCTTCTCTCAATATCTTATAGCCCTTGCCGGAAACAACAGGGTTGGGATCATCGGAACCAACGATCACCTCCAGGATCCCTTCCTCCAGGATCGCCTCCGTGCAGGGAGGCTGTTTCCCATGGTGACAACAGGGTTCTAAGGTAACATAGATCGTACTTCCCTTCAGGTCGTGGCCTGCTGCTTTCGCATGGGCGATCGCATTTCTTTCTGCGTGGAACTGTCCGTATCTTTCATGGTAGCCCTCACCCAGGATCTGACCGTCTCTAACGATCACCGCACCAACTAAGGGGTTGGGGTTCACCCGGCCGCTGCCTTTTTTCGCAAGAGCGATTGCCCGTCTCATGTATTTTTCTTCTGCCATATGTTTCACCTGTCTCTTCGTAGGTGTATAAGTCCCGAATCGCTCCCGTTGCTTCGCAACTTATACAATAGTAAAGCCCCGGGAACAAATCCCGGGGCACTGTTATCAACCGGGACAATACACACTATCCCGCTCTCTGTGATCGCTCACTGACTCTTCTCTCATCCAGACTCTACTGTCGGCTCCGGAATCACACCGGATCATGCCATAACTGGCTCGCGGGCTCGCCAGGAAAATCTGCCTGCCATACCGCCGGTCGGGAATCACACCCTGCCCCGAAGAATTATCCAATTAAGTATGCTATCTCTAACATCAGCTATTATACTCCAAGCCGGTAAAATATACAATGCCTTTTTTTGTACCCGGGAAGGGTGCCCTCCGGCAAAAAAAACTAGTATTTTCAGCAGAATCATCAGAAATTTGCATTGAGACTTTCCCCCCGGTCGTGATATATTATAGATGAGATAATAGCGGAAAACTCAGGAAAGGAGGAAACGACAGATGATTGATCTTCTGATCATCGGCAGCGGCCCGGCAGGTCTTTCTGCGGCAGTCTATGCGAAAAGAAGCAACCTGGATGTCATGGTTGCGGAAAAAGAATTTCTGGGAACCGGCCAGATCGCGGGCAGTATCCGGGTAGACAATTATCTGGGTTCCTTCGGTATGAGCGGCTATGAACTTGGCGAATCCTTCCGTCACCATGCGGAAGAATTAAGAGTTCCTTTCTACACAGGAGAAGCGGTATCCATCAGGCGGTCTCCCGGCGGGTGGAAGACAGAATTCTACGGCGGGGAGATCCTGGAAGCGAGGACGATCATCTTTGCAGGCGGAACCGTTCCCCGGTCACTGAACGTGCCCGGCGAGCAGGAGCTGGCGGGCAGAGGCGTTTCTTCCTGTGTTGTGTGTGACGGACCTCTCTACCGGGATAAGACGACCGCAGTGGTCGGCGGCGGTGATACTGCCCTCGATTCTGCCCTCTATCTGGCAGACATGTGTAAGAAGGTATACCTGATCCACTGGCGGAAAGACTTCCGTGGCAACCATGTCACCCTGGAGAAGCTCAGGGAACGCGACAATGTAGAGATCATCCGGAATGCTGCAGTGAAGACCATTAACGGCACGGACATTGTTTCTTCCATCACCCTGACCAACGGCCGCCTCTTAAAGGTTGACGGCCTGTTCAAGGCGATCGGGTCCGACCCCGGAACCGCTCTGGTGAAGGATATTGTACGTCTGGATGCCTACGGTTACATCCTGGCCGGAGAAGATTGTTCCACCACGGCGGATGGCTTCTTTGTTGCAGGAGATGTACGTACCAAGCGTCTTCGCCAGATCTCCACAGCAGTGGCTGATGGCGCGAACGCTGTCTTTTCCGCGATCGCCTACCTGAAGGCTAACGAATAAAAAACGAACGAATAGAAACCGGAGGGTTGTCCGGTTTATTCACATAAAAGGAAAGTGGAGGATGTTCCTGGAACATCCTCCACTTTCCTTTTACCAGTTTTTTAATCATTCCCTTTCATGCCCATGTCAGCGCAGTGCAATCTCCAGTAATTTCTCCAGGTTGGCTTTCTCCACCTTGTTCAGACAGGCTTCGTCGAAGTTGTCCGGTGTGTAGCGGGGAACATACCAGCTCTGGGATTCGAAATATTCCTGCAGAGGCTGCTCATAGAACATCCTTCCATGTCGGGCGTAAATTTCGTTTCTGGTGAGTTTGAGGCCGTCAGCTTCCAGCTTTAACAGGTCCTCCTCCGTGTACAGACAGGTATTCGTGTAGGCGAGCTTATCCACCTTCATATAAGGATTGGAACTCTCAGCATTTCCCTCGATATAATAAATCCGGTCTGCAGAGCCGGAATCCTCTGCCTTGTCAGCAGGAACAGACTCCTTTGGTTTTACACCTCCGGTCGTGGTGACCTGAGTATCCGTAGCGGCTGCTATCTCTTTTCTCTCAGTGCTGTTAAGCAGGTGAAAGATCAGGACTACCGTAACAACAGCAGCCAGCACCACCATTCCCGATACGGTCATTCTCTGACGGACCAGTCTTTTCTCTTCCCGTCGAGAATTACCGGCTTTCTTTCTTGTGTCCGGCATATCGCATACTCCTCATCACTGATCGCCAAAAACAGGTTAGTCTTCCCTGCCCCAGGAAAAAGGATGGAAGGTTTTCACCTTCCGGTCAAATAAAAAATATGTTTTTTGGCTTAATAACATATTTTTTATTATCTTTTTCCAATTATAATGGATTAAAGCTATCCCTTCAAGCCCTTCAGATGAGATTTAACTGTAAATTAAAACTTCTGTAACATAATCTGCCAAATTAGTTAGTCTGCCTAATTTGTATCAGATTTTGTACTTGCTATCCTTAACAAAATGCATTAAAATACGTGTATGAAGAAAGGTTCAATATTTTCATTAAGGAGGAACTTATTATGGCATATGTAATTAGCGATGATTGTATCATGTGTGGAACTTGTGAAGGCGAATGTCCTGCAGGCGCTATCAGCGCTGGCGATGACAAGTATGTGATCGATCCTGATCTTTGCATGGACTGCGGTTCTTGTGCAGGTGCTTGCCCGGCAGGCGCTATCGAGCAGGAATAATCGAATACCAACAAAAGTAAGGCGTCGCAGTTCATCTGCGACGCCTTTTTGTTATCCTGTGATCCGGAAATCATTGGTCCGGATATCATTTTCTTATTATACTTTTCCTTTGGCCTTGTTGGCAAACTTGGTATACTGTCCAAGCCATACCAGCTCGATCGTGCCGGTGGCACCATTCCTCTGCTTGGCCACGATCACTTCGGCAATCCCCTTTTTCTCCGTTGCTTCGTTATAATACTCATCCCGGTACAGGAACATTACCACGTCCGCATCCTGCTCGATCGCACCGGACTCACGCAGGTCCGAAAGCATGGGACGATGGTCCTGTCTGGCTTCCACTGCACGGGAAAGCTGGGACAGGGCGATGATCGGTACATTTAATTCCCGGGCAAGTACTTTGAGTCCGCGGGATATCTCGGAGATCTCCTGCTGACGGGATTCGTTCCGCCTGCCTCCGCTGCCGCTCATCAGCTGCAGGTAGTCAATGATGATCAGATCTACACCCTCCCTCTGGCAGAGCCGCCGGCACTTGGACCGGATCTCCGCTAAAGTAGAGGAGGAATCATCAATGTACAGTTTGGAATTACCGATGATCCCGGCGCCTTCCATCAGTTTCTCCCAGTCGGAGTCCTTCAGTTCTCCGGTTCTGATCTCCTGAGAATCTACCATAGTCTCCGAAGCCATCATACGGGTAACCAGGTTTTCCTTGGACATCTCCAGGCTGAAGATGGCCACCCGGTAATTCTCCCGGAATGCTGCATGCTGGGCGACATTCAGGACAAAGGCGGTCTTTCCCATGGCCGGTCTGGCAGCAACCAGGATCAGTTCTGCAGGATGCAGGCCGGTCAGCTTGTAGTCAAGCTCTGTGAATCCGGTCGCAATTCCGGTCACCCTGCCTTTGGTCCGGGAGGCTTCCTCGATCTGATTCAGGGTGTTCAAGACGATCTGCTTGATATCTTCCGTGCGCTCCAGCCGGTTCCGGTTCTGCAGCAGGTTAAAGATGGAAGATTCCGTCTCCTCCATGATCTCCTGGGTGCTCTTTTTGCCGAGATAGCAGTCGTTTCCGATCGACTCGGTCGCCTTGATCAGGGCCCGCAGACTTGCCTTCTCATGGACGATCCTGGCATAGTCCCGAATGTTGGCGGAAGTTGCCACAATGTCAACCAGGTCCCTGAAGAAATCAAGAGAAGTCAGATTCTCCGGCAGGTCTTTCCCCTTCAGCTTATTCTGGAGGGTGATAAGGTCAACCGGCTTGCCTTCGTGATAGAGTTCCACCATCGCTGCAAACAAAATACCGTATTGGCGCTGATAGAAGTCCTCGGGCACCAGAATGTCCTCCGCCTCGACTATGGCATCCCGGTCCATGAGCATGGATCCCAGGACGGACCGCTCCGCTTCTTCACTGTGGGGCTGAATTTTTTTAATAAAATTTTCATCCATCTGTGGCATCCTGTCACCTCACTGCCGTGCACTTATTTTTCCGTTACATTCACATTAAGCTGGCCGGTTACCTTGGGATGGAGCTTGATCTTTACCGTATGCTCACCCAGACTCTTGATCGGCTCATCTACAGAGATCTTTTTCTTATCGATCTCAAGGCCAAGCTGGTCCTTGGCTGCCGCTGCAATCTCCTTGTTGGATACAGCGCCAAACACCTTTCCGTTATCTCCGACCTTCATGGGAATCTCCACACTCTTATCGGAAAGCTGGTCCGCCAGCTCTTTGGCTGCTGCAAGGTTCTCCGCGGCGATCTTTTCCTGATTTGCCTTCTGCAATTTCAGGTCATTGATATTCTTTCCGGTCGCTTCGACCCCGAGCTTTTTAGGCAGGATAAAATTCCTTGCGTACCCCTTGCTGACCTCGACGATATCTCCTTTTTTACCTAATGATTTTACATCCTGTAATAAAATTACTTTCATGATAGTCCTCCTGCTATTATATCTCGCCCTCTTCTTTCATCTCCGAGAGCACATCCTTCAGATTGCGGATCGCCTCGTTCAGGGTCACATCCTTAAGCTGGGCTGCCGCCATAGTCAGATGACCGCCGCCGCCGAAACGCTCCATGATGATCTGCACATTGATATCATCGATCGAACGGGCACTCATATAGATGCAGTCATTCAGCTCTGTCAGTACGAAGCTGGCCCGGATTCCCTGAACTCCCAGCAGCGTGTTGGCCGCCTTGGCTCCGGTCACGGTCGCTCCCGGCCGGTCTTTACCATTCAGGGTCGATATCGCAAACTCATCCTGATAAATGTAAGCCTTGCTCACGATCGCAGCCCGAAGCTGCACATTATCAAAGTCTTCCCGGAACATTTTCCGGACACGGGTGACATCCGCACCGCTTCGGCGCAGATAAGCTGCCGCTTCAAAGGTCCGCACACCCGCCTTGATCACAAAATTATCGGTATCCACCAGGATGCCGGCATAGATTGCATCCGCCTCCACATTCCTGAGTTTGATCTTATCCGGAATATACTGGAGGATCTCCGCAACCATCTCACAGCTGGAAGAAGCATAGGGCTCCACATAGGAAACCACCGCATTCTTGATGGTCTCGGTACCGGCTCTGTGGTGATCGAGAACAACGATCGTGTTCACCATTCTCAGCAGGTCCGGATATTCCGTCATGTTCGGGACATTCACATCCACGACGATCAGGATGGAATTGCTGTCACACAGCTGCTTCGCTTCCTCGTTGGTAACAAATATTTTTTCTCCCTCCACGTTCTGGGCACGCAGAGCATCCATGATCGGCTCGATCGCGGGACAATTCTCATCCATGACGATACTGGCCTTCTTGTTCAGGGTCCGGGTAAGCCGGTAAATACCAAGGGCCGCACCGATACAATCCGCATCCGGATTCTTGTGTCCCATGATAAACACCTGGTCGTGGGTGATCATCAGCTCTCTGAGGGCATGGGCCTTCACACGGGCCTTAACCTGGGTGGACTTCTCCACTTTCTGGGTCTTGCCGCCGTAATAGGAAGTATTGTCTCCATCCCGGATCACCGCCTGGTCGCCGCCCCTGCCGAGGGCCAGATCCATCGCCATGCGGGCACTCTCGTAGGTCTCCATATAGGTTCCGCCTCCGATGCCCACGCTGATGGACAGGGTCATGGCAAGATCGTTACCCACATTGGTCTCTCTTACATCGTCGAGGATGGCGAACCGGTTCTCCCGAAGTTTCTCTACATGCTGTTCCTCGAAGACAAACATGAATTTGTCCTTCTCAAACTTTTTGATGATCGCATCGATCCCCTGCATGTAACGGATGATCTTTCTTTCCACGATCGCGAGGAGGAGGGACTTTCTGACATCTTCCATGTCTTCAAGCACTTCCTCATAATTATCGATATAGATGAGGCCCGCCGCCAGATTTTTCTTCTTATTCTCCTCCATGAAGGAAAGCAGCTGGGTTTCATCAAAGAAATAAAAGGCAAGCAGCACCTCTCCGTCCTGGGTTCCTTCCAGTCCGCTTAACTGGTCCAGGACGATGCTGTTACATTCTACCCGGTACTTCTTCTCCTTCCAGATGATCCGATACTGCTTCGAACCTCCCTCGGAAGGAAATACTTTCTTATAGATCTCCGGAAACATCTGGTTGATATTCTTCTTGCTTCCCTTGCTGCCGAAATGTTTTTCAAAAGCAGTGTTAAACCATATCTGATTTCCCTTATCATTGGTGACGATATAGGGCACAGGCATGTGCTGAAGAAGATGCTTCTGGACCTGACTTTGTTCAAAGCCTGCCCCCAGCATCTCCTGGATCACCTGCTTCTCCAGATATTCATAGTAGACTACCACAACCACCAGGTATACCGCCGCCAAAGCGATGATCCCAAATCCCAGCAGTTTGTTTTCGCCCACGATACTGACCCCGACGATCAGTATGAGCACAACTACCATGATCGGAAGCCAGAGAGAAATCGCCAGCTTTCTGGATAAAGTTCTCTCATGTTTCATAATCTTCTCCTGAATTCCACCTGTCTTTTTACAGACAGGCGTACTTTTCCAATCTACACTGAATCACAATACGAGATATTATATCATTCTTTTTTAGAATTTAAAAGAATTTTCTTGCACTTTTTCCTGCCACCGGAATATTCGTGTTGATAAAACCATTAAAACCCTTTATAATAATACGCAATAAAATGGTGTTTTGTACCATTTATCAATTGTTTTAAGGAGGTTTCGACCGATGGACAAGGTAAATAATAATTCCATATTGAAAACAATGCGTCGTCTGGCCGGAATTCTGGTACATCCGACTTCCCTTCCCGGAAAGTTCGGTATCGGAGATCTGGGGCCGGAGGCGTATCATTTTGTCGATTTTCTGGAGGAAGCAGGACAGCATCTGTGGCAGACCCTGCCGCTGGGCCCTACCGGCCAGTTCAACTGTCCCTACCAGTGCTACTCCTCCTTCGCGGGACAGCCGCTTCTGATCAGCCCGGAGATGCTGGTGAAAGACGGACTTCTTGCGGAATCCGACATTGATAACCCGCCTCACTTTGAGGAGGAGAAAGTAGATTACGATGCTGTCAAGAAGTATAAGAAGACACTTTTTGCGACCGCTTTTGAAAACTTCCGGGACCTGCCTGCAGACAGTGAACTGATCCGGGACTTCAACCGCTTCCGCAAAGAAAATGACTGGCTGGATGATTACGCTATGTTTATGGCCATCCGGAAGGAAAAGGAAGAGTCCTACTGGCTCACCTGGGAGAAAAAGTACCGCAAGCCTACCAAGTCCCAGAAGACCGTGATCCGCCGGGAGCTGATCGACCAGATCACTTACGAAGAGTTTTTGCAGTGGACTTTCTTCCGCCAGTGGGCAGCCCTCAAGGAATACGCGAACGACCACGGCGTCCTGCTGATCGGGGATATCCCGATCTTCGTTGCGGCCGACAGCGCAGATGTATGGGCACAGCCTCAGATGTTCCAGCTGGACAAGGACGGGTTCCCGACCGTGGTAGCCGGAGTGCCGCCGGATTATTTCAGTGCAACCGGCCAGCTCTGGGGAAATCCTCTATATAACTGGAAACACCATAAGAAGACTGATTTTGCCTGGTGGCTGAAGCGGATCGAAGTCCAGCTTAAATTAAGCGATATCATCCGGATCGACCACTTCCGTGGCCTGGAAAGCTACTGGGAAGTACCTGCAGATGCTGAGACAGCCCTGGAAGGGAAGTGGGCGGACGGACCCAAGGATGATTTCTTCCACGCAGTGACCAAACGCTTCGGAGAGGACCTGCCGATCATCGCAGAAGACCTGGGTATCATCACAGATGAAGTCCGTGCCCTTCGTGACCGCTTCGGATTGCCCGGCATGAAGATCCTGCAGTTCGCCTTTGAAGACGATGACAGCAGCTATCTGCCTTACAATCAGCCTTACAACTGTGTATGCTATACCGGAACCCACGACAACGACACCAGCGCAGGATGGTATGAGAAGGCTCCGGAATACGCCCGGGATAAAGTACGCCGTTACATGAACACCGACGCTTCCCAGGTCAGCTGGGACTTTATCCGCACCTGTCACGGAGCTCCTGCCCGCTTCGCGATCGTTCCGATCCAGGATCTGTTCTGTCAGGGCAGCGAATGCCGCATGAACATACCTGGCGTAGCAGACGGAAACTGGTCTTATCGCTTCCGCAAAGAGCTTCTTACCGGAGATATCGCAAGACGTCTCTATGATATCACCAAGCTTTACGGAAGATAGAAGCCGGTCTTATGGCAAGTAATTAGATAAACTATTTTTAATAGGAGAAAATGAAATGAATTTTCGAGCAATCCGAGTGATTACCTACCTGGCATGGTACCTGATCACTTCCTTCCCGGAACGCCGCAAGCTGGCTCGTCTGGCTGAGACGGACCCGAAAAAAAGTAATGCGCTGGCTTTTGCCTCCGTTCAGAAAGCACTGCTGCACATCCTGGATATCTGTGAGGTAAAGCCGGAAGTCAACGGGGCTGAGAATATCCCCGATGAGGCTGTCCTCTATGTCGGTAACCACATCAGCTATTTCGATGTTCTGGTCCTTGGCGCATCCGTGCCCGGTCCTGTTGGTTTCGTGGCCAAAGACAGTCTGAAAAAAGTTCCCGGCCTGTCCGGCTGGATGCGGCTGATCCACTGCCTGTTCCTGAACCGGGATGACCTTCGCCAGGGCTTTGAGACCATCATGCAGGGAGTCGAATACCTGAAGGATGGCTACTCCATGTGCATCTATCCCGAAGGAACCAGAAGCAAGACCGGTCAGATGGGAGAATTCCATGCGGGCAGCCTGAAGATGGCCCAGCGGTCCAAAGCGCCCATTGTCCCTGTGGCGGTCAGCGGAACCCGGGACATCTATGAGAATAACCCCGGCAAGCGTGTGACCCCCGCCAAGGTGAGCATTTCCTTCGGCAAACCCTTTCGGATTACCGATATGCCCAAAGAACAGCGTAAATTCGCATCTGATTACACGAAAAATGCAATACAGGAACTTCTTGATAAACAGACAAAACAATGATATAATACGCTTTGCATTGTGCAATTAGGAAAGAATATGCTTACAGGCCATTGAATTAGGAGGATTATATATGAGTGTATGGACGATTAGTTCAATAATCTTATTGGTTTTGATCGCGATAGTAGGTTTTCTCTATTATCAGGGAAACAAGCTTCAGAAAAAGCAGGCAGAGCAGCGAGAGCAGATGGCTGAGAATTCTCAGAATGTCACCATGCTGATCATCGATAAAAAGAAACTGCCGCTGAAGGACTCCGGACTTCCGCCCATGGTGATCGAGCAGGCACCGAAGAGATACCGCCGTTCCAAGATCCCGGTTGTCAAAGTAAAGATGGGACCCCGTATCATGAACATGATGACGGACGAGGAAGTTTACGACCAGATCCCGATCAAAACGGAGGTTCGCGCTCAGATTTCCGGAATCTATATCACCGGAATCAAGAATTACAAGAACGCACCGGTTCCCGAGCCGGAAAAGAAGGGACTTCTCTCCAAGCTGAGCAGCAAAGCCATGAAGGCTTCCAATGAGGCTGCCGAGGAAAGAAAAGCGAAACAGGAGAAAAAAGCTAAAAAGAAATAAAGATTGATTTTTGCAGACACAAAAAAGGCGCTCTGGCAGATGACGGGTTTCGTCAACGGCCGGCGCCTTTCTTTTTGTCTTATCGTCTTAAATTACTGCAGGAAGGTTCCTTCTATTCTTAATGTGTAATCGCTGATCGCACTGCCGGCCATGAACAAAATGTATTCCATTTCCAGCGAGATACCGGTTTCCTCCTCGGAAAAATGAATCTTCCCGGTATCCGAGACCAGATCCATGGGCCCCGCCACGGTATGGTAAATACAGGTCTCCCTGCTTCCGGGCCGGAAACGAAGAATCGAGGTCAGACCCATCTCCTTCTTCAGTTCCACATAGGGAAGCTCCCGGGAAAGATCCAGGACCAGGCGATTGCGGACCGGATATCCTTCTTCACTGTACTCCGTGTAGAACAGATAGGCCCGCCTGCCCTTTCTCAGAAAACGCCCACGGGTGTAGAGGACGATCGGTTCGCTCTCCCACTCTCCTGACTGGATTCCGGTGATCGTCAGCTTGATATTATCCTTGTCACCCTTTCGGGAGACTTCTTTCTTATTTGTCATAGCGGACAAGGGCCAGGTCGATCAGCTGGTCTACCAGCTGCTTCTTGTCGATTCCTTCCGCTTCCCAGAGCATGGGATACATACTGATGGCAGTAAAGCCGGGCAGAGTGTTGATCTCATTGAAGATGACTTCATTTTCTTCACTCAGGAAGAAATCTACCCGGGAGAGACCGTAACAGTCCAATGCCTCGAAGATCGCAACCGCGGCTTCCTGGATCTCTTCCTTCTTACCTGCCGGCAGATCCGGTCCGACTATGGTCTTGGATTCTTCATTGTTATACTTGGCATCATAGCTGTAGAACTCATCCGCCGCAAGCACTTCTCCGATACCGGAAGCTTCTGCCGCATCGCCGCCGAGCACTGCACATTCCAGTTCACGGCCGACGATCGCCTGCTCCACCAGGATCTTGAAGTCATGCTCCGCAGCAATTTTCAGGGCCTTTACCAGACCTTCCCGGTTTTTGGCCTTGCTGACTCCCTGGGAGGAGCCTGCACAGGACGGTTTTACAAACATCGGATAGGAGAATTCCTTCTCAACCCGGGCGATCACCCGGTCCATATCCTGAAGTTCTTTTCTGTATACTCCGACGAAATTCGCCTGGGAGATACCGATGGAATCCACAATGATCTTTGTGAAGAACTTGTCCATAGAGTTGGAGGAAGCGCCTACGCCGCAGCCCACGTAAGGTATCTTTGCCATCTCAAAGATGCCCTGGATCGTTCCGTCTTCTCCATTCAGTCCGTGAAGGGCGGGGAAAGCCACGTCAATATGCTGCTTCTCAATCTTGTCTCCATCAATGATGTAGAGGAGCCCCTTTCCGGTCTCCGGAGACGGCAGAACATGCCGTTTTCCCGAAGTCCAGGCTCCGCTCTTCACATCCTCCAGGGAATCCACCAGAAGCCATTCGCCTTCTTTGGTAATTCCGATCAGCAGTATGTCATACTTGTTCTGATCTATATTTTTCGCGATGGTTGTAGCAGAAACCAGGGACACCTCATGTTCTGAAGAGCGGCCTCCCATGATAACTGCGATCGTTTTCTTCCCGTTTCCTTTATTATCCAACATAAACACCCCTTGTCTTTGTTCAATATTTCTTTGCCCCATAATAACACAGTTAAAGTTTAAAGTACAACCATAGTTGAGAATTAATCCCCGTTTGCATGTCTTGATTTTTATCCTGAATTGATTATAATTGTATACAAGATACATTGGAGGTACAATCCTATGAGTAAATCAATAAACCTGAAAGCATACGCGAAAGTGAACCTGGCCCTTGACGTGACCGGCAAGAGGGAGGATGGCTATCACATGGTCCGGATGATCATGCAGTCTGTCCGTCTTTTCGACCGCATTACTTTAAAGCTGCGTCCGGATGATGGTATCACTTTGTCCAGTAATCTTCCCTACCTTCCCGTCGATGAGCGCAATCTCGTCTGGAAGGCCATTGACATGATCCGAAAAAAATATCAGATCAAAGAAGGCATTTCTGCCCACATAGATAAACACATCCCGGTGGCAGCCGGAATGGGAGGCGGCAGTTCCGACGCCGCAGCCGCCCTGGTCGGTATGAACATGCTCCTCGGCCTCCGTATTCCCCGGAAAGAACTTCTGGAGTACGGACTAACTCTCGGAGCGGATATCCCATTTTGTATTACAAGGGGCACTGCCCTGGCTGAGGGGATCGGCGAGATCCTCACTCCCCTTCCCAGGATTCCGGACTGCTGGTTCGTCCTGGTGAAACCGGCCTTCTCCATGTCCACCAAATTCGTCTATCAGAATCTGGTCCTGAATGAAAATACCGTCCATCCGGATGTGGATGGCATGGTGGAAGCGCTGAAGGACCAGGATCTTTCCGGAGTAACCTGCCGGATGGGCAATGTTCTTGAGCAGGTCACTGCAGAACATTTTCCTGCGATCATAGAGATCAAGGAAAAACTGGTCCGGCTGGGGGCGGAAAACTCTTTGATGAGCGGAAGCGGGTCCACTGTCTTCGGTATTTTTACCGATGAGAAGAAGGCAAAAGCTGCAGCTGCAGATTTCCGCAGCATGCCGGAGATCAAGATGGCAGCCGCAGTGGCTCCCTTTTATCCCTTAAAAAGAAGTTAGCAGACATTTTTGAAAAGAGGCTTATAGAATGAAGGAACATCAGCTGACTATGAAACCAAATGAATACATCCCGCTGAGAGATGTCGTCTTCAACACGCTGCGGGAAGCGATCATCACCGGGGATCTCGCACCCGGCGAGCGATTGATGGAGATCGCGCTGG
Source organism: uncultured Lachnospiraceae bacterium (assembly GCA_946629665.1). Taxonomy (GTDB): domain Bacteria; phylum Bacillota; class Clostridia; order Lachnospirales; family Lachnospiraceae; genus Anaerobutyricum. The sequence continues at coordinate 16,531 of CAMOYC010000024.1, forward strand.
CAGACCGCCTCGGGGTCAGCAGGACCCCGGTCCGCGAGGCGATCAGGAAGCTGGAGCTGGAAGGCCTGGTGGTCATGGTGCCCAGAAAGGGTGCCCACGTGGCCAGCATCAATGAGAAGAACCTGCAGGATGTGATCGAGATCCGCATGGTACTGGAGGAATTCGCGATCGGGCTTGCCTGCGAACGCATCACGGATGCAGAGCTGCTGGAACTGAAACAGATCCACGATGAATTCATCACTTGTGTTGGCAAGGGGGATCCAAGGACCATCGCCCAGAAGGACGAGGCATTCCACGATGCGATCTTCCGGGCTACGGATAATAACCGTCTGATCTCCATCATCGGAAATCTCCGGGAACAATTCTACCGCTATCGGATGGAATATGTGAAGGATATTGAAAACCACGAAGATCTGATCAGGGACCATCATGACCTGCTGGAAGCCATCATCGGCCATGATGGGGACCGGGCTTCGAGACTGATGCATGATCATATTGAAAAGCAAAAAAATGCTGTGATGAATTCCATTCACGCTCCTGCATAAAAACCTCTCCGTCTTTTCGAATGAAAAACAGCTTCCTTATTTCAAAATTTCATTTTCTATGTTAAAATATCCATAGTAAGTTTGAGAGGGGGGAATTCCATGAATCATAACAGCACTCCGGTGATCAGCATGCCGGAATCTGCATCCTGGATCGTGAACAAGCTGACTGACCGCGGATATCAGGTCTGCCTGTTCGGCGCCTGTGTGCGTGACAGCCTTCTGGGGATCACTCCGGATGCCTGGAACATAGCCACCTCAGCCTCCCCGGAAGAAGTGAGATCCCTGTTCGGAAAGACCGGGGACGCCGGCTGCGGATACGGTACCATTACTGTCTGGATCAGCGGCGAAAGTTACGAGGTTTCCTCCTTCCGCACGGAGGATGGACTGAAAGAACTTCTGAAAAAACAGGCCTTCACGGCCGACGCCCTTGCCTGGAATGACCGGGAGGGACTGATCGATCCTTTCGGGGGCAGAAGAGACCTGCAGGAGAAAACCATCTCCTGTATCGGGAATCCTGGAGACCTGTTTAAAGAGCATCCCATATACATGCTGCAGGCCATCAGGCTGTCCGGCCAGCTGAATTTCAGTATCGATCCCGGGACCCGGGAAGCCATCAGCGAGAATTATCAGCAGCTTTCCAAGGTCAGCATGGACCTGATCCGCACAGAACTGATGAAGCTTTTGACCAGCAGTCATCCGGACCGTATTCGGGATGCATTTTCCCTGAAACTCACCAGCGTTTTCCTGCCGGAATTTGATACGATGATGGTGACCCCTCAGGATAACCCTCATCACTGCTATTCCGTCGGGGAGCATACGATCCATGCCCTCATGGCAGCACCTGCCATCCCGGCCCTGCGCCTGGCGGTTCTTCTGCACGACATCGGAAAGCCGGCGACCAGGAGCACGGATCCCGCAGGGATCGACCATTTTTACGGCCATAACGAAAGAGGCGCAGAACTCGCAGATTCCATCCTGAAACGACTGGCTTTTGATGACCCGACAAGAGACACAGTCATCGCCTTGATCGCCAATCACGACGTTCGCTTCCGTGATTCCCTGACCACGGGCCGGAGCCACGTGAGAAAGATGTGCGCAAAAGTCGGAGCAGACCTGTTCCCCTGGCTGCTGGATGTGATGGAGGCGGATGTCTCCGCCCAGAGCGATTACATGCGCATGAAGAAACTTCTCATCCTGAAGGAGACCCGGCAGGCCTACCGGGAGATCCTGGCAGCCGGCGACTGTCTCACCCTGGAAGATCTTGCGATCAGCGGGAATGACCTGCATTCCCTGGGCATCAGGGACAGCCGTGTGATCGAAGCGCTGCTGCGAACCCTCCTTAACCTGGTCCTGGACCACCCGGAATGCAACCGGAAAGAATATCTGACGGAGCTGGCCGGAAAGATCTACCTGGAATTGGAGAATGATCGTAAATAACGAATAGATGATCACCTGGAATACTGCCGGTTCGCTGGCAGTATTCTTTCGAATATATTCATAAAACTTGAGTCAGGAAGTGATGTCATGTCCTACATGGCTTTGTACCGGAAATGGCGGCCGGCAACCTTTGACGAGGTCCGCGGCCAGGATGCCATTGTCCGCACTTTAAAAAACCAAATAATCTATAACCGGATCGGTCATGCCTATCTTTTCTGCGGCACCCGGGGCACCGGCAAGACATCGATCGCCAAATTATTTGCCAAGACGGTCAACTGCCATGATCCCAGGAACGGGAATCCCTGCAACGAATGTCCTTCCTGCAAGGCCATCAATGCCGGCAATTCCCTGAATGTCCATGAAATCGATGCCGCTTCCAACAACGGCGTCGATTACATCCGTATGCTGAGGGACCAGATCCAGTATTCACCGGTAGATGACAAATATAAAGTATACATTATCGATGAGGTTCATATGCTTTCACCCGGCGCCTTCAACGCCCTGCTGAAAACACTGGAGGAACCGCCATCCTACGTCATCTTCCTTCTCGCTACCACCGAGAAGCAGAAAGTACCGGTCACCATACTCTCCCGCTGCCAGAAATATGATTTCAAGCGGATTTCCGTGGACACGATCACCAGGCACCTGGTGGACCTGATGGAGAAAGAAAATGTTTCTGCGGAGGAGAAGGCGCTTGCCTATATCGCCCGGGCTGCAGACGGCTCCATGCGTGACGCTTTAAGCCTCCTGGACCAGTGCATTGCATTTTATCTGGGCCAGACCCTCACCTATGAGAATGTACTGAGTGTGCTGGGCGCAGCAGATAACAGTGTCTTCAGCAAACTGCTCCGCAGTATACTCAGACAGGACTCCCTGCAGGCTCTCGCCATCATTGAAGATATCATCTCCGAAGGACGGGACCTCTCCCAGTTCCTGGCAGATTTTCTCTGGTACCTGCGCAACCTGCTGATCCTGAAAGACCAGGAAGGGGCAGAAGAAAGCCTGGATATGTCCAGAGATACCATTGAAGGACTGAAGGAAGAGGCACAGATGGTAGGAAGCGAGGAATTGCTTCGATACATCCGGATCCTCTCCGACCTGGAAGGCCAGGTAAAGCATGCCACCCAGAAACGAGTCCTGCTGGAGGTCGGATTTATCAAACTCTGCCGGCCGGAGATGGAGACCAGTCAGGACAGTCTGCTTGCACGGATCTCCCATCTGGAACAGCAGCTGACCGGCATGAGTATGTTAAAACCGGAGGAGATGGCAAAGCTGGTTTCCCTTGCCCAGGCTGATCCGGCTGCTCTTATGGCAGCTGCCGCCCAGGGAAGCGGACCAGGCGGAAGCCGGCGGTCAGATTTCTCACAAGGAGGTAATCCCGGTGCCGGCACTGAGCTGGAAAGTCCTCAGGACATTGATGCCGAGATGGAAAAACGTTTTACGAAGGCAGAAAGGGAAGACCTGACCCGACTGGCTGAAAACTGGGAGGATATCATCCGTCTGACCGGTCAGCCTCTGCGCTTCATCCTTCGGGACTACCGGCCTTACGTCGGTGCCGAAAGCAATACGATCTTTCTGGTCCCCCATCCCGTAAAGGAAGGGGTCCAATTCTTTGATATTCTGGCTGAAGATAAAGAAAAACTGGCCAGGCTCTCGGAGATCGTTGCGGAGGAAACCGGTAAGATCGTGGATTTCCGATATTCCACAGAAGGAAAACTGCACCAGCCCGGCATGCAGCCGATCCGACTGGAGAAGTTGAAAGCCCTTCAGGATAAGATCCGGATGCCCATCGACATAGAATAGCAGTATCACTGGAATAAATAGTGAATCAATGATAAGATATCAATAAGAAATACAAGAAAAACGGAGGATATAAACTATGGCAAGAAGAGGCGGTTTTTCCGGCGGAATGCCCGGAAACATGCAGAATCTCATGAAGCAGGCTCAGAAGATGCAAAAGCAGATGGAGGCTGCCCAGAAGGAACTTGAAGAGAAAACCTACGAAGCAACCGCCGGAGGCGGCGTGGTATCCGTAACGGTTTCCGGTAAAAAAGAAGTCACCGCTGTTAAGCTGGCGGAAGAAGTCGTAGATCCGGATGACATCGAGATGCTCGAAGATCTCATCATCGCTGCAACAAATGAAGCCCTCCGGGCTATGGAACAGGATTCCCAGGCCGTTATGGGCAAATTCGCAGGCGGAGGCCTTGGTTTCTAATGAATTATTACAGCACTCAGATTACCAATCTGATTGAGGAGCTCCGCCATCTGCCCGGTATCGGCAGTAAGTCTGCGCAGCGCCTCGCCTTCCACATCATAAACATGCCGGAAGAACACGTGGAGCATCTTGCGCAGGTACTGGTGGAAGCCAGAAAGAAGATCCGCTACTGCAAGTACTGCTGCACGCTCACAGATGCGGAAGTCTGTCCGATCTGCGCCAGCAGCAAGCGGGACCACTCCACGATCATGGTGGTGGAACACACCCAGGACCTGGCCGCCTACGAAAAGACCGGCCAGTATGACGGCGTCTATCATGTACTGCAGGGAACTCTGGTTCCCAGCCTCGGCAAAGGACCGGATGATATCCGTTACAAGGAACTGGAAAAAAGAGTGACTGAAGGAGAAACTCCGGTGAAGGAACTGATCCTCGCCACCAATTCCAGCCTGAACGGCGAAGCCACTGCCATGTACATCACCAAAAAGCTCAAACCGCTTGGCATCAGGATCAGCCGCATTGCAAGCGGCGTACCAATTGGCGGAGAGCTGGAATACATCGATGAAGTCACCTTGTCAAGGGCACT
>CAMOYC010000025.1 GCA_946629665.1 uncultured Lachnospiraceae bacterium
CTTGTCACCTCTGCATCATTTATAGTTGATGATCATAAGCCCGATCAGACAGATGGCAACTCCGACCAGCTTGTTCCAGGTCAGTGCTTCGTGGTAAAGAAAGTATCCGACCAGCAGAAGCGTGATCGCCAGGAATGAACTTTGCACAATGAAACCCATACTGATCTGCCAGCCTGCTTTGTAGGCGTAGATCCAGCCTACTTCCAGTCCGACGATCACAAGGCCCAGGACGAAGGGCGCCCAGTTCACCTTCCCAAACTCTTTGGCCAGGTTACCGTCTGATCCGAGCACAAAGTATAAAACAGTACTTGCCGCTGCCCCAACCAGATAGGTAATGATCAATGATGCTAACGGGTTCATATCCTCAGGTACGGATTTAGCACAGATCTGGTACATGGTATTAGAAACTACCAATAGTGCAATGGGCCAAATATAATAAAACATAGTTTTTACCTCCCTATTCAGGTGCCAGGGCGGATCACCTGTAAGGTATCCACCAATACTTCATCACTGTCCCATTTCAAGGTTCCATCTTCTAAAAGAGCCGAACGGATCACCGGATAACGGATACAGATTCCGGACTCCGCGACGAGCTTATCGTCACCGCCGCAGTAAACCAGGGCATGCTCACTGTGATGGCCGTTGGAAGCCTTTATCTTCTTATAACGGATGATGTCACCGGGCTGGAGGGGAAAATCTCTTATCTTTCCTTCATGGACGATCTCCAGTTCTTTCGGAAGTTCGGCATAATCTGCATCCACATCTTCGGGCAGGAGGCATGTCCTTACAGCCAGAGCCCTGTACACGACAAGATCAACAAAATGTCCGCACACGGTATAATCATACTGCTCATCTCCGGAATAACCGATCTCATTGAACATTTCCCGGGTTTTTGGATCTTTAAAATCCCCGGTCTCGTAATCCCAGAGTTCTTCATCGGTCCCTTCCGGCCATGCGATCTCTCGAGCTGCCTCGAGGATCTTCTCCTGGTCTTTTTTTGCAGACAAAGCCCTGCCTCGGAACAGGATCAGGCTTGCACAGACAACAGCAATTATAACAAACAAGATAAACAGGATCGTATGGCTCCTCTTGTACATATATTCAGTCTCCTTCCTGTCTTTTTATCCGGTATATCCCAACTGACATATATTATAAACCAAGTATCCGCCTGTATCCAGTCATATACGAAAGAAATATCTTTTTCCTACCGAAAAGCTGTATAAAACCAGGAATTGATTTTGATGGAGGAATAAAGTAAAATGGCCTTGTATATATTCTGTTATTATTAGGGGGCATTATGGATATAGATTCTTTAATCAATGCAAGCGGACGTATTTTTGAAGAAGTGATGGACGCGATAAATACGAACAACTATGATGATCTGAGCAAAAAGATCAAACAAAGGCTGCAACCGCAGGCACAGACAAAACCTACTTCTTATTTTCTCAAAAAAAATGTGAATAAGAAAGCCGGGTTGACTAAAATGATCCTGGGAGGAATCGGCTTGGCTTCCTGCGGGATCTGTTTCCTCTTTTTCTTACTTGCTCTGCTTATTTCGATCACAGATGGTGATCTGGCAGTCGGAATTGCGATCAGTCTTTGGGGCTGTGTGGTATTCGGCGGTCTGACAGGCGGTTCCCTCGCCCTTTTGTTAAGCGGCAGAAAGGAGCGCACACTGGCCGACCACTACTATGAGTATGGCCGGCTGATCGGAGGAGCGGAATACTTATCGATCAGCACTTTGGCGGACCGCGCCGGGATTCCCACAGCAGTTCTGGTCCGCGAACTGGAGACCATGAAAGCCCGGGGCATGCTTCCGAACGCCCACATGGACCGGAATAAAACAACTTTGATGCTGAGTGAACGCAGCTATGAGCAATACCGCCTTGCCGAGCAAAGCCGGGAAGAACGGGAAAGGCTGGAAAAGCAGAAAGAATTACAGATTCCAAAGCAGGAATCTGCCGTTATGGAAGAGCAATCTTATGCTTCGGAAGCCGGTACCGATGCCGGAAGGATATTGGACGAAGGTCAGCGGTACCTTAGAAATCTGAAAGACCTCAACAACCGCATACCGGATGAGGATCCCTTTTCCGACAAGCTTTACCGGCAGGAACATATCGTCTCCAAAATCTTCGCCCAGCTGGAAAAACAGCCGGAGAAAGCACCGGCTCTCAGAAAATTTATGGACTACTATCTCCCGACCACAGAGAAGCTCCTGCATGCCTATGTGGAGCTGGACCAGCAGCCGGATGTCGGAGATAACATCACCAATACCAAGAAAGAGATTTCAGAGGCAATTGACGCGATCAATGATGCCTTTGAGAATCTTCTGGATAAAATGTTTGAAGATATTGCCTGGGATATCTCTTCAGATATCTCTGTAATGAAGACCATGCTGGCCCAGGATGGCCTTCATGAGCCAAAAGAAAGGAGCACCGTAAATGAGTAACGACAAGAATCAGGATAATCAGGAATGGACTGAAATGGATTTTGACATCCCCGAGGCGCCAACACTCTCCTTCGATACCGGTGATACAGAAGAAGCGCCCGTTATAGAAAAGCAACCGTTACAAGAGGTTCAGCCGGAGATTCATCTGACTCCGGAAGAGCTGGCTATGGTCGACAGCTTTGTAGACCAGATCGACATACACAGCACGCAGGGCATCATGAATTACGGAACCGGCACCCAGAAGAAAATGGCCGATTTCTCGGAAAAAGCAGTTGGCAACGTGCGCACAAAAGACATGGGTGAAACCGGAAAAATGATCGCCGAACTGGTGAAAGAACTCAGAACGGTGGACTCAGAGGGGGAACAAAAAGGGTTTTTAGGCCGTTTCCGCAAAGGGGAAAACCGCCTTACTCTCATGAAAGCCCGCTATGCCAAGGTCGAAGAAAATGTGGAAAATATTTCCCGGACTCTGGAAAAACACCAGCGCACTCTTCTCAAGGATATCAGCATCCTCGATAAGATGTATGATCTCAATCTGGCATACTTTAAAGAACTGACCATGTACATCATTGCCGGAAGAAAAAAACTGGAACAGGTCCGGAATACAGAACTGAAAGAACTCCAGAAAAAGGCAGCGGAAACCGGACTCCTGGAGGACTCCCAGGCTGCATCAGACCTGGCTGCCAAGTGTGATCGTTTCGAAAGAAAGCTCTACGACCTGGAACTGACAAGGACCATCGCTCTTCAAACAGGTCCCCAGCTCCGTCTGGTCCAGGCCTCCGATTCAACCATGGCAGAAAAAATCCAGTCAACTATCGTAAACACCATTCCTCTCTGGAAGAATCAGATGGTAATTGCGATCGGCATCGAGCATTCGGGCCAGGCTGCCAAGGCAGAACGCCAGGTGAATGACATGACTAACGCTCTGCTGAAGAAAAACGCGGACCAGCTGAAGATCTCTGCTGCAGAAAGTGCTCGTGAAGCAGAGAGAGGCATTGTAGATATCGAGACTCTCAAACACACCAGCGAAAGCCTGATCGCCACCCTGGACGAAGTGATGATGATCCAGAAAGAAGGCAAGGAAAAAAGGCTTGCCGCTCAGGCAGAACTTGCCGAGATCGAGTCCCAGCTCCGCATGAAACTTCTGGAAGCATCCAAAAAGTAAAGAAAAGAAGTAAGAAGCAAAAAAAGCTGCGGAATGTCCACAGATACCCGCAGCTTTTTTTGCCAGCTCTCATGATCCTCTCTTTCTTCATCTGATCCGGCAGGAAATCCCTGACTCAAAAACTCTGTTTGATCTCCCGGATCGCCTGTTCAAAAAGCTTCTTCTGCTTCTTTCCGGCCCGGACCGTATCAAAATTCGAGCAGGCACGACCCTCGAAATCAAGATATTGATAGCTGAATATGCAACAGCCACCCCAGGCCTTACTCTGCTTCAGATAGTCAATCTGCTTCTTCAGCAATCCTTCTGTCATCATCTCCTCCTCATCCGGAGAACCGTCCCGGGTACCGATCCGGTATAGCTGCAGGCCTGCATAAAGCTTGACCGGGGAATCTCCGATCAAATCAACCCATTGATCCACCAGTTCTGCAAAGGGGGCTGCATCGTTGGTAAATCCCCAGAAGATCTGGGGCATAATATAATCGAGATACTCATCAGACTCCAGCCAGGTTTTAATATCAACATAATACTGGTAATCACTGGTCAGGGAATCCAGATTACCATTGGGACTGATTCCGAATGTGACGGAAGGATCCTCTTCTTTTACCGCCTTATAGAGTGCCTTGACCAGGAGATTGACATTATACCGCCTCCACTGGGCCAGTGTCACGCCAGGGTCGATCGATCCCTCTTTTCGCGCAGCCTTGTATTCTCTTGCATCAAAATCCGTATTCACATTTTCTTCCGTGAAAAGCGGATAAAAATAATCATCCAGATGGATCCCATCCACATCATACTTTCTGACAATCTCCTTGACACCCTCCACGATCAGCTTTCTGACCTCTTTGGAAGAAGGATTATAATAGGTCCATCCATCATACTGTAAAACATTCCGCCTGGTACTTTTATGTTTTAACCAGTAAGCCGCCTGATTATCCTCACTGAGCAGAGACAGGTCCTGACTCATCAAAACACGATAAGGGTTCACCCAGGCCTCCAGAGATACATTCTTTTTGTGGGCGATCTCAACCATGATCTTTAGGGGATCATAGCCGGGACTGCGTCCCTGCTCTCCGGATATACAGGCTGCCCACGGGAAATAAGCAGACTCATACAGGGCGTCTCCGGCGGGCCTTGCATGGACAATGATCGTGCGGAAGCCATCTTCTTTAATACGGTCTACGACCGTTTCAAAAAACTCACGAAAATGTTCCTCGTCGTTCTCCAGTCCCTGGTCTTCGAGCATCTCCCTGTATTCCGAAAACTCAATATAAGACATCCAGACTGCCTTATATTCAAAGGCTTCGTTTCTGTTAAAGGAATTATCCTGACTCAATTCCGAAAAAAAATTCCGGATAACAGAAAGAGGCCCGTGCTCTCCTTCTGTTATTCCATTAAATAACATCCTGTCCATACCATTATAAGAGGCCATGATCAACACAGTCAGGGGAATCAGGACAATAATATATCGTACAAATCTTCGCAAATTATCACCTTTTCAGACAATACTCCTGGTTTCACTAATAAATTCAACTAATTCGACAAGAAAATTCAAAAATAATCTATTGTTATTCATATAAATAACACTATATCTAAGCTTTTCAACTTGATTCTGGACTTTTTACATGGTATCATAAATATCATGAAACTACAACAATTATTAAGTTTAACAAGACAGGCAGTGGACCATTACCATATGATCGAAGATATGGACAGGATTGCAGTCGGGATCTCCGGCGGCAAGGACAGCATATCTCTTTTATATGCCCTTGCCCATTTGAAAAAGTTCTATCCGAAACGGTTTGATATCATAGCTATGACAGTGGATCTGGGCTTTGACCATATCAATTTTCAGGCGATCAGAGAATTCTGTGAAGGACTTGGTATTGAGTATCATGTGATCAAGACTCAGATTGGGGCGATTGTTTTTGATGTAAGGAAGGAGAAGAACCCCTGCTCTCTTTGCTCAAACATGAGAAAAGGGGCTTTGAACGATGAGGCTCTGAAGGCCGGATGTAATAAGGTCGCCTACGCACATCACAAAGATGATCTTGTGGAATCCATGTTCATGAGTCTGATCTTTGAAGGCCGTTTCCATTCTTTTCTTCCGGTCACCAAGCTGGACCGGACCGGCCTTGTTGTGATCCGCCCCTTCCTCTATCTTTACGAAGGACAGATCAAAGGCTTCGCAAAGGAATATCAGCTGCCTGTTTTAAAAAGCCCCTGTCCGGTAGACGGATCTACCAAGCGGGCATATGTGAAAAAGCTGGTCGGTCAGATCAACAGGGACTATCCAGGCGCAAAAAACCGCATGGCTCGTCCCTTACTGCACCCGAATGATGATAAGGAGTAGTTAAAATGCCACAGGCTAATTATAACGATAAAGTAAATATAGAAAATGAAAAAAGACTCAGGAAATTATGCCGGGACCTGCCTTCTTTTTGCAAAGAATTCTTTCGGGGGATTGAACCGGTCACCTCTTCAAGAACGCGTATCGCTTACGGTTACGATCTTCGAGTCTTTTTTCGCTTCCTGGAGGAAGAATACCCTGAAATCCATTCCGGTCCCATGAAGACCTGGCCGGTTGAGGTGCTGGACAAGATCAGTCTTACCCAGTTGGAAGAATATCTTGATTACCTGAAGCTCTATGAGAACCCGGATAACAAGATCCACACCAATGAAGAGCGCGGCCGAATGCGCAAAACCGCCAGCATAAGAACCTTTTACCGTTTCTTCTACCGCAAACAGAAGATCCGGAATAATACTGCCAGCCTTCTGGAGATCCCGAAAAAACATGAACATGCCATTATCAGACTGGAGCCGGATGAGATTGTTAAACTTCTTGATTCCGTAGAGCAGGGAGATAAACTGACCGCATCTCAGAAAAAATATCATAATAAAACGAAAGTGCGCGATCTCGCCCTTCTTACTCTCCTGCTTGGTACCGGAATCCGTGTATCGGAGTGTGTCGGACTGGATATCACAGACTTTAACTTTGAGACCAACGCCATGAAGATCCACCGCAAGGGCGGCAATGAGGTTGTTCTTTACTTTGGTGATGAGGTGGCAGATGCTCTTCTCAATTATCTGGATGAGCGGGTTATGGTCATTCCCAAAGAAGGATCGGAAAATGCCTTCTTCCTTTCCATGCAAAAAAGCCGGCTGAGTGTCCGGGCTGTGGAAAATCTGGTCAAAAAATATGCCAGAACAGTTACCACATTAAAGAAAATAACCCCTCATAAGCTCAGAAGTACTTACGGCACCCAGCTATATAAGGAAACCGGTGATATCTATCTGGTAGCAGATGTTCTCGGACATAGCGACGTTAATACCACCAGAAAGCATTATGCAGCCATGGAAGACGAACGACGCCGCATGGCCGCAGGAAAAGTACAGCTTCGGGAACCCGGAAGTAATTGATGAGCGGATATTTTACCGGACCATCCCGGATTACAGCCAAGCATAGAAATCTGATAAAAGAAAGCCCGCTAATCTCTCTCCAGATCAGCAGGCTTTCCTTTATGATTGGGAATGTTAACGGAAATCACAGATCTGCCCTTGCTGGAAATTGGGTGGTGCGTAATCAGAAAAACAGTCTGCAAAAAACCGGTAAAAACTTGATAACAATACTATTTACAATACTATTTATAATACTCGACTGCCCTGTAACAGAAATTCACCGGGCCTACTTATACTCATAATAGGGTACCGTAAGATAACAGCCGGCAGTGATAACATCGGAATCGAGATGATTGATCTTCTTAACATCTCTGATATAACTGTATATATTCCTGAATCCCGGTGTCATATTATCCTCAGCAATGCTCCACAAGGAATCCTCACTCTGAATCTTTACTGTCTTGTATCGTAATTCGGTCAGGTTCTCGTCTGCATTAACGATCATACTGCCCGGAGTCATGTACATGGCAAACGGGCCACCGGCAAGAAGCAGAAACAGAGTGATCAGCATGCCGAACATACTAATCCTGATCCTGCTTTCAATCCTTCTCTTCTTTCTCAGCGCTTCTCTTCGGGCTGTTGAAGTCCTCTTTCCTCTTTTCATAAGCTTAATCTGCTTCATATATCTGGCCTCCCCCTGGTCATACGTGAATGATTTAAACATGAATCCCTTGGTGTCCCAACGTCAGAACATGTGTTTCGTACATGTGTTTGTATTATATCGTACAAACACATGTTTGTCAACAGATTTTCGAACAAATTTTCGAACAAAAAAAGAACCACCAGGATACCATGGAACATGGTATTCTGGTGGTTTTGTCCTATTATATCATTCTGTGATGGTCGTAGCTTCACTACCCTTTTTCTGCATGGGTTTCTTAGGATCATTCTCCGCCGAAGTTGTTTCCGTGGCTGATTCTTCTGCAGCACCATTTTTTATACTTTTCGTATAGTCATTAAAGTACTGGATATCCGTTGTCATATACAAACCTTCGTCAGTAACATAGGCAGATACACCGGTTACAGTCTGAACTTCTCCGATGATATTCACCTTGTCTCCCACGAACACAGACTTCACGATATTGCTGTCGTCCTTAAAATCCGCCCAGGAGCGCAATCTCACGCCGCTGGAGCTGATGTAGGTAATGGCAACATACCCCTCAAGCTCCTCATAGGAGCTCAGCAGCATAACATTCTTTCCGTTTGCGGCTACATAATATCCATTATCGAGATGATAATAGGTTTCGTTCCCGTATCGTCCCCGTGCTGATGCTCTCAGGATCTGTCCGTTCTTCAGAGATACAGATTTCTTGGTTTTTTTCCCGGGAAAAGTATCTGCATAGAAGCCTTTTTCAGGGACATCCATGATCATGATATAGCTGCTTTCGAAATTCGGCTCGGTATCCAGGATACCATCACTGTCATCCTTTGAAAGCTCTGTGGTATCAGTGAAAAAACCATTGTTGCCTTGATATGTCTGATTCTTCAGAAACATCTTAAAGCCGAACATGAAGGCAACCACAAGACCTACAACTGCCAGCGATCCCAGCATGGAAACGATAGAGGTCTTCGCATTGGTCAGATCCTGGTCAGGAGCTGGCCTTTTTTCTTTTTCCGGTTCTGTGTTCTGATTCAATTATCTTGTGTCCTTCCGCTATATATTTATTTTTTGTCGTATCTTGCTAATTTATAGGTCTTGATCAGTCTGATCAGCTCTGACTTGTAGCTGGACCATGTGCAGTATCCGCCTCTGCGGATGATATCAATCTGCTTGGAATAGGTTTTTGCAGCAGCAAGTCCTGCATATCTCCTGGAAGATCCGTTCTTTGCATTCAGCAGATAAGCAGAATGATCAGCAATCGAATGAGCTACAGACTTATACTTACGGAACTTCGCTGTGATCGTTACTTTTCTTCCACCGTACTCTTCTCTTGTCCTTACGGCAACATAACTCTTTCCATCCCATACGGATCCATTCCAGGTATTACCGGACAGGGAAGTCTTCATACCGAACAGATTATTGGATTTCTGGGCAAGGCCTGACTTACCCCAGCCACTCTCCAGGATTGCCTGGGCAAGTGTTACAGATGCCAGGATACCCGTCTCCTTATAGTTTGCCATGGCAACCGGACCAAGGGCTGCAACAAACTGAGAGGTGGACATTCCTTTGAACTGAGCTGCCTTTAACTTGGTCCCGGTGCTGATGTTCACATTCTCAGGCTCGGCGCCGGTTGTAATATAGACGGCTTTATTCGACTTGTCATAGTAGTAATCCCAGTAGAAAGCGTGCAGCGCAAGAGCCTTTGCAGGCACCAGAATAACGGTACTTCCGTACATCTTGGAATAGATGGGTGCGGTGTTGATGGATACTCTTGATCCGTTCACAAGCATATACTTCCTGTTCACATAAAAGGTCACAGTATCATTCGCATATTTTAAAGTAAGAGCTCTACTGGCTGAACTGTAAGAAGAAGTCATCTTGATCTTCTTACTGTTGATCAATGTTGTCTTGTAGGGGATCATGATATTATCATTATACATAATACCCGGCCGCAAAGCGTTGTTCACTTTCGTCCCGTTAATATAAACTTTGTAAGTTTTCCCGGTATAATTCTGATAAGTGCCGGCAACCTTAATACGAACGGTAGCTGCGTCTGTGTTTACAAATCCCGCACACAATACGATCACCAGTAACAAAGATGCGATACGTCTGATATTTCTTAACGTCTTCTTCATATAATCCCAACCCTCCAATGCTGATTCTCCTGACCGGCCATCCTGTATCTGCAACGGCTGCCAGCAGTTTCAAGTTTCTGTTTGCAGTTTTTTGATACATTTTAATCATTTGTGATACAGTTTGCAGTTTTTTGACAAAGTTTTGCAGTTTCTTGATAGTTTTGCAGTTTTTTGATATAAAGAATCTATTAATTTGAAAAAGAAATTAACTGTTATTTAACAATTAAACAACTTTTTTGTAACTAAAAAAGGCCAGCGGAATAAATCCGCTGGCCTTAGCTTTTCATTAAGCCACCTTACTTTTTGCTAACTCTGCGAGAGCCTTGAATCCGTCCGGATCACTGATCGCCATCTCAGAGAGCATCTTTCTGTTGATCTCAACGCCTGCAAGTTTTAAGCCGTGCATGAACTGGCTGTAGGAAATGCCGTTCATTCTGGCTGCCGCATTAATACGGGCAATCCAGAGCTGTCTGAACTGTCTCTTACGCTGCTTACGTCCTGCATAGGATGTAGCTAACGCTCTCATTACAGACTGTTTTGCAACTCTATACTGCTTTGATCTTGCTCCGCGATAACCTTTCGCGAGCTTTAAAGTTCTATTATGTCTTTTACGCGCACCAAGCGCACCTTTTACTCTTGCCATATTTCTATTCCTCCTATAAGTAAATCCAGATTCTAACTAAGTTCAGGGAAGATCTTAAAGATACGGTAAGATCTTCTTCATGTTCTTTACGTTGGACTCATCCACGGTTGTGGACTTTCTCAGGTTACGTTTTCTCTTCTGGGACTTCTTAGTCAGGATATGGCTCTTATAAGCTTTATTTCTCTTTAACTTTCCTGTTCCTGTTACTTTGAAACGCTTTGCAGCTGCTCTCTTTGTCTTCATCTTAGGCATAACTGTTCTTCCTCCTACTGATTCTAGATTTGATTAACGTTTTTGAGTTAAAAACATAATCATGCTTCTTCCTTCGAACTTCGGCTTTCTGTCAACCGTTGCAATATCCTCCAGAGAAGCGGCAAATTCATCCAATATCACTTTGCTCGTATTAACATGGGCAAGCTCTCTTCCACGGAAACGAAGAGTGACTTTCACCTTGTCTCCCTTGGAGAGGAACTTCCTAGCCTGGTTTATCTTAGTATTCAGATCATTCTTGTCAATGTTCGGAGACATCCGGACTTCCTTGACTTCGATGGTTTTCTGCTTCTTTTTCGCTTCCTTTTCTTTGCGGGCGAGCTCATATCGATATTTTCCATAATCAATAATCTTACACACAGGGGGCTTAGCGCGTGGTGCTATCTTCACCAGGTCCAGATCTGCCTCTCTTGCAAGCTTCATCGCTTCCTTGGCGGACATGATACCCAGCTGCTCTCCGTCTGCGCTGACAACTCTTACTTCTTTGTCACGAATCTGTTCGTTAATCATCAACTCGTTAATAGTTACACCTCCAAAATTGTTGTGATAATTCATTGTTAATAAAAAAGCAGATTGAGCTTCCCGCTCCGGCTTCTTTCCCATAAAAACAGCCGAAAGCAAAAAAAGTGGACAGCCGCAAAACCATCCACAGAATAAACCTATAATACAATAATTAAGAAAATACCAAAACTAAAATATTATATGCTTCAATGTTAACCCAAGTCACTTAAGGCGTGCTAAGGTGAGAGTGGATACTCTGCTTCTTGCTTTTTAAACCTCAAGTATTATACCGTAGGGCAGTTAGCCTGTCAAGTCTTTTACAGCTTTAATTCAATATTTTTATCTTCAATTGTATAAGGACGGTACTTTATGCCTACCATATCGTACATCCTTTTTGCGGCGATCGTGGAATCTGTTCTGGAATACTTATCAGAATAATAGATCACTTCTTTTATTCCTGCCTGAATGATCGCCTTGGTACATTCGTTACAGGGGAACAGGGTCGTGTAGATCCTCGCTCCTCTCAGGGAGCCGGAGCCACCATTATAATTTAAGATGGCATTCAACTCGGCATGACACACATACAGGTACTTGGTATCCAGTGGATCGCCGATCCGGTCCCAGGGCATCCGGTCATCATCACATCCGGTCGGCATGCCGTTGTAGCCCATGGAAAGGATCTTATTCTCCGGGCTTACAATGCAGGCACCAACCTGGGTGTTGTTGTCCTTGCTTCTCTGGGCAGACAGTAGTGCTACGCCCATAAAATAAGCATCCCAGGATAAATAATCTTTTCTTTTCATAGTGCAGTCACTTCAATAAAAAATAACTTGTTGCAAAACCACTTGTTATACTTCTTACAAAACTTCTTTTGGAACTTCTTACAGAACTTCTTACAATCTTTAAAAATATTATAAGAATTCTTTCAAAAAACTATCAAACTAAATCAAGGTAATAATATCATAAAAAAAGAAGTATGCCAAGGATTTTTGACATACTTCTGCATATTTTTTTGATGTTTTTTGTGCACTTTGTACAAACACTATGTTATTCGGTTAAATAATAACATTTTTTATTTAGTCCAGATCAAACTTATTATGCACAGAACGGAGTGCTCTGTCCGTATTATCCTCATCGATCAGAACGGTTACCCGGATCTCGGAGGTGCTGATCATACGAATGTTTACCCCTGCATCATAGAGCGCTTCAAACATGGTTGCAGCAACTCCGGGGTTGGTCTGCATGCCGGCACCAACGATGGATACCTTGGCAACTGCCTTATCCAGGTCGATCATCTTGTACTCATTCCTCGGGAAGCTCTTCTGAAGGATAGCAACCGCCTCATCGGCCACATCCTCTTCTACCGTAAAGGAAATATCCTTTGTTCCGTCACGTCCCACAGACTGCAGGATGATGTCTACATTGATATTCTTGGAAGCCAGGGAATTAAATAAATGGAAGGCAATTCCCGGCTCATCTTTCAGTCCAATCACAGCGATCCTGGCTGCATTTTTATCGGCTGCAACACCGCTTACAAGCATTTTCTCCACGTCTAATTCCTCCTTGACGATCGTTCCCTCGTGGTCATTCAGGCTTGACCTTACCACCAGCACAACACCATACTTCTTCGCAAGCTCTACTGAACGGTTGTGAAGCACGCCGGCTCCCAGCGTTGAGAGCTCCAGCATCTCATCGTAAGTGATCTGCTCCAGTTTCCTTGCAGTCTTCACGTGGCGGGGATCTGCAGTATAAACACCATCCACGTCGGTAAAGATCTCGCAGGCATCTGCCCTTAAAGCTGCAGCAAGAGCTACCGCTGTCGTATCGGAACCGCCTCTTCCCAGCGTTGTGATATTATCAAACTTATCAATACCCTGAAAACCGGTAACGATAACGATCTTCCTCTGTTCCAGCTCATTGAAAATACGGTCCGTGTCGATCCTCTTCAACCTGGCGTTTCCATAGCGGTGGGTTGTGTGCATGGCCACCTGGAATGCATTCAGAGAGATCGCCGGGATCCGCATGCTGCCAAGCGCTAAAGCCAGCATGGAAACGGAAACCTGCTCTCCGGTTGTTACAAGCATATCCAATTCTCTCTTGGAAGGGTTTGGATTGATATCCCTTGCCATGGCGATCAGTTCATCGGTGGATTTTCCCATGGCGGACAGGACAACTACCACGTCATATCCTTTCTGATAGTCTTCCACACATCTCCGGGCTACGTTCAGAATTCTTTCTTTATTAGCTACGGAGGTGCCACCGAATTTCTTAACAACTAACACCTTGTACCTCCTAACATTTTATCGCACGAAAAGCATTGTACACAGATTCCATCCGTTAGTCAAGACGGATCCTGTTGATGATTCCTTCAAGTTGTTCTGCTGTCCGGGTGTAATCTGCTTCCTTCATCGCCGGAGTGATGAAGGCCTTCTCATCAAGACCGGGAAGTTCCACTTTTTCCACCTGGCCAAAAGATGCTCCGATCGCCTCATCAGAGGTATCGGCCGTCATTCTGACAAAAAAACGTCTTACGGAATCGGAACAGTCTGTGAGCTCAACTTTCTCCGGATCCCAGCAGATCTTAATGTTCCTGCCCTTATTCTTTACACAATCGAGCACATCGTTGGCTACCGCGCTGGCTGTCGGCAGACTTCCGGCTCCTTTGCCGTAGAACATGAGATCAGAAACCATATTTCCGTGGACAAAGATCGCATTAAATACATCGTTAACACCGCTTAACGGATGATCTTCATCCAGGAGGAAAGGAGCAACCATGGCGAATACATGGCCATCTTCCTTCCAGCTGCTGCCAAGCAGTTTTATTTTCTTCTTCATAATGCGGGCATAGCTGATATCTTCTGTGGTAATACGGCTGATTCCTTCCGTGTAGATATCTTCGTAATCTACCTGAGCTTCGCAAGCGATGGACGTAAGGATGGCAATCTTTCTGCAGGCGTCATATCCGTCCACATCGGCTTCGGGATGCAGCTCTGCATACCCCTTTTCCTGAGCCTCTCTGAGAGCCTCATCAAAGCTGATCCCGGCCTCTTCCATCCGGGTCAGCATGTAGTTGGTCGTCCCGTTCAGGATTCCCCTTACGGACTCGATCTCGTCTGCACTGAGACCGGAGATCATCGGACGAATGATCGGGATACCGCCTCCGACACTGGCTTCAAAAAGAAAATTAATCTCTTTTTCTGCCGCGATCGCGATAAGTTCTGCCCCGTGGCTGGCAACCAGCTCCTTGTTGGAGGTTGCAACGCTTCTTCCCTGCAATAAGGCGGCCTTAACGAATTTGTATGCAGGATTAACCCCACCCATACATTCTACGACCACATCAATGTCCGGATCATTCTCGATCACGGCATAGTCATGTACCACTTTATCTTCATTCGGATCTCCCGGAAAGTCCCGAAGATCCAGAATTCTTTTCACTTCCACTTTCTCGCCGATACGTTTTGTGATCACAGCTTCGTTGGTCTGGAGAACCTTCACAACGCCTGCACCGATCGTGCCGTATCCCAATACTGCTACATTAGCCATAATTTCCTCCTTACGATCTACAATGAAAAACCTATCAATGAAACATCCTTTACTGGGCAGAAACCATCCGCAGATTACGAACACCATCTGCATTCTCAATCTGGTCGAAAAGCTCGCTTACATCACCTGTTTCGGAAAGCACCCTCACACTGAGTGTAACAAGAGCAACATTGTTCACCGGTATGCTCTGATGAATGGAAAGTACATTCGCCTGATACCGGGCTACCATATTGAGGATCACGGAGAGAAGTCCGGGACGGTCCTCGATCTCCATCACAAAGGTTATCGTCTTGCCCTGAATCTTTTCATGGATAGGGAATACATCGTCTTTGTATTTATAATAGGAGCTTCTGCTGATTCCGACTTCATCGATGGCCTCACGGATCGAAGAAGCTTTACCGCTGAACAGAAGTTCATTCACCTCCGCTACCTTCAGCAAAATCTCCGGAAGAGCCTTTCTTCTGACCATATAATAAGTAGAGTCCAAAGCCATAACAATCACCACCAGCCTGCCTAAAACAAAAATATTGAGCGAAAATGTCCGCTCAGGAAAAACAATTGTTTTTACCACAAAGATATTAACACAGATTACATAAAATTGCAAGGCAGTTCGGCCCTTATGTTTCATCAAAAGATCATTTGAAAAGGGGCCGGACATCTTGTCCGGCCCCTGCTCTTTTAAATATCAGAGATTATTTATCTTCTTCTTCCTCTGCTGCTTCTTTCAGGACTTTCTCCTGTGCATCTGCAGGCATCTGCTCATAACGGCTGAATTCGTAAGTGAACTCTCCGCTTCCGCCTGTCATGGAACGAAGGTCTGTGGAGTAGCCTACCAGGCTTGCTAACGGGATATCAGCAACCAGTTCCTGTCTTCCTCCCTCTAAAGGATTCATGCCCAGGATACGGCCACGACGCTTGTTCAGGTCACCCATAACGTCACCGGTGTTCTTGTCAAGCACGTCAACCTTTAAATTAACGATTGGCTCAAGGAGAACCGGCTTACAATCCATGATACCCTTCTTGAATGCTGTGATAGCAGCCATCTTGAAGGCCATCTCGGAGGAGTCTACCGGATGGTAGGATCCGTCGATCAGGGTAGCCTTGATACCAACAACAGGATATCCGGCAAGAGGTCCCTTCAGGCAGCTTTCTGCAATACCCTTCTCAACAGCCGGGAAGTAGTTCTTCGGAACAGCTCCGCCGAAGATCTTCTCACTGAACTCGTAAGGAGTTTCAAGGTCGCCGGACGGCTCAAAGGTCATCTTAACATCACCATACTGGCCGTGTCCGCCGGACTGCTTCTTATACTTACCCTGAACCTCAACGTTGCCGCGGATGGTCTCTTTGAAAGCTACCTTCGGCTTAACGAAGTCGATTCCGACTTTATAACGATCGGAAAGCTTGCTTCTTACGATCTCCAGATGCTGGTCACCTAAACCATAGAGGAGCATCTGTCTGTTCGCCTTATCATTCTCCTCACGGAGAGTGAGGTCCTCATCCATCAGCTTTCTGAGTGCGGAAGAAACCTTATCCTCATCACCCTTGGACTGGGTCACGTAACGGGTGAAAGTAAACGGTGTAGGTACTTCTGCAGAGTCATACATAACAGGATCAGCCTTCGGTGATAAAGTATCACCGGTCTTTGTAACATTAAGCTTAGCGATCGCTCCGATATCACCGGCCTTTAACTCAGGCACTTCGATCTGCTCTTTTCCGCGAAGGACATAGAGCTTACCGATACGCTCTTCCTGCTCTTTATTGGCATTGTAAAGAGAGCTGTCGGCTTTCAGGACACCGTCTGCTACTTTGATCATAGTGAAACGTCCTACGAAAGGATCTACGATCGTCTTGAATACATAAGCGCTGACCGGGTTGGACTCATCAAACTGAGCCTTCACTTCCTCATCAGTCTTCACTTTCTTACCAACCAACTGGTTCTCATTATGTCCCGGAGCAGGAGCAAACTTAACGATCGCTTCAAGAAGCTTCTTTGCACAGTAATCGGCATCGACAACACCGGAGAATACCGGGATGAGGTCTCCTGCTGCTACCGCGTTCACGATCGCACCATTCAGCTCTTCCTCAGTAAAAGGCTCTTCCTCAAAGAACTTCTCCATCAGTTCCTCATCTGTCTCAGCGATACTCTCATTAAATGTCATGCGATACTCGTCAAGCTCATCATTGTCACCCTCTTCTGCAGGTGCTTCAGTATAACCGTTGCCATCGAATGTTGCGATGGAATGATCTACCACATCGATGATACCCTTGTAGTCATGTCCTTCCTTCAAAGGCATGGAGAATGCTACAACGCTGGTGCCGTACTGGTCACGAAGTTCCTCAACGATCGCCGGAACATCAACGTGCTCATCGTCAACGTTACAGATAAATACGAATACAGGGATTCCTCTCTTCTTACAGAAATTGAAGCTCTTTCCGGTTCCTACTTCGATACCGGACTTGGCATTGATCACGATGATCGCTGCATCAGCAACACTTAAAGCCTCATATACTTCACCTGCGAAATCAAAGAGACCTGGTGTGTCGATCACATTGATCTTGATCCCATCTACCTCAATCGGCACTACCGTAGCCTGGATGGAGAACTGTCTCTTAATCTCTTCTTTATCATAATCGCTGACTGTGCCGCCTTCGGCTACAGTACGCATTCTCTTGATCACGCCAGTGGCATAAGCCATCGTCTCGACAAGCGTTGTCTTTCCGCATCCGCCATGTCCTAATAAAACGACGTTCCTGATCTTATCAGTTGCATAAACATTCATAATTTCTTTGCTCCTCTCAATTTGTTACTTTTATTTATGGAATAAATCCGGTATCCTCCTCAAAAAAGCACATGAAAAGGGCCCGGGAAAAAAAACCATCAAAACTATTTTACTAAAAAACAGGTATGATTACAAGTATAATTTGGCGAAATGACGGCTTTTTCAAAGGAAATGCAAAATTACTTTTATACTTTAACGCATCAAATTGTTGACACGTCATTGCTTTCAGAGTAAAATGAATTACAGATTACTATTTGGGAGGTTATTTCATGAATTCCGACAATATAACGATTGGCATGATCGGCCTGGGCCTGATCGGCGGATCCATCGCTAAGACTATCCGACGGATCCATCCGGGCAGCACGATCTATGCTTACGATACAAATCCCCAGGCTTTGGAGGAATCCCACCTGGAGGGCGTTGCCAACAAGATTTTTACCGGGATCACATCGGATTTCGGTGATTGCGATATCATCTTCCTTTGTGCCCCGGTCCAGAATAACCTGGAGAACCTGGGAACCCTGAAAGACATTGTCTCTCCGGACTGCCTGATCACCGACGTGGGAAGCGTCAAACAGCCGGTGCAGGAGGTGGTGGAAGAACTTGGGATGGAGAGCTGTTTCATCGGCGGTCATCCCATGGTCGGTTCTGAGAAATCGGGCTACGAGAATTCCAATGACCATCTTCTGGAGAATGCCTACTATTTTCTTACGCCAAGCAACAGCACTCTGTTCCAGCTGACCACAAGATTCTCCATGTTCCTTCAGGGGCTCGGAGCTCTGGTTGTCACACTGAAACCGGAGGAACATGATTATATCACCGCTGCACTCAGTCATGTACCCCACATTATTGCCTGCGAACTGGTCCATCTGGTCCGCCGGGCTGACCAAGGCAACGGCATGTTAAAACAGCTGGCAGCAGGCGGTTTTAAGGATATTACCAGGATTGCTTCCTCCTCTCCCATCATGTGGGAACAGATATGTACCAGCAATTCACCAAACATCAGGACCCTGCTGGAGCATGTGATCGGGGATCTTCAGGAGATGATCCGTCAGCTGGATCTTTCCAACGGCAACTATGTGAATGAGTATTTCCGGGAGGCAGGGGAATACCGGAATTCTGTTCCGGAAAATGCCACCGGCCTGTTCAAGAAGATCCACAAACTTTACATTGATATACCGGATGAGCCGGGAACCCTCGCAACTGCGGCATCCCAGCTTGCCTTCCACAACATCAGTATCAAAAATATCGGCATCGTCCACAACCGTGAATTTGAAGAGGGCGTCCTTGAGATCATTCTCTACGATGCAGAATCCTGCGAAAAAGCTGCACATGTATTAAGAGACCGCAACTATGTCGTCCACATTCGCTAGCCCTTTCATATGATTCATAAGAATAGATTATTGAGACAGGATAAAACTATGAAAAAAATGAGCAGAAAAACCGGCCTGAAAGGTACGGTCCATATTCCCGGAGACAAGTCCATCAGCCACAGAGCCGTCATGTTTGGTTCTCTGGCAGAAGGCACGACTGTGATCCGCGGTTTTTTAAAGGGAGCTGACTGTCTGTCAACCATCGACTGTTTTCGTAAGATGGGTATTATTATAGAAGAAAATGATTCGGAGATCCTGGTCCACGGCAAAGGCCTTCATGGATTGAAAGCCCCGGCCGGCCCACTGGATGTGGGAAACAGCGGTACTACGACAAGGCTGATCTCCGGTATTCTGGCCGGACAGGATTTCGAAAGCCGTCTGAGCGGCGATGCTTCCTTAAATTCCAGGCCTATGGACCGGATCATCCGCCCGCTCACCATGATGCAGGCGGATATTGAAAGTGAAGACGGCAGCGGCTGTGCCCCGCTGATCATCAGGGGCGGCCGGCTGAAAGGAATCCATTATCAGTCACCGGTCGCATCCGCCCAGGTAAAATCCTGTATCCTCCTGGCAGGCTTATATGCCGAGGGGGAGACAAGCGTCACAGAACCCGCTCTTTCCAGGGACCACACCGAGCGTATGCTGAGAGCCTTCGGCGCGCCGGTGGTTTCCGAGGGAAAGACCTGTCGGATCCATTCTCCAAAAAACTTGAAAGCTCAGACCATTGAGGTGCCCGGAGACATCTCCTCTGCTGCCTACTTTATCGTCGCAGGCCTGATCACTCCGGATTCCGATCTTCTGATCAAAAATGTAGGGATTAATGAAACCCGGGCCGGCATCATCAAAGTATGCCACGATATGGGCGCCGACCTCACCCTGCTCAACCAGCGTGACCAGGGTGGAGAACCGGCAGCGGACATCCGGGTCAGGACCAGTCACCTTCATGGCACTGTCATTGAAGGAGAGATCATTCCGACCTTGATCGATGAACTTCCGGTCATTGCAGTGATGGCAGCCTTCGCCTCCGGCAGGACCATAATCCGGGATGCCCGGGAATTAAGAGTAAAGGAATCAGACCGTATCGAGACTGTCAGCCAGCACTTAAAAGCAATGGGTGCTGACATCACTCCCACGGATGATGGCTTTATCATAGAAGGACCTGCTACTCTTACCGGCACCTCCATCCATTGCCGGATGGATCATCGGATCGCCATGTCCTTTGCGATCGCGGCCATCAACGCAGATGGAGTTACCGTCATAGAGGACAGCGATTGCGTCGATGTATCCTATCCTGACTTTTTCAGGCAGCTGGAAGCATTGTATTAAGATTCATAAGACCTATACCTGGCAATCTTGTCAAAGGCCATGTTATTTTCTACCAGCACCGCACAATCCCCATGTAACATCACACAGCCATCCTTCTCTTCTTTTGTCAGAGAATTCAGGAGGATGGCTAAAGTTCCGCCTGAAGTGATCACCAGATTGTTGGAATCCTCTTCTGTTGTTGCACAGATTTCTTTTATGCTGGAAACCGACCGTTCTCTTACCATCTCCGGTGACTCCGTCTTCCCGCTGGAGTCCATATCATGAAACAGACCCGCCAGC
>CAMOYC010000026.1 GCA_946629665.1 uncultured Lachnospiraceae bacterium
AAGCGCCGCTCTCCTCAAAGTACATATTCTCTGCACCGATGTTGATGTTGGAGCCTTTTGCAGCTTCAACAGCAGGAATGATGTCGATTGCGGGAACGCAGAATACTACGTCCACGTCATCACTTGCTACTAAGGGCTTTAATGTGTTAACAAGTTCAACTGCCTCTGTAGGGGTCTTGTTCATTTTCCAGTTACCTGCAACGATTTTTCTACGCATGATTCTATCCTCTTTTCTTAATATTGATCGATTTGATTATTTGTCGTTTGCTGCTGCTACGCCGGGAAGCTCCTTGCCCTCTAAGAACTCAAGGGAAGCGCCGCCGCCTGTGGAGATGTGGGACATCTTGTCACCAAATCCAAGCTGGTTAACTGCTGCTGCGGAGTCGCCGCCACCGATGATGGTAGTAGCATCGATCTCTGCTAAAGCTTCTGCTACAGCGATCGTTCCTTTTGCAAAATTAGGCATCTCGAATACGCCCATCGGTCCGTTCCAGACAACGGTCTTAGCAGACTTAACTGCATCTTTGTAAAGTTCTCTGGTCTTCGGTCCGATGTCAAGGCCCATCTCGTCAGGCTCCATGCTGCCTTCTACAACACGGCTCGGAGCGTCATTATTGAATTCTTTTGCCACAACAGTGTCAACCGGCAGAAGCAGGTTAACGCCCTTGTCTTTCGCCTTCTGGACCATCTCGTTCGCATAGTCGATGTAGTCAGCCTCTAAGAGGGACTTTCCTACTTCAAAGCCTGCTGCCTTAGCAAATGTGTAAGCCATTCCGCCGCCGATGATCAGAGTGTCAACCTTGTCAAGCAGGTTGTTGATAACAGAGATCTTGGAGGAAACCTTGGATCCGCCGAGAATAGCAACGAAAGGTCTCTCCGGGTTATTCACAGCATTTCCTAAGAAATCAATCTCTTTCTGCATCAGGTATCCAACAACTGCAGTATCAACATACTGGGTTACACCAACGTTGGAGCAGTGAGCTCTGTGAGCGGTTCCGAAAGCATCGTTAACGAATACTTCGCAAAGAGAAGCAAGATCCTTGGAGAATGCCTCACCGTTCTTGGTCTCTTCCTTGCGGTAACGTGTATTCTCTAATAATACAACGTCGCCGTCCTTCATAGCTGCTACAGCTGCCTTTGCATTCGGTCCTACAACCTCAGGATCAGCTGCGAACACTACTTCCTGGCCAAGAAGCTCGGACATACGAGCTGCTACCGGCGCTAAAGATAACTCCGGCTTCGGCTCTCCTTTCGGTTTTCCTAAGTGGGAGCAAAGGATAACCTTTCCGCCGTCAGCGATCAGCTTCTTGATTGTCGGAAGGGAAGCAACAAGACGGTTCTCGTCTGTGATCTTGCCATCCTGCAGGGGAACGTTAAAATCACAGCGAACGAGGACTTTTTTGCCTTTTACATTGATATCATCAACAGATTTTTTATTAAGCATTTGTAATCTCCTTTAATTCATAATGAAAAAAGGGTCCGGTCCAAAGACCGGACCCAATCTTGGATCTTATATTACTAAGATATTGTTTCCGATTAGTATCGAATTAAGCTAACTCAGCGAAGTACTTGATTGTACGAACCATCTGGGATGTGTAGCTGTTCTCGTTGTCATACCATGAAACAACCTGAACTTCGTACAGATCGTCAGAAACCTTGTTAACCATGGTCTGGGTGGAATCGAATAAGGAACCGAATCTCATTCCAACGATGTCGGAGGAAACGATCTCGTCCTCATTGTATCCGAAGGACTCGTTAGCTGCTGCCTTCATAGCTGCGTTGATGCCGTCAACTGTAACGTCAGCGCCCTTAACAACAGCTGTAAGGATTGTGGTGGAACCTGTAGGAGTAGGAACACGCTGAGCAGCGCCGATCAGCTTGCCGTTAAGCTCAGGGATAACCAGGCCGATAGCCTTAGCAGCACCTGTGCTGTTAGGAACGATATTAACTGCTGCTGCACGGGAACGTCTCTTGTCGCCCTTTCTCTGAGGTCCGTCAAGTGTCATCTGATCGCCTGTGTAAGCATGGATTGTGCACATGATACCAGCCTGGATCGGAGCATACTTGTTAAGAGCATCAGCCATAGGTGCAAGACAGTTTGTTGTACAGGAAGCTGCAGAGATGATAGTATCTTCTGCTTTCAGGATTTCGTGGTTTGTGTTGAAAACAACTGTAGGAAGATCATTTCCTGCAGGTGCGGAGATAACAACCTTCTTAGCGCCGGCATTGATATGAGCCTGTGCTTTAGCCTTGCTTGTATAGAAGCCGGAGCACTCTAATACAACGTCAACACCGATCTCGCCCCAAGGACAGTTGTTCGCATCCGGGAATGCGTAGATCTTGATTTCTTTTCCGTCAACGGTGATGGAGTCGTCGCCAAAGCTTACTTTGTCAGCTAAAGCATAAGTTCCCTGTGAGGAATCATACTTTAATAAGTGAGCAAGCATCTCAGGGCTTGTTAAATCGTTGATAGCTACTACTTCGTAACCCTCAGCGCCAAACATCTGTCTGAAAGCAAGACGACCGATACGACCAAAACCGTTAATTGCAACTTTTACTGCCATGTTAATCTCCTCCTAAGTATTAAAGATTATAAAATAACGTGTTCGACAGTTATTGTAAACTGTCACAAATCAAGCTTGACTTACCCTGTCAAACCTTTTACTATTTTACCTAATTTTCGGGCTTATTTCAAGTAGTATTTTGCATATAATTCATTATTTTTGACTTTGCGGAACCTAAAGTCGTCTTCTTCTGACGACCACGATGATTCCGGCAAGCAGGAGCAGGCCAGGGATCACAAACACTGTTGTGATCAAAGCCATCTTCTGGGCGAAGGCGGGAACCGTGACTGTCTCCGTCGCCAGGCTCTTTGCGCGGATGGAGATCTTGCTTTCCTGCTTCGTCAGATAGTTCACTCCGTTGAGGAAGAAGTCCTTGTTGGCACCGGAAACTGCCTGGTCGATATTGTCGTCGAGCATGTTGGCACAGCCGGTCACGATCAGCCTTCCGCCGCTCTCGTCGGAGACAGCTGCGGCGATCGCGAAGGGGCCGTCGATATCGCCCTTCTCCTTATCGATCGTAGAGCTGTTGGTATCCACTTTGGAGAAGGATTCCTCGCTGCTGGTGAGCAGGGGTGTCACGGTATATTTATTCTTTGACTCCTTCTCATCTTTGTCCTTCTTATCCTTATCCTTCTTGTCCTTCTTTCCGTCGGAAACTTTCTTTAAGCCCTTGGCACTGGGTGTCAGAACGAAAACATTGCTGTCATACTGGGCCTTGGTGACTTCCGTATCTTCAATATCAGGAAGCAGGTAGATCGGATACTGGGTATACAGGTTTGGATCCGTCTCCACGACCACACCCTTCTGGGGATCGATCCCATAGTCTTCCAGCAGAGAATTCAGATTCTTAAGCTTCTCTTCCGCCGCATCTAAGAAAATGTACATCTTGCCGCCCTGGTCCATATATTTTTCGATCCGCTTCCGCTCCTCCTTGGAAAGATCTTTCTGGGGACCGTTTATGATGAGCAGTTCACAGTCTTTCGGCACTTTTTTCTTTTTCAGCAGACTCAGCTCATTCAGTTCATAATTATCTCCCTGCAGTGCGCTGACGACCGACGCCGTCAGGTCCGCCTCGGAATGGCCGGTCAGCTGATAGATCTTAGGTGTGACATCGGTAGTGACATAGTTGATCGCTTCCGTCATCTTGCTCTCCAGCACCAGACTGTCCGCATTGTAGGAATAGTCGCTGCCCATCGTGTAGCTTACATAGTCATCGGCGGATAGATAACGATATTTTTTCCCGCAGACTACCACTGCGCTGTCATTCGGTATCTCCTCACTCTCCCCGGCGTACTTCCGGGCAAAATTCGGATAGGAATCCTGGCTCCGGTACTTCAGATGGATCCTGGGAGAAGCCTTCCGGTACTCTTTCCAGATCCTGGCGTAGGCTTCATTCACGTCTGTCTTTTCATTGATAATGTAGACATCCACATCCTGGTCCAGGTCTTTTAAAATGCTTTTCGTCTGGTCGGAGAGAGAATAGATTTTCTCCTCCGTTAAGTCCATAGAAAAATCTCCCAGGGTAACAAGTATGTTGACCGCGATCACCGCGGCGATCACCAGGATGATCCCTATAGAAGTAAACAAACCTTTCTTATAGATTCTGTCTTTCATGTTGATCCCTCCTGTCTACCGTCTTCGCTCCAGGTGCTGGACTGTGAGGAACAGGAACAGCACTGCGAAGGAAATGTAATAAACGATCGAGGAACCGTTCAGGATGCCGGATACAAAGTCCTCAAAACGGTCTGTCACAGAGATCCATGTCAGAATCCTGGCCAGGCCGTCCTGGTAGAGTTCCTTGTTGATCAGGCCGGGTATCAAAGCAAGGCACAGGCCAGCCAGTCCGAAAGCCGCCCCGGTCTTTTTATCCCTGGTCCGGTCATAGACGAAAAAGCCCAGGCACAGTGCCGCCAGAGCACACACAAGGAAGGTGTACCGTGGTCTGGATGGAACAAAGTCCACAATGTTGGGCAGCAGCATGCACAGGAGCACAAAGCCGAAAGACATGGCTGCTGCGACCATCTGGTTATCCGTCAGGGACGAGAGGAACTCTCCCACTGCCAGCAGGCAGGCACCAAGAAGGAAATAGCCCAGGCAGCCGGTAAAGACCGTCTTCCAGTTCACCGGTCCGAAGGAGCTGAGCACTGCCGCCTCTGCAAGGCTGACCAGGATACTTAAGGCCAGCAGGGTGAGCACGGACAGATATTTGCCCAGGACGATGTCCCTCATCCGGATGGGGGCACTGTACAAAAGCTGTTCCGTCCTTTGTTTCCGTTCCTCTGCGAACAATCTCATGGTAAGGATCGGAACGATCACAATATAGAGGATCGTGATATTCCCGAAAACATAGCGGGAATAATCCGTATACCCGTAGGAAAGACAGATAATGGAAAAATAGATGCCGCTGGCCGCCGTGTAGAGAGCCAGGTAAAGGTAAGCCGCCAGAGAATGGAAGGCGGATCTCATTTCTTTCATATATATCGCGCCCATCACTCATCCTCCTTCTCTTCATCCTGGCCGGTCAGCTTCAGGAAGACATCTTCTAAAGAGACGGATTCTCTTTCCAGTTTTACGATCGCCAGCCGCTTATCCGCAAAGAGGAAGAAAAGCTCGTCACGGATATCTTTATCAGAAGCGGATTCCACTTTCACATTGACAATGCCCTCTGCTTCTCCAAACAGCTCAAAGCTTTCCACCAGCGGACTTCCTTCCAGGATCCTGCTGACCTCTTCACTGCTTCCCCGCACTTCCAGGAGCAGTCTGTCGCGCTCGGCATAGTGGTCGGAGAGATGCTCCGGCGTATCTTCCGCAACCAGTCTTCCATCGTCGATGATCAGCACCTGGTCGCACACCGCATTCACTTCCGATAAAATGTGAGAACTTAATATCACCGTGTGCTTATTACCCAGGGACCGGATCAGTTCCCGCATCTCGATGATCTGATTGGGATCCAGGCCGACCGTGGGCTCATCCAGTATGATCACCGGGGGATTACCGATCAGCGCCTGGGCCAGTCCCACACGCTGTTTGTATCCTTTCGACAGATTGCGGATCAGTCTGCCGGAAAGCTCGGTCACTTTCACCGCCTCCATCACTTCTTCCACTACTGTTTTTTTCTCTTTGCCTTTCACCTTTTTCAGGTCACAGACAAAGCCAAGGTACTCCCTCACTGTCATATCTTCATATAAAGGCGGCAGTTCGGGAAGGTAGCCGATCTTCTCTTTCGCCCTCACCGGATCCTGGTCCATATCACATCCATCAATGATGACCTGGCCGCTTGTCGGCGTAAGGCATCCGGTCATGATGTTCATGGTAGTTGACTTACCTGCCCCGTTCGGGCCAAGCAAGCCTGCGATCCGGCCACTGTCAACGGAGAAGCTGATTCCCTTGAGGGCATGGTGCTCTCCGTAATCTTTTGCAAGATCTTTGACTTCTATCATTATTTGACCTCCATTTATTTAAGGTTATTCATCCGCATGCTATAGTAACACGAAAATTGGGTATATTTTGTGAACGAAGTATTAATTTTTTTAATAGTGTAAAATCAATTTAATATCAATTTATAATTCCTCCCGGCAAAATATGAAGGCAAAAGGTTCAAAAAACTCATATTTCCTTCATTTTTATGGTTAAAAAGGGTAAAAACAGGCTTTTTTTG
The DNA here is from genome assembly GCA_946629665.1 of uncultured Lachnospiraceae bacterium. Lineage (GTDB taxonomy): Bacteria > Bacillota > Clostridia > Lachnospirales > Lachnospiraceae > Anaerobutyricum. The sequence continues at coordinate 6,223 of CAMOYC010000026.1, forward strand.
AAATATTTTTTAAAAAAATTGTATTTTTGCTCTCTGACCTGTTGCCTAACCACATTTTCTATAGTATAATAACCCTCGAGTTTATATTTTTGAAAGTCAAAGGAGGAACAACTATGTCTTACGTTGATGACGTACTCGCAAAAGTTATTGCAAAGAATCCAAGCGAGCCTGAGTTCCATCAGGCAGTTACTGAAGTTTTCGAAACAATTCGCCCCGTGATCGAAGCGAATGAAGCTTTATATAAGAAGGAAGCAATCCTCGAGAGACTCACCGAGCCTGACAGAATGGTGAAGTTCCGTGTTCCCTGGGTAGATGATCAGGGCAACGTTCAGGTTAACATGGGTATCCGTGTTCAGTTCAACAATGCGATCGGACCTTACAAGGGCGGCCTTCGTCTTCATCCTTCTGTAAACCAGGGTATCATTAAGTTCCTCGGTTTCGAGCAGATCTTCAAGAACTCTCTTACCGGCCTTCCGATCGGCGGCGGCAAGGGTGGTTCCGATTTCGATCCCAAGGGCAAGTCTGACCGTGAGATCATGGCATTCTGCCAGAGCTTCATGACAGAGCTTTGCAAGTATATCGGCAAGGACATGGATGTTCCCGCAGGCGACATCGGTGTTGGCGGCAGAGAGATCGGTTTCCTCTATGGCCAGTACAAGAGGATCACAGGCCTCTATGAGGGCGTTCTCACAGGTAAGGGCCTCACATGGGGCGGATCCCTTGCAAGAACCGAGGCTACCGGCTACGGTGCTATGTACATGGCACAGGAAGTCCTTAAGGCTCATGGCGACAGCATGGAGGGCAAGACCGTTGTTGTATCCGGTGCCGGCAATGTTGCCATCTACGCGATCGAGAAAGCTTATCAGTTAGGCGCTAAGCCTGTTACCTGCTCTGACTCCACCGGCTGGGTTTACGATCCGGAAGGCATCGATTTAGAAGCATTAAAGGAGATCAAGGAAGTAAAACGTGCCCGTCTTACCGAGTACAAGAACTACCGTCCGAACAGCGAGTACCATGAAGGCCGCGGCGTATGGGCCATCAAGTGTGACGTTGCTGCTCCTTGTGCAACCCAGAACGAGCTCTTCATCGAGGACGCTCAGCAGTTAGTTGAGAACGGTGTCAAGGTTGTTGTTGAGGGTGCTAACATGCCTTCTACCTTAGATGCTACCAAGTGCTTCCAGGACAACGGCGTATGGTTCGTTCCCGGAAAGGCTGCCAACGCAGGTGGCGTTGCAGTTTCCGCTCTTGAGATGTCCCAGAACAGCGAGCGCTTAAGCTGGACATTCGAGGAAGTTGACGGAAGATTACAGGGAATCATGGCTAACATCTACAAGAACATCAGCGACGCAGCTGCCCGCTATGACCTCGGCGAAGATTTCGTTGCAGGTGCTAACATCGCCGGCTTCGAGAAAGTTGTTAACGCTATGCTTGCCCAGGGCGTTTGCTAAGACCTGATCTTTTCCATACTGATATTCCATACTAATATTCAGTTAATGCCATAATATACCGAAAGGGGCGCCGTAGTTACGATCTGTCTGCAACGGACAGGCCGTAACTACGGCGCCCCTCTTTTTGTGTTGCCTCACTTGTGATAGGGCTGGTTGTGAAGGATCCGGTAGCCCCGGTAGATCTGTTCATAAAGGATCATCCCGGTCATGGCAGCCGGCATGGTAAATTCGGACAGGGGCAAAACAGGAATCTCCCCCCTCGGCTCTTCTTCCGGCGGGCCGACAAGAAAGCTGATCTTCTTGACACCGCTGCCTTCCCAGTCTGCCATCATCCGGCTTAGTCCTTCCGAGGTCAGTTCCGCCTTACCTGCCGCAACCAGAAAGGCAAGCCTGCCCGGCTCAGGATTCATGAGCTTTAACCAATCCTTTTCCTTGCGCACCAGCTTATAGCTGATCTTACAGTAGCGGCTCAGGCGCTTCTCATATTCTGCGATCGCCTTCTTATAGAAGGGGGCCGGTTTCTGGTCTTCTCTGATAAAAATCTCATATTTCATGGCTAAAACCTCAAAATTCTTTTGTTATTTATATAAATACCATAAATTTCTTATTGATTTTTCTTGAAACAGGTGTTACAATACAAGTGACATAATTTCTACATCTGCTTCCTCCGAAGCAGAACCTAAGAGGCCGGCCATCCACACCGGCCTTTTATATTGGTTTTATTAATAGGGAAAAGGAAATCCCGGGGTATCAGATACTCCGGGATCGATCAATGTTATTTTGCTCTCGCCTTGATATACTTGTAAAGCTTGATGGTATCTTTCCAGCGGTAAGGTTTCTTGTTACATCCCATAACTACAGTAATATAATACTTTCCATGGTACTTGTAGATGGATGAGAAACAATACCCTGCCCTGCTGGTGGTGCCGGTCTTTCCTCCCTGACAGCTGGCGATCGTGCCAAGCAGCTCGTCGGTGGAGTAAGCAGTGTAAGTACGCTTGGTATTCAGTGTCTTATACCTGTGGATCTTTGTCTTCAGGATCCTGCGGATCAACTTGTTCCCGTAAGCGTTCTTAGTAATCAGCGCAATATCGTAGGCACTGGAATAATGTTTCCTGTCATCCAGCCCATAAGTGTTCACAAAATGAGTATCCTTACATCCCAGCTTCTTAGCCTTAATGTTCATCAGCCTTACAAACTTGATGGTGGAACCGCTGATTCCTTCTGCCATCGCTTTGGTCGAACCGCAGTCGGACTCCAGCAGGGAACCGTAGCCAAGATCACGCATGTAAAGCTTCTCGCCCCTGCGGTACTTGATCACATTATAACGGATTCCGGCAACTTTTCTGGAAATCTTGACAATCTTCTTCGGATTATCTCCCTCAAGGGCTATGGAAGCGGTCATCAGCTTTGTCATGCTGGCCGGGGCACGTCTGGAATGGATATTCTTTTTATAAAGCACCTTGCCGGTCTCCAGTTCCATGATGATCGCGCTTTTGGCATTCAGCCTGGGCGCAGAAGCAGCCTGGACCGGAAGAACCCCGAGATTGGCAGTCATCATAAGGGAACATGCTACAATCGTTATTCTTTTTAACTGTCGAAACATAAACTAACCTCTTTTCCTAATCAGTCCTTTTCAGCCATCTGTGCTCTGTAAGGTTAAGGCTTTCAAAGCCGAAAAGGGACATCCAAAAATCGCACGCTAAATATTATATCATAAAGGAAACCGATTGAAAAGCCTGTAATTTCACCCAAAAAACATATTTGCAACAAATAGTTATGCTATAATAAGGAAGAATCTGGGAAAAAGCTTGTCTGATCGCGCTAATTGTGGTAATATGTGTTTTCGTGAGCTAGTATTCCAGGAGAAATCTATCATTTTATTATATGAAAATAAGAAAGGATTTAATAATGAGCATATTTAAGAAAAAAAGCAGCCTGACTGTATATACCGGCTTGATGCTGGCAGCCCTGGCCCTGGCCGTAGCAGTCGCTCCCGCCAGACCTGTTCAGGCAGCATCCAACAAGAAGAAAGTAGAAAAAACAGTAAGAAGATTCTTCAACGGTGCCAGAGCCTACAAGATCAAAAAGATGAAAAAGTGTTTTGCCAAGGAGCCGGAAGGAGTCTTCTTCACAGATAACAAGTACATGAGAAAGTACTGCAAGAAGAGAAATAAGACGATCCGATATGAGATCCGCAGGATCAAAGTGAAACACCACCATGCCATCGCTGTTGTACATGTCAGCTATCCGGATGCTTACAAGTCCATCCACAAAGCCTGTAAGACAGCGTTCCAGTATCAGCACAGGCATCCGAGTGCTTCCAATAAAAAGATCCAGCAGATCCTGTATAAAAAGATCAAGAAATATGACAAGAAGAAGTTCCCGAAGACCAACATTGAAAAGACGATCACGATCAAGCTGGTCAAGAAGAAGAAATCCTGGAAAATCAAAACCATGACAGAGAACCTGTTGAACATACCTCATTGCAGGTTCTATGATGCAGCTTACGACTACTTTAATGAATAAAAAGAATAGGTAAAATAGGATGTACGCAAAAAGGCGTCAGCAGTAAGAACTGCTGACGCCCTTTTTTTAATACTGAACCAGAAGGGACTCGAACCCCCGACACGCAGCTCCGGAAACTGCTGCTCTATCCAGCTGAGCTACTGGTCCAGGAAGTGTTCTGAAGAGGATCCTTCAGAACATCCGTCATATATAATACATTATTTAGGTAGATTTTGCAAGTACAGAAATCTGCTGACATAAAATCATCCGCATCATCTGATGGGGAAAGGTCAGGCCGGAGAAGCTAAGTTTCTCATCTGCCCGCCGGATCACGTCCTCTGAGAGCCCCAGGGACCCGCCGATCACGAAAGTGACCGCTCCCTCTCCCTTCTCCTTTTGCCGCAGGACCTGCCTCATATGGCGAATCCAGGCTTCCGTAGAGTATCGCTTTCCATCGATGCAGAGGGCGATCACGTAGTCTTCCGGGCGGATCCTTTTCAGGATCCGCTCTCCTTCTTTCTGAAGGATCGCTCTCTCCTCTGCGGCCGGGCACATATCGGGAGTGGGTTCATCCGCACACTCCAGGATTTCTGCTCCTTGATATCTTCTGATCTCTCCGAGAAAGGACTCGATCCCATCCCGGAAAAAGGCTTCCTTTACCTTGCCGACACAGATGATCCGAAACTCAGTCACGGCTGCCGCCTCCGAAAAGGAGGACCAGACGAAGCAGCTGCAGGATCGTTGATGCTGCACTGGCAACATAGGTTAAGGCTGCCGCTTTCAGGACATTTTTCGCACCGCTTAACTCATCCTCGTAGAGCATGCCAGTATTCCCGAGAATACTGATCGCCCGGTTGGAAGCATCGAACTCAACGGGCAGGGTGACAAGCTGGAAAAGTACCGTCAGTGAGAACAAAATGATACCCAGCGTGATCAGATAGTGATTATAGCTCAGCAAAACACCGATAATGATGATCGGCCAGCAGGCTACGGACCCGATATTCACAACAGGAACGATCGAGTTCCGAATGCGCAGCGGCGCATAATCCTGAGAATCCTGAATCGCATGTCCGCACTCGTGGGCGGCCACACCGATGGCTGCCACGGAAGTGGATGCGTAGGTGGCATCGGACAGGTTCAGGGTCTTGTTGCCCGGGTTATAGTTGTCTGTCAGATCCCCGCTGACATGCCGGATCTGCACATCATAGAGCCCCGCGCCATGCAGGATCTGCTGTGCGGCCTGGGCTCCGGTCACACCCTGGTGACTCCTCACCTTCGCGTACTTCTTATAGGTGGAGTTCACGTGGGCGGATGCCCCCAGACAGAGCACCATACCTATGATGACTAAAATATATGTTGGATCGAAATAACCAAAATACATAGATAACACCTCCTGTTGATATTTGAATCTGTTTTACAACATTATTCCCTCTGTGTCAAGGGTAATAGAACAATTAATTTTCAAAATATCTTTCCAGGAACTGACGGGTTCTCTCCTGAGTCGGATGCTCGAATACCTGGGTCGGTGTGCCATACTCTGCCACCTTGCCCTGGTCAAGGAAAAGAACCTTGTCCGAGACATCCCGGGCAAACTGCATCTCGTGTGTAACGATGACCATCGTTGTATTCTCATCCGCCAGACCGCGGATTACCTTTAATACCTCGCCGGTGAGCTCCGGATCCAGGGCGGACGTGGGCTCGTCAAAGCAGAGGATATCCGGTTCCAGCATAAGCGCCCGGGCGATTGCCACACGCTGCTGCTGGCCGCCGGAAAGCTGGTGGGGATAATAGTCGATACGGCTTTTCAGGCCGACGCTGTCTATGATCCTCTCTGCCTGCTCGTTGATCTGGGCCAGAATTTCATTTTTTCTGCTCTTAAAATCTTTCTGTTCTTTGGCCAGGAGTTCCTTGGCCAGAGTGCAGTTCTGTCTTACCGTATACTGGGGAAAAAGGTTGAATGCCTGAAATACCATGCCAAAATGCAGCCGGTTCTTCCGGATCTCCGCCTCACTTAAGGACTTAGGGTCATTTGAGTCAAAGATCGGCTGGTCATTAACCAGGATCTTTCCTTTGGTAGGTGTCTCCAGGAAATTCAGGCAGCGGAGCAAGGTTGTCTTTCCGCTTCCGGAAGATCCGATCATTCCAAGAACCTCTCCCTTTTCCAGTGTAAAATTAATATCTTTCAGGACTTCTGTCTTACCAAATGATTTGAACAGATCTTTCACCTGTAATATTGCCATATGTTTTCCTCCTATATTCGAATGCCGCGCCTAACGGAAGTACTCCAGTTTTCTCTCTAAGCGGCCCAGACCCACTGTCATCAGTCCGTTGAAGATCAGATAGTAGATCGCAGTGAAGAAAAGGGGCCAGATCGCACCGGAGATACCCTGGGAGCCCTTCATGAATGCCTGGCCTGCCCAGATGATCTCCTGCAGGGCAATGATCCTGGCCAGAGAAGTATCTTTCACGAGGGTAATGATCTCATTGGACATGGGCGGAACGATACGCTTGATCATCTGGAGAAGCTTGACCTTGAAGAAAATCTGGCTTCTGGTCATGCCGAGAACAAGACCCGCTTCCTCCTGGCCGATCGGAACACTCTGGATTCCTCCACGGTAGATCTCCGAGAAGTAGCAGGCGTAGTTCATGATAAAAGCAAAGGAAGAGGCGAGAAAACGGCCGGTCTCGCCGCCTCCCCAGATCGGGTTCTTAAGGACAAGGCCGGGGAAATAGTAAACGATAAGAAGCTGGATCATCAGAGGAGTTCCACGGACCATCCATACTATGCACTTGGTAACATAGCTCAAAGGCCTAAACCGTGACATGGATCCGAAGGAAATGATAAGACCTATGGGCAATGCTCCCAGCAAAGTCACGATAAATAATTTCAATGTCTGAATAAAGCCGATATTCAGTGAGTGAATGACGATCGGCAGTTGTTCTGATAATTGACTCATATATTATTCCTGCTTTCTGTAAATAATGTCCTGTACGTAACAAGAGAGCGGTTGACCCGCTCTCTTACTGTCATAATTTCCATTCGAAACTATTCGGCTGAGATGATTGCATCCTGTACGCCGTACTTTTTAGCGGTCTCCATCATGGAACCATCCGCATAGCTTGCTGCAAAGAAATCATTTAAGGCTGCAACGAGGTCGGAACCCTTGCGGAAGCCTACACCATACTCTTCGCTGTTCAGCTCAACAGTGTGGGTGAGGTTCTCATAGTTTGTGCCTTCACCGATCATGGCACCAGCCATAAGAAGGTCGATCACTGCCGCATCGGATGTGCCGCTGGCAACCTCTAAGAGGGCACTTGCCTGATCCTTAACCGGTGTTACACTGTAGGACAGATTGTTGAGCTCTGCCTCGCCGGCACTTCCGGACTCAGCTGTGAAGTTTAAGTCCTTTACGCTCTCAACAGTCTGGTACTGGTCAGCCTTGTCGGAAGGAACGATGACTACCTGCGCATTATTACAATATGCATTGGAACAATCCATAGCAGATGTAACCTCATCTGTGAGGGTCATACCATTCCATACACAGTCGATGGTGCCGCCATCCAGCTCCATGATCTTGTTGTCCCAGTCGATCTCAACGAATTCTGCTTCAACGCCCAGGCTCTCCGCGAATGCTTTGGCCATGTCAGCGTCAAAACCGATCCACTCATCGCTACCTTCTTCTTTGTAATCCATCGGAGCAAAATCTGTGATACCAACAACAAGCTTGCCGGCTGCCTTGATCTTCTCAACTTCACTTTCTGATGCTGCCTCGGTATTGCCTTCGCTGCTCTCGCCGGTGGATGTGCTTCCACAGCCGGAAAGAAGGACAAGGCACATTACTGATGCAAGTAAAACTACAATCCATTTTCTCATAATTAGTCTCCTTACCTAAAAAATGTAATAATTATTCGCCTCACGGCTACTAAATATTATAGTTTATACATGGGCAAATTGCAAGTATTGAATAGGGGATTTTGTAGTTTTCATCATCGAATCCTTCAAAAATAAAAGCCGGACAGCATCCTCTGTCTGCTGTCCGGCATAATATGGATTCGGATTATTCATCATCCTCTTCCCAGTTATGATATACTGCCTGCACATCGTCGTCCTCCTCGAGGAGGTTCAGGGTACGGTTCAGGTTCTTGATATCATCAGGGTCTGTTAACTTAACGTAGGTATCGGGAATCATGGTAACTTCTGCGGATGCCATGGGCACATTCTCTGCTTCTAAGGTTTCCCGGACTGCACTGAAGTCATCCGGATCTGTGAGGATCTCATAGCTGTCATCTTCCTCAACGAAGTCCTCTGCGCCGGCATCGATCGCCATCATCATGAAATCATCCGGGTCTGTCTCATACTCTTCCTTGGAGACAATGATCTGGCCCTTCTTCTGGAACATGAAAGATACACAGCCGGAAGTTCCGATATTGCCGCGGCCCTTTGTGAAAGCAGAGCGCACGTTTGCTGCAGTTCTGTTCTTGTTATCTGTCAGAGTCTCAACGATGATCGCAATGCCGCTCGGACCATATCCTTCATAGGTGTTCTGAACGTAGTCAACCGTCTCCGCATTGCCGGCAGCCTTCTTGATGCCTCGCTCGATGGTATCGTTGGGCATGTTGTTGGCCTTGGCTTTGGCGATCACATCACGCAGCTTACTGTTATTGTTGGGGTCTGCTCCACCCTCTTTTACCGCAACTGCGATCTCACGGCCGATCACGGTAAAGATCTTACCTCTTGCTGCATCATTTTTTTCTTTTTTATGCTTAATATTCGCAAATTTAGAATGTCCTGACATAATAACTCTCCTTCGTATATATTCTCAACTTATAGATTGTAACATTGTTTCAGGGCTCCGTCAAGAAAGCTGAGGGGGGTCAAGCCTGCTGATCCGGATCTGACGCAGGATGTTATCTTTCTGGTCCCGGGTAATAAAGGAATAGCCCTTGAACTCCACATAAACCTCTTCCCCGGGCTCCGGCAGGTGGCCCAGTTCATTGATCAGAAAACCGTTTAAGGTTTCAAATTCCTCCGTATCAAAGGAAATGTCAAGGATCTCCTCCAGGTCATCCAGACGGATCATGCCGGAAGTAAGGTAACTGCCGCCCGGCAGCTTAATGATCTCTTTCTCTTCCACATCGTACTCATCAAAGATATCGCCGACGATGGTCTCCAGGATATCTTCCATAGCGACGAGACCTACCGTCTGTCCGTATTCATCCACGACGATCACCAGATGAACCTTGCTCTCCTGCATCTGGCTGAGCAGTTCATTGATATCCATGGATTCATGGACAAAGACCGGCTTTCTTGCGATCTCCTCCACCTTTTTGGAAGGATCTTCGAAGAAACACTTCACCGCATCTCTGAAATGCAGGATGCCGACGATATGGTCCAGGTCTTCCTCATAGACCGGATAGCGGGAATAGGTCTGGTCCATCATGAAACGGACCGCATCTTCCATGCTGGTCCCCGCTTCGATGGCCACGATCTTATTGCGGAAGCGCATGATATCTTCCGCATCCTTATCGCCGAACTCAAATATGTTGGAGATCATCTCCGCCTCGTCGGCGAGGATCACGCCCTGCTCATGGCCTTCCTGGGCAATGTTCATGATCTCTTCCTCATATTCGTTCTCTTCTTCTTCCTTCTTCAGTTTCGCAAAATCATTCTTTTTCATGACGTCTGTCAGCCGGAGCATCATCATGGCCAGCACCGCGATCACGCCGACGGCAAGAAGCAGTATCACTGCCAGCAAGCAGATAACCACTATGTCATTCACGGATTCCACCTCCATTGGTTTTCTGATATCCTAAAGTTACTCGATCAAAAGTTATAATCGTCTTCAAAATCCTCTTCCGTAACTGCAGCTGACGGATCGTTACGGAATGACCCGGCTCAGGTATGCGGGCAGGTCCCCCGCCATGATCCCCCGGAATCCCAGGTCCTTAGCAGCCGCATCTCCCGCTAGTCCGTGGCAGTAGACGCCCAGCCGCGCAGCTTCAAGAAGCCTGATATCTCCTTCCGGCATCTGGGCAAGAAGACCGCAGATGATTCCGGTCAGCACATCACCGCTCCCTCCAGTCGCCATCCCGTGGTTGCCGCTCACATTGATGTAAACAGGCTTCGTCCCGTCACTCACTATGGTGCGGGCATCTTTCAGCACCACAACATGTCTCTCGTTCGCGATGGATTCCGCAGTGGCGATCAGGTTCTCCTGGATCTCTCCCACAGTCTGTCCGGTCAGCCGGGACATTTCTTTCAGGTGCGGGGTAAGGATGATCCCGGCTTCATAATCAGCCAATAACCTGGAAATCTCCCCATCCCGGTCCTCAGCCACCAAAGCCGCCAGCGTATTGATCCCGTCTGCGTCGATCACCAGAGGTACTCTTGCAAGCTTCAGCAGCTTTCTCAACAGGTGTTCTGCAATCCTGCCGGTGCCAAGTCCGGGCCCGATTCCGATCACGCTGGCCCAGCGGATCGCCTCCTTCAGCATCTCCCGGTTCCGTCTGTCATCTTCAAAATGATGCACCCGGCCTTCCGAATCGCCGATCCGGTAGGTGGTGAGGATCGCTTCCGGCACCTGATTCTGCAGGATCTCCCGGTTCTCCTCGCAGGTCAGGATCCGGACCAGGCCCGCTCCGCTCCGGTAGGCCGCCTGCGCACCGAACACAGCGGCTCCGGCCATATTCTTCGAACCTGCAATTAATAATACTTTACCATAAGTTCCCTTGTTCGACCATGCATTTCTTTGCGGCAGAAGGGATAAATCTTCCGGATCATAGGTCACTGCGGAAGTGCCAACCTGCTCTACCGCCTTTTCCGGAAATCCGATGTCCTTCACCAGGACCTGGCCGGCATATTCTGCCCCCGGATAAAGGAGCAGGCCAATCTTGTTCAGGCCCACAGTGATGGTCAGGTCAGCCCGGAAACCGACACCCAGGATCCGGCCGCTGCTGGCATCCAGCCCGGAGGGCACATCCAGCGCGATCTTGTAGCCGGACCGGCGGTTCATCTCCTCGATGACTTCCCGCTGAATGCCGGCCACATCCCGGGTCAGACCGACCCCGAAGATGGCATCCACATAAACGTCCGCCTCTTCCGCAGGCAGACTGTCCAGAACAGGTATCTCCAGCCGGTCAAGAATCTGCCGCTGCACCCGGTAGGACTCTGAAGCCTTAGGAATCCCGCCAACCTCCACCAGGGTAACCTTACCGTATCCCCGGGCGATCAGCAGGCGGCCCAGGGCCAGCCCGTCACCACCGTTATTTCCTTTTTCCGCCACGATGACGATCCTGGCATCTTTGCCAAAACGGCTGCAGACCTCTTCCTCCATGGCCATGGCAGCCTTCTCCATCAGCACCAGACCGGGAATCCCGATCTCCTCTATACTCACTGCATCAATCCTCTGCATTTCCTTCCTGGAAGCAACTCTCCTCATATGTCCCCCTCTTCCTGGAAAATGTTTTCCTATACAAAAGACCGCACCATAAAGGGATGCGGTCTCTTCATCTTCCTTATCTTCTTACTCATTCTGGCTGTGGATCCGGTAGGATAAGGTCATGATGCTCTCAGAAAGGTGCACATTCTCCACCAGCACATCTTCCGGAAAATCAAAATCCACCGGAGCAAAGTTCCACAGGGCCTTGACTCCCAGGCTCACCAGCTGCTCCGCCACCTTGGGCGCCTTGGACTTAGGGAGAGTGAGTGCGGCGATCGCAACATCATGCTCCTTCACAAAGTCCTCTAAAATATCAATATCATACACTTCCACACCTTTTACGGTCATGCCGATCAGCTTGGGATTCACATCAAACAGGCCGATGATATGAAAACCGTTGCTGTCGAAATCCTGATTGTTGGCCAGGGCCTGGCCCAGGTTGCCGGCTCCCAGAATAATGATATTATTGGTCTTGTCCAGACCAAGAATCTTCCCCATCTCATTATAAAGGTGCTCCACATTGTAACCGTAGCCCTGCTGGCCAAATCCCCCGAAATTATTCAGGTCCTGACGGATCTGGGAAGCGGTAACATTCATCCTCTGACTCAGCTGCTTGGATGAAATGCGAACCACGTTATTCTTAAGAAGATCTCCAAGATATCTGTAATACCTGGGCAGTCTCTTGATCACTGCGGATGATATCGCCTTCTCCCCGGCTTGTCTTCCCGTGCTGTTCTCTGCCATAGAATCCTCCAATCATTCTCAATCAGTGCTCAGGTCCTTAAAAGCAACCTAAACACAGGAGATTATTGTTAACATATTGTCAATTTAATTATAATAAAATAATGCTACCTTGTCAAAGACTTTGTTAAAAAAGTTTACAACTTTTTTTATCCATGCTAAAATAGGAAAATATCAGGCCCGAAATCCGGGTTTTGGAGGTTCACAACCTATGATTTTATCCTGTCAGAAGATACATAAGGCATTCGGAGAGAATGTCGTTTTAAATAATGTTAATTTTATAATTAACGAGGGCGAGAAGGTCGCAGTGATCGGTATCAACGGAGCCGGCAAAACTACCCTCTTTCGGATCATCACCGGAGAGATGGAGGCGGACGAGGGTTCCGTGATCCGCCAGAAAGGCCTCTCCCTGGGCTACCTGTCCCAGGTGATCGATGTCACCTCCCACCGTACCATCTACGAAGAGATGGTCGACGCCAAGAAGGAGATCATCGAGACCGAGCAGGAGATCCGGCGGCTGGAAAAAGAGATCAGCCGGCTTTCCGGACAGGAACTGGAAGCGGCCATGGACCGCTATGCCCGTCTCACCGAATTCTTCGAGAAGGCGGACGGTTATGCCTGGAAGAGCGAGATCACCGGAGTGCTCAAGGGTCTGGGATTTCCTGAGGACCAGTTTGATACCCCCATCCACAAGCTCTCCGGAGGCCAGAAAACCCGTATCGCCCTGGGCCGGATCCTGCTGACCCATCCGGACATCATCCTCCTGGATGAGCCCACCAACCACCTGGACATGGAATCCATACGCTGGCTGGAAACATTTCTTTCCTCCTACCGCGGATCGGTGATCATCATCTCCCACGACCGTTATTTTCTTGATTCCGTGGTGGGGAAAGTCATCGAGATCGAGAACGGAACCAGCCAGGTATTCCAGGGGAATTATACGGTTTATGCAGAAAAGAAAAAAGCACAACGGGACGCGCAGATGAAACGGTATGTGAATCAGCAGCAACAGATCCACCACCAGGAGGAAGTGATCCAGAAACTCCGTTCTTTCAACCGGGAGAAGTCTATACGCCGGGCAGAAAGCCGGGAGAAAATGCTGTCCAAGCTGGAGATGGTGGAAAAACCGATCACCCTGAACAGCCGGATGCGCATTACCTTAGAACCGGAGATCATGAGCGGCAACGATGTGCTGACGATCGAAGACCTGTCCAAGTCCTTCGGAGACAAGCACCTCTTCCGGGGACTTAACCTGCAGATCCAGCGAGGCGAAGTGGTAGGTCTCCTGGGTGCCAACGGCACCGGCAAGACCACTCTCTTAAAGATCATCAACCGTCACCTGCGGGCCGATTCCGGCAAGATCCGCTACGGCGCCAAAGTCGAGATCGGCTACTATGACCAGGAACAGCATGTCTTAAATGACGAGAATACCATATTTGATGAGATAGCGGATGCCTACCCCAAACTCACCAACACTAGGATCCGGAACGTGCTGGCCGCCTTCCTCTTCACGGGGGAGGACGTGTTCAAGGTGATCGGCACCCTCTCCGGCGGAGAAAAAGGCCGGGTATCCCTGGCCAAACTGATGCTGGGCGGCGCCAACTTCATCATCCTGGACGAGCCCACCAACCACCTGGACATCCAGTCCAGAGAGATTCTGGAAGAAGCGATAAACAACTACGAGGGAACCGTATTCTACGTCTCCCACGACCGCTACTTCATCGACCGGACCGCCACCAGGATCCTGGACCTGTCCCCGACCGGCCTGGTCAATTACAAGGGAAATTACACCTACTACCTCTCCCAGAAAGAAGCGGGGAACGTGGAAGCAGACAGCGAAAGCGTGTTGGAACCCGTCAAAGAAGAAAATGTATCCTCCTCCGGCTCCCGGGAAGACTGGCAGAAACAAAGGGCGGAAGCCGCCCGCAAGAGAAAGCTCGCCAACGACCTTAAAAAGGCCGAGCATCGGATCGCCCAGCTGGAAGAACAAAGCGAACAGCTCAAAGCTGAGATCGCGCTGCCGGAAGTGGCAGTGGACGCCGCCAGACTGACGGACCTCTGCGCACAGCTGGATGACTGTGAAGCGGAGCTGCTTGAGCTGTATGAGGAATGGGAGAAGCTTTCGGAAGCGAATGAATAA
>CAMOYC010000027.1 GCA_946629665.1 uncultured Lachnospiraceae bacterium
CCTTCATGGGGGAGATGAATGAGGTCGCAAATATCTTAAAGCACGCTACCAGGGACAGCCTTCTGATCCTGGATGAGATCGGCAGGGGGACCAGTACCTACGACGGCCTTTCCATCGCCTGGTCGGTGGTGGAATTCATTGCAGGTTCAGGGCTGAATGGAGCAAAGACCCTTTTTGCGACCCATTACCACGAGCTGACTGAACTGGAAGGCAGACTGCCCGGCGTGAATAATTACTGTATCGCGGTACAGGAGAAGGGGGATAATATCATTTTCCTCCGGAAGATCATCAAAGGGAGCGCCGACAGGAGCTACGGTATCCAGGTTGCCAAACTGGCAGGAGTACCGGACGTAGTGATCGAGCGCGCAAAAGAGATCTCTGCAGAGTTGGAGGAAGCGGACATTGCAGTCCGCCGGGCCAAGTTCGGCAGAGACCAGAGTGAAGGTGACTTATACGGGGGTCAGGCCGTCCAGCTATCCCTCTTTGACACCATGGGCATGGTGGCTGAACAGCCTGCAAAGTCCGCGGTGGAGGAAGTGCTGAAGAAGGCTGACCTTAGCAACATGACCCCGATCGCAGCCCTGAACCTGCTCTACGAGCTGCAGGGCAAGTGTAAATAATAAGGAGAAAGGAGTGCCTATGGCGACGATACATGTTCTTGATCAGGATACGATCAATCAGATAGCAGCCGGTGAAGTGGTGGAACGTCCCGCTTCCGTGGTGAAGGAACTGGTGGAGAATGCAGTCGATGCGGAATCCACCATGATCACTGTGGAGATCAAGGGCGGCGGGATTGATTTTATCCGTATCACCGATAACGGCTTCGGCATCGAAAAAGACCAGGTGCGCCATGCGTTTCTCCCTCATGCCACCAGTAAGATCAGCAAGGCTTCCGACCTTGTAAACGTCGCTTCTTTAGGCTTTCGCGGGGAGGCGCTTGCCAGTATTGCTGCCGTGGCAAAAGTGGAACTGGTGACCAAGACGGACATCGGCATCTCCGGGATCCGATGTTTGATGGAAGGCGGAGAAGAGAAGGCTTTTGAAGAGGTAGGCTGTCCGGAAGGAACCACTTTTGTGATCACCGACCTGTTTTATAATACCCCGGCCCGAAGAAAATTCCTGAAATCCAGGATGACGGAAGCGGGCTATGTGGAAGCTTTTATGCAGAGACTGTCCCTCAGCCATCCGCACATTTCCTTCCGCTTTATCAATGACGGAAAAAATAAATTATCCACCTCCGGCAACGGGAACCTGAAGGATGTGATCTACCAGATCTATGGAAGAGATGTGGCCATGAACCTTCTGGAAGTGAACCGGAAAGAGGGGGACATCAGTGTGGAGGGCTACGTCGGCAAGCCGATCATCTCCCGGGGCAACCGTAATTATGAGAACTATTTTGTCAATGGAAGATATCTGAAGGACCCC
The DNA here is from genome assembly GCA_946629665.1 of uncultured Lachnospiraceae bacterium. Classification (GTDB taxonomy): domain Bacteria; phylum Bacillota; class Clostridia; order Lachnospirales; family Lachnospiraceae; genus Anaerobutyricum. Next base: position 1,426 of record CAMOYC010000027.1, read on the forward strand.
ATCATCAGCCGGGCGATCGAGGACGGCTACAAAGGCCATGCGATGGTCCATAAATTTCCTTTTACCGCTCTGATGATCGGGATGGAGACGACCCAGGTGGATGTGAATGTCCACCCCCAGAAGATGGAAATGCGGTTCGGAAACGCAGAAGAACTGTATTCCGCGGTAATGAATGCGGTGCGGGGCAGTTTTGTCCGGAAGGACCTGATCCCCAAAGTAAGCATTGGCACCCCGGAAAAAGAGAAGAGGAACCTGGAAAAGAGCCCCGAACCCTTTGAGAAGAAAAGGCGCAGCATCGCCAGGATCGAAGAACGGTTCAACAACCTTTCCAGGGATCGGATCCAGGAGATCGAGGAACGCAAGAAAAACGGCGGAGACGATGCGGATGAGCCCGGGAAGAAGCCTCAGGGACGAAAGTCCATCGAAGAGAGACTGGCAGGCCTTGGCCTGGGCAGCCGGGAGAGCCTGGCAGAAGGTTCTGCCGACCTGTACGGCAGCCGGAAAGACATCGACCAGGCCATGAAAGGGACGCCCGGGAAGCCGGGATCCGGGAAGCCTGAACCCCAAAAGACGGAACCTCAAAAGAGTGAACCGGCCCCTGTCGGGACCCAGATGAAGCTTACGGATATCCCGATGCTTTCCGAGGCGGCCCGGCCCCGGCACCGGATCATCGGCCAGGTATTTAAGACCTACTGGCTGGTGGAGTACATGGACGACCTCTTTTTTGTGGACCAGCATGCTGCTCACGAGAAGGTCATGTATGAGAAACTGAAGAAAGACCTGATGGAAAACACGATCCACCAGCAGCTGATCGCGCCTCCTGCTGTCCTGACATTTTCTTTGAAAGAACAGGAGAAATTCGGGAAGTTTAAAGAAGCTTTCGAAAAGCTTGGTTTCGCCATAGAAGAATTCGGCGGAAATGAGTACTGTATCCGGGCTGTGCCGGCCAACTTACTGGATATCGATCCCCAGCAGTTGTTCCTTGATATCTTTGATCAGATCGATGAAAACAGTACCGGTCTGGATTACTCGGTGATCACTGACCGGCTGGCCTCCATGGCCTGCAAGGCAGCGGTCAAGGGGAACAATTTCCTGAGTTATCCGGAGATGGACAGCCTGATGGATCAGCTACTGGCTCTGGAGAATCCTTACCAGTGCCCGCATGGACGTCCGACGATCATCTCCATGTCTAAAAGGGAGATCGAGAAAAAGTTCAAGAGGATCCAGTAAAGAACAACAGAAATCCTGGTTTTGTTATGAAGATAGAAAATGAAAGCAAGCGTCCGATGCTGATACTGACCGGTCCCACCGCGGCGGGAAAGACAGCCCTTTCCATCGCCCTGGCAAAGCGGATCGGCGGGGAGATCATCAGCGCGGATTCCATGCAGATCTACAAAAAAATGAATATCGGATCAGCCAAGATCCGGCCGGAAGAGATGGAGGGAATCCCCCATTATCTGGTGGATGAGCTGGATCCGAAAGAAGAGTTCAATGTGGTGCTCTTCCAGCAAAGGGCAAAAAAAGCCCTGGAGCAGATATACGGAAACGGCCATATCCCCATCATCGTCGGAGGAACCGGCTTCTATATCCAGGCTCTGCTTAATGATATCGATTTCTCTGTTCATGAGGAGAAGGAAGAGTATCGGAAAAGCCTTAGAAAGCTGGAGGAAGAAAAGGGAGCGGAATACCTCCATGCCATGCTGGCGGAGGTAGACCCGGCCTATGCTGCCGGCGTCCACGCCAACAATGTAAAAAGAGTGATCCGAGCCCTGGAATACCATCATGAGACCGGGGGCAGACTTTCCGACCACAATCAGCAGATGAGGGAGAGGATATCTCCCTACCGGTTCTGCTATTTTGTGCTGCACTATCCCAGACAGATCCTTTATGAGAGGATCGACAGGCGGGTAGACCTGATGATGGAACAGGGTCTGCTTGCGGAGGTGGAAGGCCTGGTCGCAGATGGCTGTGGACCCGGAATGACCTCTATGCAGGGCCTTGGCTATAAGGAGTTCTTTCCCTATTTCGACGGTCTGCGGAGTCTGGAGGAGACAGTGGCTCTGATCAAAAGAGATACCAGACGCTTCGCCAAGAGGCAGCTGACCTGGTTCCGCCGGGAGAAGGATGTGATATGGCTTGATAAGTCAGACTACTCCTCGGAGGAAGAGCTGCTGGGCCGTGTGCTTTCCATCATACAGGAACAGGGAATATGGAATCCGGAAACGTAGGAGAGATCAATGAGAAACGATGATAAAATATTGCAGGAATATTATGAGCAGATGGGAATATCCGGCGGGGTATTCTCATTTTGTTCGAAGATAGAAAAAAAACTGGAAGAGCGTTTTGCCCGGATCGACCAGGTGGCAGAATGCAACCAGATGAAGGTGCTGAAGGCCATGCAGGACAACCACCTGTCCGAGGCCTGTTTTGCGCCGACCACCGGTTACGGCTACAATGATATCGGCCGGGAAACGTTAGAGAAGATCTATGCGGATGTGTTCCATACCGAGGACGCTCTGGTACGTCCCCAGATCACCTGCGGGACCCACGCTCTGGCCCTGGCTCTCATGAGTCAGCTGAGACCGGGAGACGAGCTGCTTTCCCCGGTGGGGAAACCCTACGATACGCTGGAGGAAGTGATCGGGATCCGGCCTTCGGACGGATCGCTGGCTGAGTACGGGATTACATACAGGCAGGTTGACCTGCTGGCAGACGGCAGTTTTGACTGGGCCGGCATAGAAAATGCTTTGAATGAGCGCACGAGGATGGTCACGATCCAGAGGTCGAAGGGTTATGATTCCAGACCTACCCTGTCTGTGGACAGGATCGGAGAACTGATCTCCTTTATTAAGGAAAGAAGGCCGGATGTTCTCTGTATGGTAGATAACTGCTATGGAGAGTTTGTAGAACTGGCAGAGCCTTCCGACGTGGGGGCTGACCTGGTGGTAGGGTCCCTCATTAAAAATGCGGGAGGCGGACTTGCCCCCATCGGCGGCTATCTGTGCGGAAAAAAAGAATGCATTGAGAAAGCCGCCCACAGGCTGACTTCCCCGGGGCTGGGGAAGGAAGTGGGAGCGACCCTCGGTGTGACTTCCGCATTGACCCAGGGCCTGTTTCTGGCCCCGACTGTGGTAAAGGGAGCTTTGAAGGGGGCGATCTTCGCGGCGAATATCTATGAGAAACTGGGATTTACGGTAATCCCCGACGGAACCTGCAGCCGGCATGATATCATCCAGGAAGTGGAGTTCCACGATCCGGACCTGATGTGTGCCTTCTGTGAGGGGATCCAGGCAGCGGCGCCGGTGGACAGCTTTGTCCGGCCGGAACCCTGGGATATGCCCGGCTATGATTCCAAGGTGATCATGGCAGCCGGAGCCTTTGTTTCCGGTTCTTCCATCGAATTGTCCGCAGATGGACCCATGAAGGAGCCCTATGCGGTATTCTTTCAGGGGGGGCTGACCTGGGAACACGCAAAATTCGGTATTATGATGTCCCTGGAGCGGATCGTCCGAACAGGAAAGCTTAAAAATATCGTAACCTAATTCACAAAAAGTTAAACTATCATATTTTTTGAGTGTATATACAAAAAAGGCTTTTTGTGATAATATTATCATCGAATGTGCTTATGTTTTTTGCCTGGAGAGACGGCAGGAGGCATGGTATGAACAGAAAAAAGAATATGGAGAATCCGGCCGGGAATCCAGCCGGGGACAGGAAAAGACAAAAGAGAAGGATGAAGGATCTTCCCTTTTCGGAGCGGCCTTATGAGAAGTGTCTTAAGTACGGGCCGGAAGCCCTGAGTGACGGCGAGCTGCTCGCGGTCCTGGTCCGGAGCGGAACCAGAGAGTACACAGCTTTGGAACTTGCCTGCCAGCTGCTGGACCGGCATCCTGTCTACAAAGGACTTACCGGGCTCTACCGCCTGGACCGGAGTCAGCTGAAGACGATTCCGGGAATAGGAGATGTCAAGGCAACCGAACTGCTCTGCGTGCTGGAGTTGTCCAGAAGGATCGCCAAGACATCCCGGAGCGAGTTGCTGGACCTCTCTTCTCCGGAGAATATAGCGGACTGTTATATGGAGGAGATGAGACATCTTGATTACGAGATCGTCAAGCTGCTCCTTCTGGACGGAAGACAGCAGCTGATCGATGAGCTTGTACTGTCAAAAGGGACTGCCAACAGTGCCATCGTACCGGTCCGGAATATATTTGCCGCCGCATTGAAGGCGGGGGCCTCCTTTGTCATTCTTTTGCACAATCATCCTTCCGGTCAGCCGGACCCCAGCCGGCAGGACCTGATGATGACAGACCAGGTTAAGAATGTGGGAAACAATCTGGATATCCCGCTGCTTGACCACATCATCATCGGTGATAATAAGTACATCAGCCTGCGGGAGCAGGGATTCATTAAGTAATTACAGTATTTAAGTATAAATGAAAGGAGACATTCACATGTCGGAGAAAGTATATGGAATTGATATGGGAACGAATTCCATTAAGATCTATCAGAAATCAGCAGGAGTGATCGTACATCAGAAGAACATGATCGCCATGGTGAAGAAAGATGAGCCTCTTGCCCTTGGTGACGAGGCCTATTCCATGTATGAGAAAGCACCGAAGAACATCAGTGTTAAGAAACCAATCGTGAATGGTGTGATCGCAGATTTTACCGCGATGCAGATCATGATCCAGCTTTACTTCCGTGGAAGCCGTGGAAGAAAGGGCATGGAAGGATTGAACAGTGGCGGAAACGCCGAGTTCCTGATCGCGGTTCCCCACGATATAACAGATGTTGAGAAGAGGGCTTTTTATGACCTGATCGCCAGCTCTTCCCTGAAGTCCAGGAAGATCCTCCTTGTGGAGAAGCCGATCGCAGACGCACTGGGCGCAGGTCTTAATGTGATGGATGCGACGGGAAGACTGATCGTCAACATCGGAGCGGATACTACGGAGATCAGCCTGATCAGCCTGGGCGGAATCGTGCAGAGCAGATTGCTGAAGATCGGCGGTACCAAGTTCGATGAGGCGATCCAGCAGGCAGTGAAGAAGACGCATAACCTGGTGATCGGTATGAAGAGCGCAGAACGGCTGAAAAAGGAACTTGCTTCCGGCATCCGCGAGGAGGAAGAGAGAACCTATGAGGCTACCGGCCGTAATCTGATCACAGGTCTTCCGAACCGTGTGACTGTTACCAACCATCTGATCTTTGATGCCATGTCAGAGCATATGGCATCCATCATTGATGCGATCAAGTTTATTTTAGAGAAGACTCCGCCGGAACTGTCCATGGATATCATGCATGACGGTGTTTGTATGACTGGCGGATCGACCAATATCAAGAACCTCGACCTGCTCATCCAGCAGGAGACAGGCCTTTCCATCATGAAAGTGGAGGAGCCTGAGCTTTCTGTTGCAAAGGGTCTTGGTATGATCATGGAGAATCCGGAATATGAGAGGCTGGCCAGCACTTTACAGGAGTCCAGTTTTCAATAATCAGGGAGTGATCGGATGAAGTATCGACGAAAGTTTGAATTTTCTCCCAAGCTGCTTCTTATTTTTCTGACGGTGGTCTGTGCTCTGCTGCTCACGGTAAGTGTGATGTTTCGCGATGTGGCCAAACCCTTTACCAATGTGGTGGGCATGGTGATCATCCCGATGCAGAACGGGATCAATCGTGTCGGCGGATGGGCAGGGGATACCTTTGGAGATTTCAAGTCTTTAAAGGAACTGCGCCAGGAGAATGAGGAACTGAAGGCGGAGATTGAAAAACTGAATGAGGCCAACAAGCGCCTAAACGGCAGTAAGGAAGAGCTCGCACAGGCTGAAAATCTACTGGACCTGAAAGATAATTACAAGGATTATAACACGATCGGTGCCCGTGTGATCAGCAAGGGCAGCGGCAACTGGTACCAGACGCTGGTGATCAACAAGGGAACCAAGGACGGTATCAAAAAGGACATGAATGTACTTGCAGACGGCGGTCTTGCCGGGATCATCACGGACGTTGGTATCAATTATGCAAAGGTAAGAACGATCATTGACGATGACAGCAGTGTGAGTGCCATGTCTGAGAAATCCAGGAATCTCTGTGTAGTAAAGGGCAACAGTGAGAGTATCAAGGAAAACGGAATGATTGATGTGAAGTATATCAGCAAGGATGCAGAGATGCATGAAGGAGAGAGGCTGACCACATCCCATATCAGTTCCAAGTATGTTCCCGGTCTCCTGATCGGAAACATCAAGAATATTGCCATGGATCCTTCCAACCTTACCCAGTCAGCTGTTGTTGTGCCGGAAGTAGATTTCGAGCATATTGAGAAAGTCCTCGTGATCACGGACCTCAAGATCGTTCCTTCCGACTCCGATTCTGCTGACTGATATCAGATGCGGGATGTCCCCCACTTCAAAACAGCAAGTGGGGGCTATTTACTTATGTCAAACGGGAGATGACCTTCCCTCGATGCAGGGGGGTTAGGGATACAGAAAGGAAAGACGATGAGAAAGGGAATTGTGACGCTGGTTTCAGTACTGGTCTGCTTTTTGCTGCAGACATCGGTATTTGAACTGATCAAGCTGGCGGGAACGACGCCGAACATACTGATCATCCTGGTTTCTTCCACCGCAGTCATGCGGGGACAGAAAGAAGGAATGGTGACAGGCTTTTTCAGCGGCCTTTTGCTTGACATTTTCTATAGCAGGTATCTGGGTGGATTTGCATTTCTCTATATGCTGTTCGGATTTATTGACGGATTCTTTAACCGGATCTACTACACCGATGATAATGTTCTGCCCCTGCTGCTGATCGGCGGCAATGACCTGGTTTACGGATTGATCATGTATCTTCAGGGCGGGCTGCTCCACGGACACCTTCACTTTTTCCAGTATCTTCGGAGTATCATCCTTCCGGAGATCGTGTACACGGTTGCGATCGGATTCCTCCTTTACCGGGTACTGCTTAAGGTTCATGAGTGGCTGATGAAATACGAAAAAGGAAGTGCGGATTTTGTCTAGATTTCAGTTGAATTTTGATGGTAAGAAAATCAGGAATTACATAAAACAGGTTTTATCCAACCGGATCGTGATCATCGGATCTGTCCTGTGCATCCTGTTTGCTCTGCTGATCTACAGGCTTTTTGTGATCCAGATCCTGGAAGGGGAGGAACACCAGGCGAATTTTGATTACAAGGTGGAGAAGACGATTCAGCTGAATGGTTCCCGCGGTAACATTTATGACTGTAAAGGGAGACTGCTGGCATATAATCAGCTGGCCTACACCGTGACCCTGGAGAACTCTGACCAGACTCAGAAGATGGCAGAAAAAAGAAGCCGGGAAACCGGCAAAGAGGTAGATCAGAATGATATCCGGAATGAGATCATCTATAAGCTGATCACCATGCTGGAGGCCAATGGAGATACGGCTAATTATAATCTGCCTCTGAAACTGACCAGCAAGGGCAAATTAAAATTTACCGAGTCCGGCGCAGCCCTGACCCGGTTTAAAAAAGATGTATATGCGATCATCGACGTGGATGATCTGAAAGGCGACGATAAGAAGAATGCAGAACGATGGCTGAATTCCGGACCGGAAGCAGTGTATGAGTATCTGAGGTCCGGAAAAGACGGTCCGATCGGAACCGGAGAGATGTTTGGTATCGCAGACGAATACTCCGTGGAGGATACCTTAAAGATCATGTCCATCCGGTATGATTCCTATATGAACCGATATTCCCAGACGACGCCGATCACGGTTGCGACTAACGTCAGCGATGAGAGTATTGCTGCGATCTCGGAACACTCCACTGAGTTTCCGGGGGTTTCCATCAAGGCGGATTCCTTAAGAAAGTACAATGACGCCAAGTATTTTTCTGCGATCATCGGTTATACCGGTGTGATCTCGGAAAGTGAGCTGGAAAGTCTCAATGAAAACGGCAATAATTATGTTGCCAACGATGTAGTCGGAAAAACGGGAATCGAGCGGACCATGGAGAGCGAACTGCAGGGAAAGAAGGGCCAGGAGAGAGTTCTGGTCGATAATCTCGGCAAGGTGATCAAAACGGTAAAAAGGACCGAGGCTTCTGCCGGCAAGGATGTCTATCTGACGATCGATTCCAAGCTGCAGAAATACTCCTATAATATACTGGAGCGCCGTCTCGCCGGTATCGTGCTGGCCCACCTGACAAGCAGTGATGACCCGGGAAGCGATAAGATGATCCCGATCAAGGACGTTTACTTCGCCCTTATTGATAACAATGTGATCGATATTTCCCGGATGAACCGGAAAAAAGCAACAGATAATGAAAAGCAGGTGTACAGCCTGTATAAGAAAAAGCAGAAGAGTGTAATGAAGATGCTCCGGTCCAATCTGCGGGATTCCAACACTGCGCTGGAAGACCTGGATGACGAGAGGCAGGAGTACATCAGCTATGTCTACCAGATGCTCCTGGACGAGGAGATCCTTGACAGCACTCTGATCAATGAGGAAGATGAGGTCTTCATAAGCTGGAAGAACGGGAAGACCAGCTTCCGCAGATTTCTTCGCCATGCGATCAACAATGAGTGGATCAATATCAGTTCCTTCGATATCAAGGCAGACTATTATGATGCGGATGCCATTTTTGAAGAATTGATAAATAATATTGTTGATACATTGAAAACAGAAGAAGATTTTGATAAAATTTTATATAAGTATATGATAAAGAAGCAGGATCTTGACGGCAAGAGAATCTGCCGTCTGCTCTTTAATCAGGAGATCCTGGACCGGGAAAAGGATAAAGATTACAAGGCCCTCATGAATAATGAGATGTCAGCCTATAATTTTATTGCCGAGAAGATCCGGAACCTGGAGATCACTCCGGCCCAGCTGGCCCTAGATCCCTGCTCGGGTTCCGTTATCATTACGGATCCGGAGACCGGCCAGGTAAGGGCGATGGTATCCTACCCCAGCTACAATAACAACAAGCTGTCCAATAATATTGACTCTGTGTATTATCAGTCTCTCAATGAGGACAAATCCTCACCTATGCTGAACCGGTGTACCCAGACCCGTACGGCTCCTGGTTCAACCTTTAAGCCGATCACGGCTACGGCTGTTCTGGAATCCGGGCTGATCGACGGTAATACTTATGTGAAGTGTACCGGAGTCTTTGACGAGATCACACCGAGCGCGAACTGCTGGATCTACCCGAGCGGCGTTCACGGGCAGCTGAATGTCAGCGGTGCTATCGCAGTGTCCTGTAACTACTTCTTCTATCAGATGGGTTATGATCTGGGAATGAAGGACGGTGTCTACAAGAGTGACAGGGGTCTTGCGAAACTGAAAAAGTACGCAAAACTCTATGGACTCGGCAAGAATTCCGGTGTGGAGATCACTGAATATGAGCCGAAGATATCCGATGAGGATGCGGTTCGTTCCGCCATCGGTCAGGGTACCCATTCCTATACGCCAAGCCAGATCTCAAGATATCTGACCTCTCTGGTCAATGAGAAGAAACTGGTGGAGCTTTCCCTGATCAAGAAGACCACGGATGTGGATGGCAATCTGGTGAAAGCTTATGAGCAGAGAACAGATGGCGACCTGAATGTCAGCGACAATACTTACTCGCTGATCAAGCTGGGAATGAAGAATGTGGTATACGGCAAGAACAGTTCGATCAAGTTTCTCTACCAGAAACTGGGCCTGAAGGTAGCCGGAAAGACCGGTACTGCCCAGGAGAATAAAAACAGGCCTAACCACGCCCTGTTTATATCCTACGCCCCCTACGATGATCCGGATATCACCATGACCGTCGTTGTGCCGAATGGATATACTTCGACAAATGCGGCTGAGATCGCCAGAGACATCTACAAGTATTATTTCAATAAGGCTGACAAGAATGAGATGCAGGATAAGAAGGCATTGATGCCTTCCGGCAATGACGGAAGCAATGACTAGCAGGCAGGAGGAAACATGAAAAGTCCCGTTATAATTAAAGGAAATAAATATGGGTTTCAGATAGTCCTGAATCCCACATTAACCTTTGAGGAGCTGCTGGCGGCGGTGGAAGAAAAGTTCCGCGCTACCGACCGTTTCTTTGATGAGAATCGGACCATGGCAGTCAGTTTTGAGGGAAGGAGTCTCAGTCCGGGAGAGCAGAATCTCCTGGTGGACACCATCACATCCTGCTGCAGACTGAGGATCGGATATATCATAGAGGGAGCTGCGGCGGTCGAAACAGATTTCGCCAATGCGCTTAAGACAGTTCTGCCCGGGGATGCGGAAACAGAGGAAAAAGCTCCTGCAAAAGAAGAGGTATCTCCACCGGATCCTCAGCCGGTTTCTGATCATGAGACCGTACCCTCTGACCAGAATACGATCGCAGAGGCAGTGGTCCAGAGCCGGGGCGCTTCGGATGATGACGGAGCCGGAAAAGATGCCCAGTTTTACCGTGGCACACTTCGTTCTGGACAGAAAATCGAGGTGGACGGAAGCCTGGTGATCCTCGGGGATATCAACCCCGGAGCTCAGGTGGTCGCAGGCGGTAACGTCGTGATCCTTGGCTGTCTGAAAGGGATCGTCTATGCAGGTTATCCTGCTGATAAGAGCGCCTTTGTATCTGCTTTGGTGATGAATCCCATGCAGATACAGATCGGCAACTGTATCGCCCGTGCGCCTGACACGGAAAAAAAGAAGAAAAAACTGCGCAGAAAGCGAAAAGCAGAGGAGCTGACTGCAATGATCGCTTTCGTGGAAGAGAACAATATATTTATTGAGAAGATCAGCAGGGAGCTGATCACAGAGTTGAGTAACATTTAAAAAGGAGACATGAGATGAGTGAAGTAATTGTAGTGACATCCGGAAAAGGTGGTGTTGGCAAAACAACAACAACCGCGAATATCGGTACCGGACTTGCCAAGCTAGGCCATAAAGTCGTTCTGATCGATACAGATATCGGGCTTCGTAATCTGGATGTTGTAATGGGACTGGAAAACAGGATCGTGTATAATCTGGTTGATGTTGTGGAAGGAAACTGCACACCGGTGAAGGCTTTGATCAAGGATAAGAGATATCCGACGCTGTTCCTTCTTCCTTCTGCCCAGACCAGAGACAAGACCTCCGTTACACCGGAGCAGATGAAAGCGCTGGTGGACCAGCTCCGTGATGATTATGATTATATCATTCTTGACTGTCCCGCCGGTATTGAGCAGGGATTCAAGAATGCGATCGCAGGTGCCGACCGGGCGATCATCGTTACGACCCCGGAAGTATCCGCAGTCCGCGATGCGGACAGGATCATCGGACTTCTGGAATCGGAGCAGCTCAGGAAGATCCATCTTGTTGTAAACAGGATCCGTATGGATATGGTGAAGCGGGGAGATATGCTCTCCGTAGAAGATGTACTGGAGATCCTTCGGGTGGATCTGATCGGCGTTGTGCCTGATGACCAGAGCATCATAGTCGCAACCAACGAAGGTGAGCCTATTGTGGGTAACAGCAGCCAGGCAGGAAAGGCCTTTGAGAATATCTGCAGAAGAGTGACCGGAGAGGAAGTTCCTTATCTGGATCTGCAGGCCGACGGCTTCTTCAAAAAACTTGCCAGCCTGTTCCGCAGAGGATATTAAGGGGGAATAACCGTATGGGATTTTTTGATACATTTTTCCGGAAGAAGAATTCCGGGAACAAGGCAAAAGACCGGCTGAAACTCGTGCTTGTTTCTGATCGTGCGGGATGTTCGCCGGAGATTATGGAACAGATTAAGAATGATATCATTGAGGTGATCTCCAAGTATGTGGAGATCGATACCAGAGGATTAGATATCCAGATCACGCAGACGGAGTCTGATGGGGATAACGGCAACGTTCCTGCGATCTATGCGAATATTCCGATCAAGGAAATGAAAACAAAAGGTCATTAATCGTTCAGGAGGCTGATATGCTTAGACAGAAGTACCAGTTAGCTAATTATAACTGGATATTGATGCTGGCAGTGTTGGCGGAGAGCATTCTCGGGGTAGTCTTTATCAACAGTGCTGACAGCACCTACACGGTCAGGCAGGTAGCCGGTCTCATTCCGGGCATTGCTCTGCTGCTGATCCTGTCGGTGGTCAATTACAACTACCTCAGTGGATTTACCACATTATTGTACGCTGTGAATATCCTGATGCTCATCGTGGTGAAGATCGCGGGAGTGTCCGTAGGAGGAGCCAGGCGGTGGATCAACCTGGGATTTACCAGGATCCAGCCGTCGGAATTCTCCAAGATCATTCTGATCATGTTTGTCGCGGTGTACATACAGGAACACGAGGAAGATTTCAACAACTGGAAGGTACTGGCCAGGCTGGCACTGCTTCTGGCCATTCCGCTGCTGCTGGTTGTGAGTGAGCCGGATCTTTCGACGACGATCGACATTGTCTTCATCCTGCTGGCCCTGATCTTTGTGGGCGGGCTGGATGCGAAGATCATCCGGAATTTCCTTCTGGTCATGGTTCCTGTTTCCGTCCTGTTTATCTGGTATATCCAGACGCCGGGGCAGATCCTGCTGAAAGACTATCAGGTTACCAGGATCATGACCTTTATCAATCCGTCTGAATACTCCAGCACGACAGCTTATCAGCAGGATAATTCCGTTATGGCGATCGGTTCAGGCCGGCTCTACGGAAAAGGTCTGAACAATAACACGATCTCCGACGTATCATCCGTTACGGTAACGGATACCGGCCTTGTTTCAGAACAGCAGACAGACTTTATCTTTTCTGTTGTTGGGGAGGAGACAGGGTTTATCGGAAGTTCCATCGTGGTTGCACTACTGCTGATAATTGTGATAGAATGCCTGAAAACAGCTTACCGAGCCAGAAATATAAGTGGTCGGCTCATTGCCGTCGGCATGGCCGCCCTGATCGGATTTCAGTCGTTTATAAATATAGGGGTTGCGACTGAGATCCTGCCAAATACCGGGTTGCCGCTTCCTTTTCTCAGTTACGGCTTAACATCTCTGTGGAGCTGTATGATCGGAATCGGAATGGTACTCAATATTGGCCTTCAAAGGCAATACTGACCAGAGGAGGGGTTGGATGAACATTGGATTAATAGCACATGATGAGAAGAAGAAACTCATGCAGAATTTCTGTATCGCCTACCGGGGGATTCTGAACAAGCATGAGCTTTATGCGACTGCAACGACAGGCAGACTGATCGAGGAAGTGACCAACCTGACTGTACATAAGTACCTGGCAGGCCCCCTGGGGGGAAGCCAGCAGATGGGGTCACAGATCGAGCATAACCTGATCGATATGGTCATTTTCCTGCGGGGAGCCCAGACCAAGTCTACGGAGCCGGACATCTCGAATATCATGCATCTTTGTGATATGCACAATATTCCGCTGGCAACGAATCTGGCAACGGCCGAACTTCTCATCAAGGCTCTCGACAGAGGCGATCTGGAATGGAGAGAGATGTATCGTTAGGAAGTTTGAATGATGGATAAAAAAAGACGAATGATCGGCCTTGGCCTGCTTCTGGTCCTCTGCTGCGCATTTTCTTTGAGCGGTTGCGGAGGGAAGCATTCTGCAAAACCGGAGCAGAATACGGAGCTTGGCTCCTATAAGGCCTATTATGAAAAAAATGAACCGGATGAGGCACAGGAAAAAGGAATGGCTGCGGATCTGGCTGTGATCAGCGCGGAAGACCAGTCTACACCGGGCTATGACAGTTCGGACAAGGCGGATCTTCTGGTAAATGATACGGATAATGAGATCGTTACTTCCTACCGCTGTTTTAAGAAAATATATCCTGCCAGCCTAACCAAGGTTATGACAGCCCTGCTCATCCTGGAAAAGGGAGACTTCAACGACAAGATCACTTTAGAGCACAATATTGTCTTTCATGAAGATGGCGTTGTAGTAAGTTCCCTGTCCGCCGGTGACACGGTGACAGTGGATGAAGTGTTCCATACCATGCTGATCAAGTCAGCCAATGACTGTACCGTGATCCTGGGAGAATATCTGGCCGGTTCCGAGTCTGCTTTTGTCGACATGATGAACGAGAAAGCACTGGAGATCGGAGCGACCCACACCCATTTTGCCAACACCAACGGCTTACATGACCCGGATCATTATACCACGGCCTATGATCTTTACCTGATCTTTAACGAGGCCGTCAAGTACGACCGGTTTGTTGATACGATCTCCTCCAAGGATTATACGATGACTTATACGAACTCTGCAGGGGTTCAGGTGAATGAATATATGCAGACGACCAACCACTATCTGCTCAATGATTATCCCACCCCGGGCGGAGTGGTCATGTATGGAGGCAAGACAGGAACGACCAGCGCGGCCGGATCCAACCTGATCCTCATGACGGAGAACAAGGAAGGGAAACGCTTCTTTGCCGTGGCGCTCGGCGCTAAGACCAAGGATGAGCTGTATGCTTCCATGTCAGCTCTTCTGGCAAAGACAAACCAGGAGTGACGGGTTCCCGGAAAGAGGGATTTAAGAATTTTCTGTTGTGATTTAGAGTATTTTCACATATAATATAAGAATACACAGGCGATGGAGACCATTGCCGGACAAAAAGGAGGGCATAAACATGATTGATATTATTGCAGGTGCAAAAGGAAAAGGAAAGACTAAAGTTTTACTTGAAAAGGTGAATAACGATATGAAGGTTACGCATGGTACTATTGTTTACCTTGATAAGAACAATAAACACATGTATGAGCTGCATAACCAGATTCGTCTCATCGTTGTACCGGAGTTTGATATTATCGATACGGACATGTTCCTTGGTTTTATTGCCGGAATCCTTTCCCAGGACCATGATCTTGATAAGATATATTTCGATAGTTTTCTTACCATTGCTTTCATCGACGGGAACCTGGACAAGACCGTGAAAAAACTTGAGGAGATCTCACAGAAATTTGATGTAGATTTTGTCCTCAGCGTATCTCGGGATAAGAATGAACTTTCCGAGTACCTTCAGGAATTTGTTTCTGTAGCATTATAAGCTGCACGATCATTTAAGACACAGGATTTAAAAGGATTGCCTCATAACAAGCTAGGACGTTGTTTTATGAGGCTTTCTTTTTTGTGAAGACCAAGACCCAGATCTTTTGGCGGGAGTGTTGGACCCTATGAGTAATAAAGAAAAGATACCCGGTCTGAACCGGGAGCAGATCCTAAAGCACATCAATATCGGAACGATCATTCTTTTTGTTATCATTATCTATATCCTGTTTTATGTTATCAGCTATTTAGGCAAGAGCAAGCTGGCCAATTATCAGGTGGGAGAGAGTGACATCGTTGATTCCATTGACGGGACCGGCATCATATTGAGAGACGAGGACCTGGTCCGCACCAAAAAGAACGGATATGTTCATTTCTTCGTCCGGGACGGGTCCCGGGTGAACAAGGGCGGCATGGTCTATACCATTGACAAGACCGGGGCCGTGCAGGAATTCCTTCAGGCCAAAGTGGACGACGGGCAGACCCTGTCCGATGAGGCAAGGGACAGCATTGTATCAAGTCTCGATTCTTACTGTGAAGGTTACGAAGATAATGCTTTCACGGATACCTATGACCTTCACAAGGATGTGAGTTATGACCTGGCTTCCTACACGGATACGATCCTTGCGGATAATCTGAAAAAGATCAAGAAGAAGATCCGGAAAAAATACGGCAAGAAGAGTTTTAAGATCTGCAAAGCAGAGGAGACGGGCCTTGTTACATTTTCTTCTGACGGTCTGGAGAATCTGAAACTGAAAAATGTAACACCGGAACTGTTTGCGGTGAGAGCCAGGATGGAAGACCTGAGGAGCAATGAGAAACTGAAGAAAGATACTCCTGTGTACCGTCTGGTCAAAGGACAGAGATGGAGACTGGCCGTGCCGGTGAGCAAGGAGCAGTACACTCATCTGAAAGCCCTTAAGAAAGATGGCAAGGGCACTCTCCAGGTCACCTTCAAGAAAGATAATTTTGTCTGCTCCGCCCCATATAACTGCAAAAAGATCGGAGAGGACTATTATGTGGTCCTCCTGTTCAATGATTATATACAAAGGTACACGGACCAGCGCTATCTCTATGTGGAACTTGTTCTGTCCCAGAGTATCGGTCTTAAGATCCCGACCAGCGCTCTGGTCCAGAAAGATGTCTTTGAAATCCCCAGATACCTGCTGAGTGCCGGCGGAAACTCCGACCAGAAAAACCAGGTGAATGTGCTCGGGGAGAACAAGAAGGGGGAGAAGACCCTCCAGCAGGTTGAGGTCAGCGTCTATGACAAAGATGAAGATGAAGAAAATGTTTACATTGCTTCCGATAAGCTGAAAGAAGGCATGATCCTGACAGATCTTGAGATGACGGAAACCTACAGCCTGGACAAGACGACGGCCCTGCAGGGTGTCTATATCATCAACCGGGGATTCACCGTATTCCGGCCGGTTGTGATCCTTGAGAGAAATCAGGACTACTGTATTGTAGATAAAGATAAAAGTGATATTGCCCTCTATGACAGGCTGATCCTCGACAGCAGCAGTGTGGATGAGGGGCATATTATCTATTAAATTTATTGAAAAAATGAAAGAAAGGATCCTATCTATGTCAGACTATACATTTCCTTACGATGCGGCAAGAAAACAATTGTTAACAGAGAATCTCGGCCAGGTGAGGCAGCGGATCCGGGCAGCCTGCGAGAGGGTCGGCAGAGATCCGGACGAGGTAGTGATCGTCGCCGTGAGCAAGAGGAAGCCCCTGTCTGACATAGAATACCTCCGGGAGTCCGGCCAGCTGGAATTCGGAGAGAACTACGTCCAGGAGCTCTGCGGCAAGGAGGAGGAGATCTCCGCTCCGGTCCACTGGCACATGATCGGCCATCTGCAGACCAACAAGGTTAAGTACATCGTTGACCGGACCGTTCTCATCCATTCCGTGGATTCGTTAAAGCTGGCAAAACAGATCGAGAAGGAAGCAGCCAAGAAGAATATTACCGCACAGATCCTCCTGCAGGTGAACATCGCAGAGGAGGATACCAAGTTCGGGCTGCACGATAAAAAGCAGTTATTTGATCTAATCACAGAAATAAGCAAACTTTCCCATGTAAAGGTGAGAGGATTGATGACAAGTGCCCCTTTTGTGGCCAATTCTGAAGAAAATCGTTGTTATTTTCGTAAATTACACAAATTATTTGTTGACATTCAGGCCAAAAACGTTAATAATATAGATATGAACATTTTGTCTATGGGAATGACAAATGATTATGAAGTTGCGGTAGAAGAAGGTGCAACCATGGTGCGGGTGGGCACAGCAATCTTCGGGGCGCGAGATTACAATTAATGGAGGTTCATATCAATGGGAAAGTTTGCGGAGAAGTTTTTAAACATGATGAGACTGAATGACATCGACGAGTACGACGACTACGATGATTATGACGATTACGAAGAAGAGTACGACGAAGACGAGTACTATGATGACGTCGATGAATTTGATGATGAAACGGAAGAGGCTGAAGAGGAAGAAGTAAAGAAGGTCAGAAAACCTTTTATCTCCTTCAAGCGCAAGAAGAAAGAAGAAGCCCCTGAAGAAGAAATCGAAGAATATGCAGATGAAGAGAATGAGGATGACCAGGCTCAGGTTATCCGTTTTAAGTCCAATACGGGAGAAGGTGAAATCGTGAAAGTTATCAGACCACAGACATTTAACGAAGCACAGTTAGTTGCAGATTTTCTGAAAGAAGGAAAGACAATCGTTGTAAACCTTGAAGGCATTGAGATCGGCCAGGCACAGAGAATCATCGATTTCATCGGCGGAGCAAGCTTTGCAGTAGATGGAACATTAAAGGCTATCTCCAACAATATCTTTATCGTAGCTCCCGGCAACATCGAAGTTTCCGGTGACCTCAGAGATGAGATCGTGAACGATGAGATGTTATCTCCTGAATTAACAAAATTCTAGTCAGATAAATTGTTGTGGAATGACACTTAAGAAGCAGGGTGGATATGTCGCAGGGGATCTGCTGACATGTCTGCCCTATTTTTTTGGAGGATACATTTATGATGGTGAAAAGAATGCCTGTCCGGACGGACGGCAAGCGAAGCTATGACATAGTAATATCTGACAGCTTCGACCGGCTCCCCGAAGAACTGGGCAAGCAGGGGATTAAAAGCCGCAAGCTCTGTATCGTCACGGAGACCGGAGTCGCCCCTTTCTATCTGGAACAGGTGGAAGAGATCCTCGCAGGAGAATGCAGGGAGCTGCAACATTTTATTTTCGAACAGGGTGAAGAAAATAAGAATCTGGATACCGTAAAAGAACTCTATCGTTTTCTGATCGAAAATCATTTCGACCGGAAGGACCTCCTGCTGGCTCTGGGCGGCGGTGTCGTCGGGGACCTGACAGGATTTGCGGCGGCAACTTACCTGAGGGGAATCGACTTTGTCCAGGTTCCCACCAGCCTGCTCGCTCAGGTGGACAGCAGCATCGGTGGCAAGACCGGTGTGGACTTTGAAGCATACAAGAACATGGTAGGCGCATTTTATATGCCGAAGCTTGTCTATATGAATATCAACACCCTGCGGACCCTCTCCATCCGCCAGTACCACAGCGGACTTGGCGAGGTGATCAAGCACGGGCTGATCCGGGACAGATCCTACTATCGATGGGTGCGGGACCACAGGCGCATGATCGAAGGCCGCGACCCCGAAACCATGGCGGTCATGGTGGAGAGGAGCTGCCGGATCAAGAGAGAGGTGGTTGAGGAGGATCCCCGGGAGAAGGGAATCCGGGCCTGCCTGAACTTCGGCCATACCTTCGGCCATTCCATCGAGAAGAAAATGAATTTCAGCCTGACCCACGGGGAGTGCGTTGCGATCGGCTCCCTGCTGGCTGCCAGAATGTCCTTGGCAAGAGGCTACCTGAAAGCTTCCGAGATGGAGGATATCGAACAGCTCTACGCCTCATTTAACTATCCGGAATACCCTGCTGAACTCTCGGCGGAAGAGATCATTGAGGAGACCCGTCATGACAAGAAAATGGAAAAGGGCAAGATCAAATTTGTG
>CAMOYC010000028.1 GCA_946629665.1 uncultured Lachnospiraceae bacterium
CTCCGGTGACTCCGTCTTCCCGCTGGAGTCCATATCATGAAACAGACCCGCCAGCTCCACCATAGTCATCCTATGCCCCATCAGCAGTTCTTTTATTGAGATACTTCCTTCTTTCAGACCATTTTTTTCTTCATAAAGGCGGGAAGCATGCGCGTACAGATCCGATTCTCTGCCATGATCAAAAATTCCGAGATCCTGCTCATTCAAGCCCGCCAGCATGACCGGATTCTGCAGGCTGCTGCACCTGTTTTTCCTGAGGATCCGTCTGGCTGTCTCCACATGTCTACCCTGATTTCCGGTGAAGACATGATCAAAATGGATGTTGGACAGCATGTCACCAACATCATCTGCCTGCCTTCTTCCTCTTTGGGAAAGAGGGGAATCGCAGGCGCCCTGCACGATCTCCGCCTCATTGTATTCTGTTCTGCAATGTCTTACAATAAAAAAATGTCTCATAAAAGCCTCCTCACACGATATCTCTGCCTTGCTGACTTTATTGTTTCTGATTTCTTTTCTGGCTGCATTATATCCCAATGATTTATTTCATTCAATAGGTGGCTATTATATTGATTTATGATCATATATATGTGATAATATGATTGAATTCAATCAGCTATTGGGTTAAACCCAGCCTGATAACAAGAGAGAAAAATTTTCGGAGGTATGGCATGGTACCGGAAGATCGAAAAAAAGAGATATTGGAATTGTTGGAACAGCATGGTTACCTGACTGTGGAAGAAATCGCAAAAACTCTCTATGTCAGTCTCCCGACAATCCGGAGAGACTTGAAAGCAATGGATGCGGAAGGAATCATCAAAAGGCAGCACGGCGGGGCTTCCCACATCAATGCGGATCGAAAAGAATTTCCATTCGACCTGCGGAACCGGACCTGCATGGCGGAAAAGAAAATAATCGGCCGGTTGGCTACAGGTCTCTTAGAGGGGAGTGATCATATTTTTATTGATACCGGAAGCTCCTGTTATGCGATGGCTGAAGAACTGGATCAGGACACAGAACTGACTGTCCTCACCAACTGTATCCCGACCCTGCAGATCTTGTCTCAAAAGAACCGGATCACCGTAGAATGCCCTTGCGGACGATATGATCCCCTCCATCGAAGTATTTGCGGAGAAGAGGCAGCACATTTTATTGATAGCCGGTATGCCAACTTTTATTTCGGGTCTGCCACCGGACTCTCGGAAGAAAATGGAGTGAATACCCTGACTGCCATGGATGTTGCTGTGAAGCGGGCCATGAGAAAAAATGCGGAAAAAACTGTACTGCTCATGGACCATTCCAAGATGAACAAGCGTTACTACTATAATGCATTCGATTTGAAAGATGTCGATATCATCATCTCAGACCGCCCTCTTCCTGCCAATCTGGCAAAACGATGCAAGGAATACGGGATAAAAATAATCACCCCCTGACGATCAGGGGGTGATCATTTTTATCTCAGAAATAATATCGGGATATCGGTAAATACCTTTTAGTGGTGGAATAAGCGAATTCCGGTAAAGGACATTACCATTCCGTACTTATTGCAGGTTTCGATGACATTATCATCACGGATGGAGCCGCCCGGCTGGGCAACAAAAGCTACGCCGCTCTTGTGGGCTCTCTCGATATTGTCGCCGAAGGGGAAGAAAGCATCGGATCCGAGAGCAACGCCCTCAAGCTTGTCAAGCCATTCTCTCTTCTCTTCTCTGGTAAATACAGCAGGTTTCTCTTTGAAGATTGCCTCCCAGGCACCATCTGCAAGAAGATCCATATATTCATCTCCCATGTAGACGTCGATCGCATTATCTCTTTCTGCCCGACGGATATCCTCCTTGAAAGGAAGGCCAAGAACCTGCGGGGACTGACGCAGCCACCAGTTATCTGCCTTCTGACCTGCAAGGCGGGTACAGTGGATCCTAGACTGCTGTCCGGCACCGATTCCGATCGCCTGTCCGTCCTTTACATAGCACACAGAATTGGACTGAGTATACTTCAGGGTGATCATGGAGATTGCCAGGTCGATCTTAGCCTGATCAGTCAGCTCTTTATTATCCGTTACGATATTATCAAAGAACTTGTCATCGATATTCAGCTCATTTCTTCCCTGTTCAAAGGTGATGCCGAACACCTGCTTGCGCTCGATCTGTTCCGGCACATAGTCAGGGTCGATCAGGATGATATTGTAATTGCCTTTCTTCTTGGACTTAAGAATATCAAGGGCTTCCGGCTCATATCCGGGAGCGATCACACCGTCGGACACCTCTCTCTGGATCATCCTGGCAGTAGGTACATCGCAGGGATCGGACAGGGCAATAAAGTCGCCGTAGCTGGACATTCTGTCAGCTCCTCTGGCCCTTGCGTAAGCGCATGCTAAAGGAGAAAGATCACCCAGATCGTCTACCCAGTAGATCTTGGCGAGAGTCTCAGACAGAGGCTGGCCCACTGCTGCTCCTGCCGGTGACACATGCTTAAAGGATGTTGCGGAAGGCAGGCCTGTCGCCTTTTTCAGCTCACTGACCAGCTGCCAGCCGTTAAAGGCATCCATGAAATTGATATATCCGGGACGTCCGTTCAGCACCTGGATCGGAAGTTCTCCTTCTTCCATATAGATGCGGGATGGTTTCTGATTGGGGTTACAACCATACTTTAATTGCAGTTCTTTCATTCTATCTTCCTCCTGTTACTGATTCTTGTTCATGATTCTCGTCTCATAGCTTCCATCAGCGATATCGATATAACGAACGAAAAGGGATACCTTATTATCCTCATTCAGGGACTTCCATAATAAATCTGTAAAAGAATCAATATCTCCGGAAATATGCATCAGCTTCGGCTCTCCTTCAAAGCTGGGCAGCGGGTTGCCGTCGTGCTTATAGGTAGAGAGAAAATGTCCGTCTCCGGCAGCCGGATTATTGTAAGCGTAGGTAAAACGGTTACAGCTTTCGGGGTTGCCGTTCTCTGTCTTCAGGATGGACATGGCATAGTTGAATGTGCCATCTTCAATATGGAGGACTGCTGAGATCCTCGGAGTGTAATTCGGTGCGTCAGGTTCAAACTCTCTGCTTCTGAGTGACTGCTCAAAAGTCATCTGCTTATCCATACATTCATATATGGTATCTGTCTGGTCACCGTTTGTAACGATGGTCTTGTTGCCAAGGACTCTTACCGGTGCATAAATGATCAGACTGGGATCTTCCATCTTGGAAGGATCAAAAGCCTGGGTACGGATTCCTTCTCCGTCCTCTACAAAAATACGATTGCGGCTGTTGGCACTCCTGCCCATGATAAAATATCCTGTAACTGCCTTTGTTCCGTCTTCGGAACGACCAACGATAATACCTCTTCCCGGATAGGAATTTGTCGAAAGTTCCTTCTCGATTGAAATCATTTCCATGGATCATCCTCCTATAAACCAGTTAACGTAACGATTCAAGTATACAATAATTCATTTTTTTAGGCAACCGTCCCATAAAAATTTGGGAATCATGCACCATGAAAGACCTTTTGTGATAGAATAAAGTAGTAATTTTGAAACGGGGAAGGTACCATACAATGATCGAGATAGAAATCAAATTACCTTTATACAAAAGATCCATTACGGAAAGAGGCCTTGTCGAGGCCGGATTTGTGCCGGGCGACCTGGTCCGGGAATCCGACATTTACTTCACCTCCGATTTTCATGACTTTATGAAGTCGGATGAAGCGCTCCGGATCCGGTCTTCCGACAACCTGACCAGGCGGGAATCCCACACTTACCTTACCTACAAGGGCAGGAAGCTTGATCAGGTATCCATGACCCGGAAGGAACTGGAAACAGAGATCAGCAGTGCAGACGAAATGCGGGATATTTTCCTGGCCCTTGGCTACCGCCATCTCTTCCCGGTGACCAAATTAAGGCAATACTATCATTTAGACCGGATCACCGCCTGCGTGGACCAGGTGGAAGGGCTCGGGTCCTTTCTGGAACTGGAGATCCTTGCAGCGGGGGAGGAAGACCGGGAAGAGGCCTTACAGGTCCTCGCCGGAATCCTGAAGCAGCTGGACTACGGAATGGAAGACACAACCAGAGTGTCCTACCTGTCCATGCTCCTTAAAAAAAATGGTCATCCTGTCCTTTAGATGACTAGTCTTGCCCCGTATAATTCATGTTGTAAAATAAAACAGCTGTCCCAGCAGGGAATCACAGTATGTGATCATCCCCTGCAAGGACAGCTGTTTTCTATGTCTTTCTTATACGGGATCTACTCCGTATAAACGGAGAAGTTCCTCTTCCTCTGCAATCTGCCGATCAATCTCCATCTCAATGTTGATCATCCACTCCTGCATCTCAAAACGGACCAGAACCCGGTTCTCTTCTTCTTTCTCTTCCAGCACCGCCAGCCTGACTGCTTCCGCGATTTCTCCCTCCCGGTAGATCTTCAGATCATCCATGGGTGTGAAATAAGGAGGCTCTTCCTTCCCTGTGAGCTCCTTGCACCGGCCTGACTCCAGACTGACCCGGTCCGTCTCATGGTCCCGGATCTGATCAAAGATTTCCTCACTGATTGTGATGATATACTGCATGAACTAACGGCACTCCACATTGTAGTGATAGTGCGTCACACCTCCTGTAAAATCTCCGTTCTTATAGTTGCCGGCTTCGTAGACGGTCCACTCATCATTGGATAGTTCATCGAGGGGCACCAGCGCAAAACCATCCTCTATCCTGCGGTTTTTAAAGGTTGCGTCGCAGAGCAGGGTTGCTTCCTTGTTATACACCCGGTAAGCATCTCCATTTTTTTCAAAGGCAGTCACACCGCTGTTGTAGCGGTTATGATAACCTACCCGAAATCTTCTTCCGGTAAGATCATGGAACAGGTTCAGTGCATTCTGGCCGATGAGGGAGGAGTGTTTGACGCGACCCTCTCCGAGAACATCTGCATACTTCTCGTAAAACGGGAGCATATTCTGATAGAACAGTTCCTTTAATCGATCCTTATCCCGGATCACCGCCTGGACCTGGCCGTCCTTCTCCACGAAATCAAGGCAGGATGCCGCTTCATCCAGCAGCTGCCGGCTTTTGTCCTTAAGACCGCTCCGGATCTCCTGGTAGTTGGCGTGGAGCGCTTCCGATACTGTCCCCAGATTTTCAAGGCTGTCCCAACGGTCTTCCACATTACAGATATGGAGGCTGCGAACAGCCTGATTGATGTAATTATAAAGATCTCGTCCGTAATTCTTCCTGGGCTCAGTCTTTGCGGCCTTTTCAGCCTTGTTGGAGATCTTTGTCTGATCAGCCCCCTTTCCGGGATGATCTTCCTCTTTTTTAGTAGCCTTTACAGATTCTTTTTTCGGCTCTTCCTTTGCCTCCGGCTGACTTTTCTTTACCGTTCCGGCAGTCGTGGGCGGAGCGGCAGGAGAATCTTCCGTGCGGTTTACAGAAGCCTTCTTTCCCTGGTTCATAAAATAAAACGCTGCCGCGCTCGCCAGTACAATAACTGCCATAATTAATAATACAACATTCATACTTCATTTCCTCGTGTTTCTTATATTATCTTGTATTTTACTTTATAATAGTAACTTTTTTTGCCGTAAAATTCAATATAAAATCTTCGACAGAGAGCAATTATTTCCGGAAGTTTTTACTGAAACAATCCATTTTCTCCTTGTTTTTCACTGCAATATGCAGATTGCCCAAGATCTCAGAATGTGGTATAATAGTTATAATTATGGACATTTTCAGTCTAATCTTATATACAGGAGTATTATATGAGTGTAAGTAGAATCATAAAAAGAATCAAGAAAAAGATCCTGCGTCGACTGCGGGCGATCAGAAAGAGATACAGATACAAATATTATTTCCCGAAATACTATAAGCAGTGTGCCAGCGGGAAGGAAGTAAAGCCGAACAAGGTCCTCTTCCTGGAGATGCGTTTCACCAAGCTCTCCAACTCTTTCGAGGTACTTTACAAGAAGCTGGAAGAGTCCGGCGAATATGAGCTGGTATCTTCTTTCGTCCAGTTTAATTTTATTCGTGGCAAGGAGTACACAGAGGCCGTTAAAAAGATGATCGAGGAATTGGCTACTGCCAAGTACGTGATCACGGATGAGGCTTCTCTGATCCTTTCCAGCCTGCCTATTCGTGAGGAGACCGTCTGCATCAATCTCTGGCATGCCTGTGGTGCCTTCAAGAAGTGGGGACGGAGTACCGCTGAAAAGAAATTCGGATCTACCGATTCCGAACTGGATGTCTATCCGAACTATGGCAACCTGGATCTGGTAACCGTCAGCAGTCCGGAAGTGATCTGGGCATATGAGGAAGCCATGAATCTGCCGGAGGGCATTGTGCAGCCCATCGGTACCAGCCGGACAGACCTGTTCTACGATGAGGAATTCGTAAACAGCCGTAAGGAGAAAGTATATCAGTTCATGCCCGAAGCGAGGGATAAGAAGATCATCCTTTACGCACCGACTTTCCGAGGCCGTGTCTCCAGAGCCAAGGCGCCCGACATGATCGATTTTGAGCGCTTTGCCAAAGAACTTTCCGATGATTATGTGCTGATCTCCAAGCACCATCCTTTCTGCCAGAAACTCCCGGAGATCCCGGAAGATCTTTCCTGGTTTGCCAAGGATCTGACCAATGACGTTACGATTGAAGATCTGCTCTGCTCTGCAGATATCTGTATTTCCGATTACTCATCCCTGGTCTTCGAGTACTCTCTCTTTGAGAAACCGATGATCTTCTATGCTTATGACTATGATGATTACTGTGACTGGCGGGGATTCTACTATGATTACTCCGAGTTCACGCCGGGGCCCATTGTACAGACAGAAGATGAACTGCTGGCAGCCATCAAAGACTGCGAGACCAACTTCGATAAGCAAAGGGTGATCGACTTTAAAGAAAAATTCATGGGTAACTGTGACGGACATGCAACAGACCGGATCATTGCCTGGATGAAAGAACATTAGAACAAACAGAAAGGCTGTCAGGCCGGAGACAGGAGAAGTGATACGCGTGAGCTTCTCTTTTCCGGCATGACAGCCTTTTTTTCATTTCTTTCTATCGTCAGGCTCTTTCGTCGATGATGGTAAGAATCCGATTGAGTTCTCCGGCAGGAATCTGCCCGGGTGCTGATGCCTGGCCGGCCGAGCCAAAACTCAGGCAGGATCCGGTAAGATGCCCGCTGATCCTGGAGAGCAAACCTTTTCTTCCCATGGACATGGTGATGACCGGGACTCTGGCCAATTCATGAAACTCCCGGGTTACCTCCATGAGTCGGAGCACATCTTTCTCTCCTTCCGGCATCACTGCCAGCTTAACCACATCTGCTCCCATCTCCTGCATCCGGACCAGACGTCCCGCCATCTCTTCATCAGAAGGGGTTCCTGCAAAATCATGGTTGGACAGGATCACGCCGGCGCATCTCTCCTTCATCTGCTCAGCCAGCTCCAGCGTTCTCTCTTCATTAAAAAATGCTTCCAGATCGATCAGATCCACCCTGCCCGTGGATGCAACAAACAAGAGCAGGTCTCTGTAATCCGGCCAGCTGATCGCTTTCTCTCCCCCTTCTCCCTTGGTTCGGAAGGTGAATAATAAGGGCAGATCTCCCAGAATCTTTCTCAAGCTGTCAAGCAGGGCAGCCAGCCTATCCTGTTCTTCCACTCCCTCAAACCAGTCAGCCCTCCATTCTATCAGATGACAAGGCTCTTTTATTGCTTTTTTGGCCTGTTCAAGGACTGTATTTTCATCCTTTCCCACCAGGGGGATACAGATCTTAGGCATACCATTACCCAGCATAAGACCTCTGACTTTAAATGTATATCCTTTCGTATCCATAAATTCCTCTTTTTTGATATCAGATTTATCGAAATATTCCACCTGTCCCAGCCGACAGACAGGAATTTCTTTACCATCATAGTACAAATATATGTCCTCGTCAAGAAACAGGGACAACGAGAAAATACCTTGATTGCACATTGCGTATCCGAAAAAACTATTCTATAATGAAACGTAGTAAAAGAAAGCGAGGGGTTAATCATGACTGATTTTAGAAAAGAGATTAAAGGGACCAGCAAAACACCATCAGGGAACCCGGATAATACGATCACCCTGGATATTTCCCAGGTTAAGACGCTCCAGATCGGCTATCAGGCTGAGACCCTCTACCTGTTAGAGGCTCCGGATGATATGCTGACCATCAAGGAATATATCGGACTTGACAGAGATGAATTCTTTGCCAAGATCAGCAGCAACCGGATTAAGACAACGATCCGGCATGGGCGCCGGGAAGTTGTTAACACGGATTCCTGCGTGGAAATTTTCCTGCCCGCATCCTTTAAAGGTGAATTCCAGATATCATCCCAGTACGGAGATATCATCTCAGACTGCTCCTGGGCTCTTGACCGTTTTACAGCAGAATCCAGTGAAGGTATGATCTCACTCAACACGATCATCGCCCCCCGTATCCGCCTCGCTACTTCCACCAAACCGATCACCCTGAACAAGGCAGAAGGTTTTGCAGATGTCCATTCCGTTGACGGTCCGATCAATATAAAGACCATCACCGGCGGCGGACGTCTTAACACTTCTTCCAGCCCGATTTCCGCCTGCTTTGATTCTTTAAACAGTGTCGTTGAATGTGAGACTCTGAACGGGCCCATTGTTCTCGTGCTTCCTGCCGAGGGCGGTATGATCGTAGATGGGGTCAGCAAGACAGGCGAGATCCATTCCAAGATCGACGAACTTACCATCAAAGTAAAACCCGGCAACGTAAAAAACATTACCGGAACCATCGGAGGAAAACCGTTCCAGAAAGTTCGGATCTCCACAATAAACGGACAGATCGACCTGTCAAGACTGTAGATAATAAACACTCCCAAAAACCTGGTTTTTGGGAGTGTTTTTCTTAATTCTTATGAATCAAATGTAATATCATTCAGGTGATCTATCACGGGAATGCTGCAGCCCAGGATCGATCCGATATGATCTGCCGTATTCTCATCCTTCGCAAGCATCACGTGCTTGCTTTTATTATATGATCGGATCATTTTCTCCATCTGACTGTCTCCTGCCAGAAGCAGGCTCACGGTCTCTTCTCCGAGAAGCCAAAAAACCTTCTCTCCAAAACTAAGGAAGCATCGCAGGTAGTAGGGATTAGCGCAATCCATCAAAACGATCGCCCTCGGCTCTAAATCTCCCAGATAAGCCTGCCTGGCTGAACGTGCTGAAAACCCTATGGTTTTCAGAAGAATGCAGCGGTAGCTGTCCGGGATCTTCCTCCCGTCTTCATTTTTCGCTAACTCGGAATTAAAGAGGCACAGATAATCATCTTCAGTGAAGGCAGCCTCCTCAACGGCGTTTTGCAGCAATGAGAGGGTTTTGCTGTTTGTCAGATTTTCTGAAAAATAGAGTACCGGCCCGGAATCTTCAGGAGTATCACTCTCCCATTTTCTCTCCAGAAGGCACTTCCAAAAATCAGACGGTCCGGAATTTTCTTCCTGGGCGGAAAAGTGAACGGATAATTCCGGAGCTGCGCACAGCTTTTCCATATAATTCTTCTTCAGGATCCATTCCCGATAGGAAGCGGAAAGGAACCAGGAGGCATCCATATTCATGAAAAGGTACTGCAGGTTCGGATCGATCGGAGATCCGCCCTCTCCTTCAATCCTGTCATCCCGATTCACAAAGACCAGCTTCTGTCCTGGCTTCTTGATCCACCAGTATGGAAGCGGGCTCTCAGTGACGATAAAAGCTGCCGAGAACAACCTCATTGCACTTCTCTTTCCGGTTATCGCCAGGATGACCAGCCGGGAAGACTCCAGCCTCTCCTCCACATAATCCTTTGATTCCTCATATTTATCTTTCGGCACGATCAGAACAACTTTATAACCTTTCTCAGAATATGAGAACAATCCTTTGATCATCGATACCAGCCATTCCGATGCCTGGCTTGCATAGACCGCGATAAGCCTTTCATCAATATCCAGGTTCAGGTATTGGGCAAGATAAAACCGCTTGAGCTGCTTTTTCGGATCAACGACTTCTTCCGGTTTCACGAATCCCATCTTTCGGCATGCAATCTGTGAAAGATATTCCTCTCCCATATGATTGGAATTATCGATAATACATGTTTTTCCAAGTCGGTCCGGCTGCAAAGCAGCAGCCAGCCTGCTGGTATCATCTTCCTCTATGTATTCAAGGATCTCTGGCCGGTCCTTGATCAGCTCTGTCCGGAAAAATACAGTGGAAATACTGCTCGGCGCCAGCATGTCCACATCCCGATCGTCTTCTAAATGATCCGGGATCTTAATAAGGGGCAGATAAACCGAGTCAGCCTCTTTTCTTTCCAGATAATAGATGGCATCTTTGACCGATCGGATCTCATAACAGATATCCTGATCGATGAAAGTGATATACCTGGCATCTGCCGTAAGGGCTTTCTTGCTGATCCGGCTTTTTTTCACAAAGAAAAGATTCTTTTTCTTTCTGTATTGCTGCGGCACCTCTTTCTTCAATGCAGAGTCAAAATACACTATGAACGACGGTTCCTGCTGGTCATACAGGCATTGCAAAAACGGAATGATGTTTTCCTTACCCATGCTCAGGACAACCAGGCATACGATCGGGGATCTTAAATGGTCCTCTTTGGTCATCAGTTTTTCGCCACGGATGCAATCCGCATTGGAAGCCAGGTAATATTTTTTCCACTCTTCGCTTAATTCATCATACAGGGTCTCCATATAGCGGAACAGTTTTCTCTCGGAATTCGGATCCACAGACCATAGTTTCCGGTAAAAGACATTCCCGAAAATGGAATGCAGCATACGAAATCGAAGAACAGACAGGAAGTTTTCACCATAGTCCTCTGTAAGAGACAGAATCCTGCTGCATGCCGGCCAGGCCTGATCAAATAACTGCTGATCGATATTCCTGGTAACCGAGGTACCTAAGAAGAACAGGGGCCTTAAATTCCTGTAGATCGTGTAGGGACATGTGTAGATCCTGTCAACGTATTGCAGAAATTTATAGGTAAAAACAGCATCTTCCAGATATCTGTAGTTTTCAAAACGGACATGGTAACGATCAATAATATCTTTACGGAACCACTTAATATAAACAGACATGCAAAAGACAAGATTATCATCGTTCTTATCGATCCAAAGCTGGCTGACCATCCTGTTCATTCTTTTACTCTGATAAATACTGAATCCATCCATCCGCTCGTACTTTCCAACGATCATTTCTGCATCATATGTAACGGCTGTCTGATGGATCCTGAAAAATGCATCCGCTGTCACCAGATCATCTGCATCAATAAAACCAATATACTCACCTTTTGCATGATCAATACCGGTATTACGGGCAGCCGATACACCCTGATTGCTTTGAGTAATGATACGTACCCTGCTGTCAGCCTCCCGGTACTTTTTTAACAATTCCAGTGTATGATCGGTGGACCCGTCATCTACCACGATCAGCTCAAAGTCTTTATAGGATTGGGACAGAACAGAATCAACGGCATAGGAAACCGTATTCGCCCCATTATACACAGGCATGATAATTGAAAAAAACATAAGCAGCCCCATTCTCAGTATACATTTAAAGAAACAATAAACCATACCATATACAGTTATAGCTATATATGGTATGGTTTAATAATATTATAGCATATGAAAAATCAGAATACAATTGCTATGTAATGAGTCCTGCAAGCGGTGGAGATCACTGCTGGAACAGAGGGGTGGAATAGTAACGGTCCCCGTTATCGGGCAGAAGTGCCACGATCGTCTTCCCCTCATTCTCCGGGCGTTTCGCGATCTGGATCGCCGCGTAGAGGGCAGCTCCGGATGAAATACCGGTGATAATACCTTCCTTGGCAGCCAGCAGCTTGCTGTACTCAAAACCGTAATCATTCTCTACCGGAAAGATCTCATCATAAATCTCTGTATTCAGCACATCCGGAACAAAACCTGCACCGATTCCCTGGATCTTGTGGGAACCACCATGGCCCTTGGACAGGACCGGTGAAGATGCCGGCTCAACAGCTACCACCTTCACTTCCGGATTCCTGGACTTCAAGTATTCGCCGGTTCCGGTGATCGTTCCGCCGGTACCTACTCCTGCTACGAAATAGTCTACCTGGCCGTCCGTATCATCCCAGATCTCCGGGCCGGTAGTTGTTCTGTGAACCGCAGGATTCACCGGGTTCACAAACTGTCCGGGAATGAAACTGCCTACAATCTCCGCTGCCAGCTGGTCCGCTTTCTCGATGGCTCCGGTCATTCCTTTTTCTCCCGGAGTAAGGACGATCTCCGCACCGTAAGCTTTCAGGATATTCCGCCTCTCAACACTCATCGTCTCCGGCATGGTGAAGATTGCTCTGTATCCTTTTGCAGCGGCGGCGGAAGCAAGACCGATTCCTGTGTTGCCGGAAGTCGGCTCGATAATGGTAGACCCCTCTTTCAGGATCCCCTTTGCCTCAGCGTCCTCGATCATCCCTTTCGCAATCCGGTCCTTAACGCTTCCGGCCGGATTAAAGTACTCCAGCTTAAGAAGGAGCCTTGCCTTAAGGTCAAGTTCTTTCTCCAGATTGACCGCCTCAATGATCGGTGTCCCGCCAACTAACTCCAATGCGCCTTTATAAATCTTTCCCATGGTAAATCCTCCTTTGATCATATAAGCTTCTCAGATATACTCTTATCTGCTCTTGAGATGATAATACTCCTTATTTCCTATTATGTCAATAGGAAATATAGGAAATTTAAATTTAGTCGGAGGCTTTGATACTCTTCCAAAGTTCGTTAAGCAGGTCCAGGGTTTTCTCGTCGGTGAGTGTACATACCTCACAGTTCTCTGTAGAGGAGTCTTTCGGCACCAGAGCTTCGTCAGACCGTTCCTCTTCGGTCAGGATGTCGATCACAGCCTGGTTAGGGGTAGAATAATAGATGTACTCAAAATTCTTCTGGGCAATATCCCGCCGGCAAAGGAAATCAAGAAAGGCCTGTGCCGCCTCCGGGTCTTTACATTTTTTTGTAACTGCAAAGCAGTCCAGCCATACATTGGACCCTTCTTTGGGAATCACGTAGGCAAGGTTCTCATTATACTGGTGACCCAGATAAGCCTCCCCGGAATAAACGACCGCCATAAGAGCATTCCCGGCAACCACCTCATCTCTTGCTTCATCCACCAGGTAGGCCTGGACATCGGGCTTCTGCTTGAGTAACAGCTTATATGCTTCCCGGATTTCCTTCTCGTCCTTGGTATTCAGGGAGTAACCCAAATATTTGAGCGCAACATAAAATGCATCTCTGACGCTGTTGGGCATGATGATATCCCCCGCATACTTACCGTTGAACAAAACATCCCAGCTGTCTACCGGCTCCTTCACCCTGCTGGTATCGTAGAGGATCCCTACTGTTCCCCAGAAATAGGGAACGGTGTACTTATTGCCTTCGTCAAACTGGGCTGCAAAATCCCAGTACTTATCTCCGATATTGCCTTTGTTTTCCAGGGCATTCACATCGATCTCCTGCAGTTCCCCCTCTTCCATCAGCTTTTTTAACATATAGTCTGATGTGCAGAGCAGGTCATAATCGATCGCTCCGGCCTTGTACTTGGTGTACATTTCCTCCGGAGTGAGTGCTTCCTCATACTTGATCTCAATACCGGTCTCCTCGGTAAACTGGCTGATCACATCCGGATCCATGTACTCTCCGTAATTGAAAACAGTGAGTGTCTGTCCGGTTTTTTTTGCTCCCGAGCCACCACAGCCGGACAGAAGACCGGTCATGCAGACCAGAAGGGCTATCGTGATAAACATTTTCTTCATGGTACTACCTCCCATATTTAAGTGTATTCAGAATCTATTCCACCAGATCTTTCAGATCACCGCCATCCGGTACAAAATTGACGATCAGCAGCAAAATGAAAACTGCGGCAAAAATGATCGTTGACAAAGCATACATTTCCGGCTTGATCCCTTTCTTGATCTCACTGTAGATCATAGTGGAAAGAGTGTTGATCCCGGCGCCGCGGGTGAAATAAGTGACCACAAAATCATCCATGGACATTGTGAAAGCCATGAAAAAGCCGGAGACCAGACCTCCCGCCAGCTGAGGAAGGATCGTGGCAAAAAAGCCGTATAAAGCGCCGGCTCCCAGATCCCGGCTTGCCTCATAGATACTCATGTTCATCTGCCGGATCTTCGGCAGGACCGCGAGGATCACATAGGGAATATTAAATGTGATATGGGCGATCAGCACACTGGAAAAGCCCAGGGGCATAAAGCGGACAAACCAGAGCATAAGGGCTATGCCGGTCACAATATCCGCATTCAGCAGCGGGATGTTGGTCACGCCCATGACCAGAGAATACTCTCTTGTTCTCATCGCGCTGATCCCGAGTGCCGCGAGAAGGCCGATCAGCGTCGCCACCAGAGCTGAAATGAAGGCCAGCAGCAAAGTTGTTCCTAAGGCTTCCCTGATCTGAACATTGGAAAACAGCCGGCCGTACCATTCCGTGGTGAATCCGCCCCAGACCACCCTTGATCTGGACCCGTTAAAGGACAGGACGATCATCACCAGGATCGGAATGTACAAAAAGAACATGATCATAAACAGGTAAATCCCGGAAAGTCCGGCAGATATACGTTTTACCATACTGCACCTGCCTTTCCGTCAGACCCGTAGCCATGATCTGTTTTCATCGTAAAAGCCATGCTGACCATCATAAAGAGCATCAAGGCTACGGAAAGTCCTGCTCCAAGATTCCAGTTGGAACTCCTGGTGAACTCCTGCTCTATAATGTTACCTACCAGCTGCAATTTGCCGCCTCCCAGGATATCTGCGATGACAAATTCTGTCATGGAAGGGATAAAAACCATGATGATCCCGCTCATCAAGCCCGGCAGGGACAGAGGGAAGATAACCTTCCGAAAAACAGTCAGGCTGTTTCCTCCAAGATCTCTTGCAGCTTCGATAACATCTTCATCGATCTCTGCCACTGCGTTGAAGATTGGCAGCACCATATAAGGCAGATAGTCATAGACCACACCGATCATGATAGAGAGCCCTGTATTAGCGATATGCAAAGGACCGATCCCGATCTTACCCAGAATAAAATTCAGGATTCCATTGTTAGATAAGATCATCTGCCATGCCAGGATCCTCAGGATAAAATTCATCCACATAGGCAGGATCAGGATAAAAAGCATAAAGCGGTTTTTGCTCAGATTCAGCCGCCGGAAGGCCAGCACTAAAGGATAGGCCAGCAAAACACAGATCATAGTGCTCATCAGAGCAATCTCCAGGGAGAAAACGGTTGCTTTTAAATTGATCGGATCTGCGATCGCAAACAGATTATTGAGGGTAAAGGCCCCTGTCTCATCCGTCAAAGCATAGCGGATGATCACAAACAGAGGGATCACCGTAAACCCGACTGCCCAGAGGAGGTAGGGACCGGATAATAATACTCGTGTATTTCTTCTGTTATTCATCCTCCTTAAGTGCCTCCTCGTCACTGGACCTTGGCTTATTCATGATCTGTATATTATCCGGAAGCACAGTGAGTCCTGCCTGCAGGCCTACTGCAGCCGGCGTATTGCTCTGAATGGTCCACTCGTAATCTTCCGTTTTTAACTTGATATCATAGTAGGCGCCCTTGTAGATCAGATCGGTCACGGTGCCCTTCCAGTAACCGGCTTCCGGGGAAACGATTACCAGGTCCTCCGGCCGGATGACAACGTCCACCGGCTCATTCGTCCCGAATCCCACATCCACGCAGGGAACATCGATTCCAAAGATCCGGACCAGCCGGTCCTTAAGCATCACGCCATCAATAATATTGCTGTCACCGATAAAGTCTGCCACAAATGCATTCTGGGGTTCATCGTAAATACTGATGGAAGTTCCCATCTGCTGGATGATCCCCTGATTCATGACGATGATCCGGTCGGACATGGTGAGGGCCTCTTCCTGGTCGTGGGTCACATAGACAAAGGTGATCCCCACTTCCTTTTTGATCTTCATCAGCTCCCTCTGCATCTCCTGGCGCAGTTTCAGGTCAAGCGCCCCCAAAGGCTCGTCCAGAAGCAGGATCTCAGGTTCGTTCACGATCGCCCTGGCAATCGCTACCCGCTGCTGCTGGCCGCCGCTTAAAGACATGGGCTTACGCTTTTCATATCCGTCCATATTAACCAGTTTCAAGGCATACTTTACCTTGTCTTTGATATACTGCCGGCTCTTCTTTTTCAGTTTCAGGCCGAAAGCAATGTTGTCTTCCACATTATAATGGGGAAAGAGAGAATACTTCTGAAAGACCGTATTCACATTTCTTTTATCCGGAGAAAGGTCAGTGATATCCCGGCCTTTAAAGAAGACTCTTCCTTCATCCGGGTACTCGAATCCGCCAATGATACGGAGAGTCGTCGACTTGCCGCATCCGGAGGGCCCCAGTAAGGTTATAAATTCATTCTTATCTATCTCTATATCAATATGATCGAGAACTTTCTTTCCATCAAAACTCTTGCAGATGGACCGAAGTTCTAAAATTGCTTCACTCATAACTGCTACTCCACACGTTTTCTAAATAAAAGGCTAAAAATTCGGGGGACAGGAGATCCAGAGCAACTGGCTTTCGCTGTCATCCGCCGAACTGATCCAGTGGTCCCGGTCTGTCGGGTAGATAAATGAATCACCTTCTCTGACAGTGTACACATTATTCCCATAATGAAGATAGATCTGCCCTTTTAAAATATAGCCGAATTCTTCCCCTTCATGGGGCTTATCAAGAGGCATGGACTGGCCGGGCAGGATCGTTACCAGGATCGGTTCCAGACTCATGCTCTGCGCCTTGGCCACAAGCCACTCAACCCGGTTTCCGTTATGATCCACCTTCTCAAAATAGTCCTCTCTGGGATACACGATCTGCTGATTGTCATCCTCCTTGAAGAATTCGGCCAGGGTAATACCCAGGCACTCCACGATGTCTGCCAGAGTGGAAACGGAAGGAGCAGTGAGACCTCTCTCCAGCTGGGAAATAAAGCCTTTGGTAAGTTCAGTCCGGTCCGCCAGCTCCTCCTGGGTCAGACCATTCTGATTCCTGAGTTCCCGTATTTTTATGCCGATCTGTTCCTCAATATTCATATTCACATCTCCTCGGTTTCCAGATAAAGATTAGCATTACTAAACCACAAGTTTTGTTATCCTTTCTAATTATACTAATACTAAATTTTTTGTCAACTATATGCAACAAAAAAAAGACGCTTCCGGGGAAACGTCTTCCGATAAACAATGTTTAATTATGAATCAGCCGGCCGATCGGCCTTATCCGGTCCGGGATCTCAATCCTCTCCCATCACATCAGAGTAGATCAACACAGCATTTTTTACGCAGTCATCACAGGAACAAAGGACCTTTCCGGTTGCGACTCCCTTAATATCTTTGCAGGTGACTGCTCCGCAGGTCTGCTTAAACGAGCCTGCCATCTGTCGGGTCAGTTTTTGGGTCCCACTGCCTCCTGATTTAAGGCCGGCAACCATCCCTGCTCCCACAAGAGCACCACAAGTGCCTTCCATGGTTCCCATGCCGCCGCCAAAGCCTGCCCCGAGCTGCCTCATCTGTTCCCGGTCAAAAGGAGTTTCATCGGCAAGCGCCATAGCTACCGCCTGGCAACAGTTGATCCCGGGGGTATTCTTAAGTTCTACCGCCTCTTTTGCTCTCTCTTCCATATTCATCCTCCGCAACCTCCTTGTTATAAACTGATCCAGACAAAATGGGAAGTCCCTGAACGGACTTCCCATCTGCTATAACAAATGAACTATTCAATCGTCAGAATCTCTGAAAAACCGGTTACCTCGAAGATCTCCATGATAGTCTCATTCACATGGGTAACCTTCATGGTTCCCTGCTTGCTCATTCTCTTCTGAGCGGATAAAAGAACACGGAGTCCTGCTGATGAGATATAATCAAGTTTCTCAAAATTCATCTCAAGTTCTGTTACGTCATCAAGAGAATCCTTTAATTCTGCTTCCAGGTCCGGAGACGTGATCGTATCCAGTCTTCCTTCCAGACAGAAAACGGCAATGCCATCTTTGATCTCTTTATTAATCGTTAACATCCTGGTCATTCCTCCTTTACGGGATTCTCCCCACCTGTTCGGTTTATTTACCTTCTGCGATAGCTGCCTGAGCTGCTGCAAGTCTTGCGATCGGTACACGGAAAGGACTGCAGGATACATAGTCCAGACCAATCTGGTGGCAGAACTCTACGGAAGAAGGATCTCCACCGTGCTCACCACAGATACCAATATGAAGCTTGTCATTAACAGGTCTTCCCAGATCGATCGCCATCTTCATAAGCTTGCCAACACCAACCTGGTCAAGCTTAGCAAACGGATCGTTCTCAAAGATCTTAGCATCATAGTATGCATCAAGGAACTTACCTGCGTCATCACGGGAGAATCCGAATGTCATCTGGGTAAGGTCATTGGTACCGAAGCAGAAGAAGTCAGCCTCAGATGCGATGTCATCAGCAGTCAGACATGCACGAGGGATCTCGATCATGGTACCTACCTGATACTTCAGGTCGATTCCTGCTGCAGCAATCTCAGCATCTGCTGTCTCTACAACAAATTTCTTTACATATTTAAGCTCGTTGACATCCCCTACCAGCGGGATCATGATCTCAGGCTCAACATTCCAGTCAGCATGTGCCTTCTGAACATTGATCGCTGCACGGATGACAGCCTTGGTCTGCATCTTCGCGATCTCAGGATATGTTACGGTCAGACGGCATCCACGATGTCCCATCATCGGGTTAAACTCATGTAAGGATGTGATGATGTCCTCGATCTCCTGAACAGTCTTGCCCTGAGCCTCTGCCAGCTTCTTGATGTCTTCCGGCTCAGTCGGAACGAACTCATGCAGCGGCGGATCCAGGAAACGGATCGTTACAGGACATCCCTCGAGTGCCTCGTAAAGGGCCTCGAAGTCTCCCTGCTGATAAGGAAGGATCTTATCGAGAGCAGCTTCTCTCTCTTCTACGGTATCTGCACAGATCATCTCACGGAAAGCAGCAATTCTGTCTTCCTCGAAGAACATGTGCTCTGTACGGCAGAGGCCGATACCCTCTGCACCAAGCTCACGAGCTTTCTTAGCATCTGCAGGAGTATCCGCGTTGGTACGAACACCAAGCTTTCTGTACTGGTCTGCCCAGTTCATGATACGGCCGAACTCGCCGGCGATCTTAGCGTCAACTGTAGGGATTACGCCATCATAGATATTACCGGTGGAACCGTCAATGGAGATGAAATCTCCCTCATGGTACTCTTTGCCGGCCAGAGTAAATTTCTTGTTCGCCTCATCCATAACGATGTCACCGCATCCGGATACACAGCAGGTTCCCATTCCACGGGCAACTACTGCAGCGTGGGATGTCATACCGCCACGTACTGTCAGGATACCCTGTGCGGACTTCATACCTGTGATATCTTCAGGGGATGTCTCAAGACGTACAAGAACAACTTTCTCGCCTCTGTCAGCCCACTCAACAGCATCCTCTGCCGTGAAGACGATCTTACCGCAAGCAGCTCCGGGAGAAGCACCAAGTGCCTTTGCAGCCGGTGTAGCAGCCTTAAGAGCAGCAGCGTCAAACTGAGGATGAAGAAGGGTATCCAGGTTACGAGGATCGATCATGGCTACTGCTTCCTCAGGAGTTCTCATTCCTTCGTCAACAAGATCACATGCGATCTTTAATGCAGCCTGAGCTGTTCTCTTACCATTACGTGTCTGCAGCATGTAAAGTTTGCCGTCTTCTACGGTAAACTCCATGTCCTGCATATCTCTGTAATGATCCTCGAGGATCTTGCAAACATCTGTAAACTGAGCGAATGCCTCAGGGAATTTCTCTTCCATCTCTGTGATGTGCATCGGAGTACGAACGCCGGCTACAACGTCCTCGCCCTGTGCGTTGGTCAGGAACTCACCGAAGAGACCCTTGTCACCTGTTGCCGGATCACGTGTGAAGGCAACACCGGTACCACAGTTGTCACCCATGTTACCAAATGCCATGGACTGAACGTTAACTGCTGTACCCCAGCTGTAAGGGATATCATTGTCACGGCGGTATACGTTTGCACGAGGGTTATCCCAGCTTCTGAATACGGCCTTGATCGCTTCCATAAGCTGAACCTTGGGATCTGTCGGGAAATCAGTACCGATCTTGCCCTTGTACTCAGCCTTGAACTGATTAGCCAGCTCTTTCAGATCATCAGCAGTCAGGTCAACGTCCTGGGAAACGCCTCTGTCTGCCTTCATCTGGTCGATCAGCTCTTCGAAATATTTCTTTCCAACTTCCATAACTACGTCGGAGAACATCTGGATGAATCTGCGGTAGCAGTCCCATGCCCAGCGGGGATTGCCGGA
>CAMOYC010000029.1 GCA_946629665.1 uncultured Lachnospiraceae bacterium
GGTACCGATACTTGCACCGAAGGTGATGCCAACCGACTGCTTCACCGTCATCAGTCCGGCATTGACCAGGTTTACTTCCATGACCGTACAGGCTCCGGAAGACTGGATGATCGCCGTGAAGAGCGTACCGAACAGCACGCCGCTAAAACGGTTGCCGGCTACTTTGGAAAGCAGATCACGCATCTGATCACCGGCAGCCTTCTGCAGGCTTTCTCCCATGAATTTCATGCCAAACAGGAACAATCCCAGTCCGGCAATCAATTCCGTCAACATTTGTAACATTTTTTCTCTCCTTTTTATCCGGAAGATGCACCAGGCATCTTCACGATGTGCCAGGCCTGAATAAGGCTAAACACACCTATCATAGCAGACTCTTCCTAACAAATCAACTTTGCATTTTGTTATCCGGCCGCTGTTATTCCCGTATACTCCCGATTATCCAGAAAAGGATGAAACCGAGAATGTCAATGGCCACGATCGTGGATCCCACCGGTGTTCCCGCCAGGATGGAGATCAGGATCCCCAGGAAGGCGCAGGTCACGGAGAAGACCGCCGAACAGATCGTAACCGATAGAAAGCTTTTAAACACCCGCATCGCGGACAGGGCCGGGAAGATCACCAGGGCTGAGATCAGCAGGGATCCCACCAGGTTCATGGCCAGCACGATGATCACCGCAATGATGATTGCGATCAGCAAGTTATACAGATTTACGTTAGTCCCGGTCGCCTTGGCAAAACTCTCATCAAAGGTCACTGCAAAAAACCGGTTATAGAAGAAAATGAAAAGAGCAACCACAATCACTGACAGAACTGCACACAACCATACTTCTCCTTCCTTCAGGGTCAGTATGGAAGTGGAACCGAACAGGGTACTACACACATCCCCGGCCAGGTTGGTGGAAGTGGAAAACAGGTTCATCAGCAGGTAGCCGATCGCCAGCGCTCCCACCGAGATCACAGCGATCGCCGCATCCCCCTTGATCTTTGTATTCTGGCCGGTCCGCAGCAAAAGTACCGCACAGACTACCGTGCCCGGCAGGACCAGAGCCATGGAATTGGTCAGATTCAGGACCGAGGCGATCGCGATCATGCCGAAGGCCACATGGGAAAGCCCGTCCCCGATAAAGGAGAATCTTTTCAGGACCAGGGTCACTCCCAGCAGGGAGGAACACAGGGCGATCAGGACTCCGACGATCAGTGCATAGCGCACAAAGGGATATTCAAAATATAGAGTCAGTTTCCCGATCATTCCTCGTCGCTTCCTTTCTGAAGATATTTCCTGCTGATCTCCTGGTCCAGATATTCTTCTTTCGTCCCGAAGAAAATGTCTGAACCAATATGAAGAATGTGGCTGGCATATCTGACCGCACCATGGATATCATGAGAGATCATGATCACCGTGATCCCTTCTTTATTCAGGCGCTCGATCAGCTGGTACATCTCTGCCGTTACCATGGGGTCCAGCCCGGAAACCGGTTCGTCAAGCAGCAGAAGCTTCCCGGTGGCACACAAGGCCCGGGCCAGCAATACTCTTTGCTGCTGGCCGCCGGAGAGCTCCCGGTAACATTTTTTTGCCAGGTCATCAATCCCCAGGCGTCTCATATTCTTTTCCGCCAGGGCCTTATCTTCTTTATTATAAAAGGCTCTTTTTCCACAGCGCCCCAAGCATCCGG
This sequence comes from uncultured Lachnospiraceae bacterium, assembly GCA_946629665.1. Taxonomy (GTDB): domain Bacteria; phylum Bacillota; class Clostridia; order Lachnospirales; family Lachnospiraceae; genus Anaerobutyricum. The sequence goes on from CAMOYC010000029.1 coordinate 1,674, forward strand.
AGATCACAACCTCCCGGACCGAGGCGGGGAAATCCCTCTGCACCAGGGTCTGCTGGGGCAGATAGCCCACCTCGGTAGGCTTCAGCCCTTCCCCGTACTCCACCGTACCGGAAAGAGGTTCCTGCAAACGCAGGATCGTCCGCATCAGCGTCGATTTCCCTGCGCCGTTTTCTCCAACGACACACAGATAATCCCCATGATTTACTTCAAAATTCAGGTTTTCAAACAAGATCCGATCCTCGTAACCAAGGGTCAGGTCCCTGCAAACAACTTCTGCCAAAATATCACTCCTTTATCTCCGAATTCAGACATTCCTCACACAATCCATAAAAAACGGTCCGCAGCGGATTAATCTTAAAATGATGGTGGTCCATGAAATGTACCTGCAGATCCGCCATCTCATGACAATCCATGTGGATCAGTTTCCCGCATTTCTCACACTTACAGTGGTAACAGGGACTGCTGTGACAGTACTGGGCCGGGTCCACATATTCAAAGCAGGCACTGCTGCATTCATCGATCACATATTTTTTTAACAGACCCTCCTCCACCAGCTTTTCCAGCTGTCGGTAAACAGTGGTCGTCCCGATCGGGGACTCCGTATCCTGAAAATGTCTTCGCACATCCGCGGCGGTAAAATGCTGCCCCGGCATACTTTTTATATAGGTCAGCATCCTCTCCCGCTGCCGTGTCTTATACTGTGCTCTGCATCCCATAATCTATTCTCCTATCCAAATAAAACAAAGCCTCTCGTATAATATGAAAATCATTCCCATATTATATCAGGAGGCTTTGTCTGTCAAGCTTGTTTTAAGCCGTTTTATCCGGCTTTCTTCTATATATTATTTTATTCTTTTCAGGACTTCCAGCAGGTAATCCCAGGTCCTCCCCACGCTGTCAATGTCCATGGTCTCCGCAGGAGTATGCACATCACGGAGGTCCGGACCGAAAGAAATGGCATCCAGTTCCGGCATGGCGCCTTCAAAAAACCCGCATTCCACACCGGCATGCATCGCCTCAACCAGCGGTTCACAGCCGTACATTTCCTTATAGACCTGGATCATCAGGTCCCGGAGCGGAGACTTCTCCTTGTATTCCCAGGCAGGGTAGGCGCCGGAGATGGTAACGTAAGCTCCCATAGCATCCGCCAGGCATTCGATCCGGCTGATCAGGTCATCCTTCTCGCTGCCCACGCTGCTTCTTACGGAGTAAGAAATGATGATCTCCTTCTCCTCCGTTGTCAGAACGCCGAGATTTAAGGAGGTTTGAACCAGGCCCGGGATCTCGAAGCTCATACGCTGGATTCCGGCAGGCAGGCAGCTTAAGAGGGTGATCACTTTATCCGTTGTATTTTTATCCATAACCAGCAGGTCTTTTGCAGGGCCGATCTCCCGCAAGGTCACCGTGACATCCGGGTCTGTATGAAGATTTTCTTTCCGGTAGGTCTGCCCAATCTTGTCTACGGCTTCTGCGACCGCCTTAAGGTTCGTGCCGGGCAGGAAGGCCAGCCTTGCCGCCGCCTTTTTCGGAATGACATTATCCTTGGTTCCCCCGTTTACCGAGAGCAGGCGGAAGTCAAACTGCTTCTTCAGTTCCCGAAGAAATCTTCCCAGCTGAACATTGGCGTTGATGCGTCCCTTGTCCACATCCATACCGGAGTGGCCGCCGATCAGACCGCTGATGACCAGTTCTGCCTCCTGCCCCTGCAGCTGAGCCAGGCTGCGGGGAAGGTGGACATCCACGGTGGCTCCGCCGGCACAGGATACCAGTAAGTGTCCTTCTTCCTCGGAATCTAAGTTCATCATATAACTGGATTTCAGAAGAGACTTGTCGAGGGCTGCAGCACCGACCAGGCCGACCTCCTCATCCACTGTGAAGACCGCCTCGATCGGAGGATGGGGAATATCGTCTGCATCCAGGATGGCCAGGCCGTAGGCCAGGGCAATCCCGTTATCGCCTCCAAGCGTCGTTCCTCTGGCTGTGATGATATTTCCACGGACCTCAAGAGGAATCCCTTCTTTCTGAAAATCAATCCGGCAGTCATCTTCCTTCTCGCAGATCATATCCATATGCCCCTGCAGCATTACCCAGGGAGAATCTTCATAACCGGTAGTTCCCGGCTTGCGGATCACCACATTGCCCAGAGGATCCTGCAGGACTTCCAGCTCTCTGTCCTTTGCAAACTGAACCAGATAGTCACTGATCTTTCCGGTATTTCCTGATTGGCGAGGTATCTTGCTGATCTCCTCAAAATAATGAAACACTTTTTCCGGTTTTAGTCCTTGTAATACACTCATTTTTGCTTCGCTTTCTATGTTTTGTTCTATTATAATGAACTCTGCCTCATACCTCATAAACGGAATTCCGGCAGGCCCGTTCTACAGTATATCAGTTTCACCCATCTTTTGCAAAAGGATTCTGTTCGGGTATCCTGCAGAAACAGTCAAAGTTGCAAGTCTCAGAGGAAAAACATATAATGAAAAAGAATCTTTTATCTATTACCGGGAGGATGTGAATGATATGCGGATCAGACTGATCAGAAATGCAACTTTGTGGATCGAATATGCGGGGATCCATTTTCTTGTAGACCCCATGCTGGGACCAAAGGGGAGTCAGAAACCCTTTCCGAATTCCCCGAGACAGGACCTGAGAAACCCTCTGGCAGACCTTCCGGTCCCCGCAGAGGACCTTCTTGATCCGGATGTGATCGTAGTAACCCATCTTCACCGGGATCATTTTGACCGGGCGGCCGCACAGATGCTGCCTAAGAACAAGCCGGTCCTGGTCCAGAATGAAGAAGATGCAGAGAAAATACAGTCCTATGGTTTTTTGAACGTACAGATTGCGGGCTCTCTGCTGGCAGAAATCCCGAACGGTATCGGTCTTGTCACCGTTCCCGCCCGGCACAGCTTCGGGACCATGGCAAGATTATCCGGTCCTGCCTGCGGCCTGGTCTTCTTCCACGCGGGGGAGAAGACACTTTATGTGACCGGGGACACGGTCTGGTATCCGGAAGTGGAAAAGGCTCTGAAGGTCTGGAAGCCGGATGTGGTCGTCGCCAACTGCGGTGAGAATACCGTAAACGGTTTCCCTCCTTTGATCATGGGCAAGGAGGGGGTAAAGCAGATCCATGACCTGGTCCCGGAGGCCATGCTGGTCGCCTGCCACATGGAATCCCTCAACCACTGGGGGCTGTCCCGGAAAGAGCTTGGAGATTATGCCCATCAGGAAGGATTTTCTTCTTCGCTGATCATCCCGGAGGACGGGCAGCTTATGGAATTCTAACTGGGATCATCAAACAAGGTGGGGAATCGTTTCAGGAATACCGTAGCCAGCATTTCACCCAGAACATAACAGCCGACAATCTCTCCGACGGCGATGTAGCCCATCATAACGGGTATCGACATCTTTACCCCATATCCGTAGAAAAGGATAAAGGGGATGATCAGAGTGTTGGAGAGGACTGCGGGGATCGGAACCAGCCAGCGGTTAAAACGCAGCAGATATCCGAACACTGCCCCGAGCAACGTTGCCAGGCTGCCAAAGATCACATCAATCATGACCCCACCGCCCAGAATATTAGCGATCAGGCAGCCGATAAAAAGGCCGGGGACCGCAGCCGGGGTAAACAAAGGGAGAATGGTCAGGGCTTCGGCAATCCTTATCTGCATCACCCCATAGGATATCGGCGCAAAAACGAGAGTCAGCACCACGTAGATTGCTGCGATCGCTGCGGCGTAAACGATCATATATATTGATATATTCTTCTTGTTCATCTTTTACTCCTTTTCTTATCGGATTTTCCTCATTCTATCTTATCCATTTTACCTCTGTCAACGTCCCTTGGCAGAGGTGGTTTTTTCGGCAAAAAAAATTATACAGATACTACAATTAATTGCATTTATTTGTACCAGTTCTTTCGTTATTATAAAGGAAATATAATATCATTCAATTTTTCAGTGCCGACAGCTGCCCTATTCCTGCCTGAGTGAAGGGCAATTGTTCGGTTGAAAGGGAACCAGGTGCGAATCCTGGACGATCCGGTCACTGTGATCAGCTGTTCCAATCTGCAGATACCATTGTACGTAAAGGCGTTTTGCCGAAAGTATGAGAAGGTGCAGAGAAGCGGACAGAGTAAAATCTGTCTGTTTCATAATCTGGAGGATTTTTGAAATCCGGGCTGTAAGTCAGGAAACCTGCTGAAAGATGTGTAACATGCTTCCGAAGAAGGCAAAAACACAATTTTGGTAGTAATCTTTTATTTATTGCGGACCTGCTTCGAATGCGAAGCGGGTCCTTTTTTATTTTAACTGTTTTTTAAGATAGGAGTGTATGTATGAAAAAGTGGAGAATCTTTAGTCTGATCCTAGTCCTGATCCTGGTGGTGGAAGGCAGCCTCCCCACCTACGTTCTTGCCCAGGAAGGTGCCCAGGTGGAGGGCAGCGCAGCTGCCGGTGAAAATACCGAAACTGCTTCCGAAGAAAAAACCGAGAAAAAGGATACCGAAGAAGAAAAAGAGCCGGAAGAAGTCCATGTGACCAGTATATCCATCAGCCGGTCCTCTCTTACTCTTACAGTCGGAGAGACGGCTTCTCTGTCCGCAGAGGTTTCCCCGGAAGATGCCTGTGACCGCGGCATCAGCTGGGAAAGCTCCGACAGCGGGGTTGCTTCCGTGAATTCCGGCGGTAAAGTAAGTGCCAAGTCTGCAGGAACCGCAGAGATCACCGCTACCTCCGATGACGGAGGCCTTACCGCAGGCTGTACCGTAACCGTATCCGAAAAGCAGGAAGAAGAGACCGAACAGCCGGATTCTGACAATCCGGATAGCAGTAAAGAGGACAAGACCTCGTCAGATACCGGTAATTCCTCCTCCGATAAAGACAATAAACAGGACTCCGGGGAATCCGGCTCCTCCAATAAGAATTCATCCAAAAAGGCGTCCCTTTCCTCAGCTGCCCAGGCTTCCTCTTCCGTGAAGCCCAAGGACAACGAGGACCAGGCAGCCTACCGGACCGCCCTGGCAGACGGGACCTACACGGACTTTGATTATGCCTGGACCGGTGGAACCGGCAAAGCAAAGCTGACCCTTAGCAAGATCATCGTAAAGAAGGGAATCGCCAACGGCGTCTTCACTGCCAGCAGCGCCACCATGTCTCATGTTTATTATTCGGGCCACACCAGCTCTGACGAGGAGGATGCTGCTTACTATGATCCGGATTCCGACACCTGCGGCCAGGATGTCCTGCCAATCATAGATAAAACCGTCACGTTCCCGGTCATTTTAAACAAGAAAACGGAACTGGCCTGCAGATCCACAACCATGTCAGTTCCCCACTGGATCCAGTATGAATATAATATAACCATCTCTGAGCCTGATATCTGCAAGGTAAAGCTTGCAGGAGAAAATGAAGACGGAAAATCGGTTTCCATCTCTCCGGAAGTCAAAGATCCCTCCGGAAAATCCATCAAGCCGGAGAATGGGTTCTACGCGCTCGACTGTAATACTTCCTACTCCGTAACCGCCAGTGCTGAGGGCTACAAGGACTGGGAGGGAACCATCACCCCTTCCCAGGATGGGGAGACCATCACTCTGCTCCTGGAAGCAGAAGTCTATGATGTGAAGATCAAAGCGACGGACGAAGATAGCGGTAAGGAGATTGATGATGTCACCATCACGGTCACCGATGAAAAAACCGGAGCCGAGGTGGAGATAAGCGGCGAAAACTATCCCTTTATCGCCGGCCATACCTACACCATCGTAGTCGCCGGCGGGGATGATTACGAGGACGCCAAAAAAGAAAATGTCAGCGCAGACAAGGATAAAACCATCGAGATCCCCTTAAAGCCGATCGACCCGGAGACCACGGAAAAATATGAGCTGACTGTCCTTGCAAAGGATGAGGATGGCAAAGACCTGACCGGAGCTGTGGTGGATGTGATCATGGAAACTGCTGACCAGTCGATCCATGTGAAACCGGTGGACGGGAAGTACTCCCTGATCAGTAAAAAGAATTATACGGTTACGGTATCTGCCACCGGCTACGAAAGCCTTTCCAAAGTGGTACAGCTTTCTAAGGACAGCACTGAAACCTTCCAGTTAAAGAAGCAGTCTTACCCGATCCATGTCAGAGTCATTGACCAGGCAACCGAATACAATCTCTCCAAGGCCACCCTCACTGTAAAAGACAGTAACGGCAAGACCTATACCGGAGAAAACAATACATTTTCTGTTCCTTATCTGACAAACCTGACGGCTACTGCAAGCTATACGGGATATGAGACTTCCGAAGGGGAAACAGAAGCCAGCAAAACCATCACAGTAACCGGAGAAGATACCATCACCCTTGCCCTGGTAAAGAAAACCTTCCCGGTCAAGGCGACTGCGGTTGACGCGCTTACCGGCAAGACGGTCTCCGGCGCAAAATTCACTGTCACTGACAGTAGTACCGGCAAGGCCATCAGCGCCGTTGATGGAGCCTATCCGCTGACTTACACGTCCATCTATACCATTGATGCAACTGCTTCCGGATATGCAGACGCTTCCGTCACCCACAAATGTACATCGGCAACGACAGTTACTGTAAAACTGACCCCGACCGGGGACTCCGGTTCCGGAGGTTCTTCTTCCGGCGGATCTTCTTCCACTACAGAAAAGACGGAAAAGGTCGTTGATAACGGAACCTACAATATCAAGTTCAAAGATGCGGAAAACAACATGTTCAATGTGGTTGGTGTCGTCCTGCATGTGAAGAACGGAAAGTATACCGCTGACATTTCCTTAAGCGGTACCGGCTATGATTACGTGTATCCCAGCACTGCCGCTGCTGCCAAGAAGGCCGGCAAGAGCAAGTGGTCCAAGTTCTGGAAGAACAGTAAGGGCCAGTACACATACACCATCGAGGTTCCCTACCTGGATAAGCCTTTCATCCTGGCTTCCCGAAGCATCAAATACGCAAATGACCCGGAGATGAAAGACCAGGCCTGGAGGGATGGACTGGAAGGCGGCGGATCCCATGGCTCCCATGAGATCATCCTCTATTCCAAATATACCAACGGAAAGAACCTTCCGACCCACAACGGAACCAGAAAGGCTTCCTCCATCACACCCGCAACGGATAAGACGTCCAAAAAGACATCCAAGAAAACATCCAAAAAAACCTCGAAAAAGACGAACGGAAAGACCACAAAAAAGGATAGTACGAATACTTCCAAGTACAAGAGCAACACGAGCGGCGGTACCGGGTCCGTAAACAATAACACCGGCCTGGCCGACGGAACTTACAAACCGGACAGTTTCAGTTTTTCCGGCGGTACCGGCAGGGTGAAGATCACCTGTGACCGAATTATCGTAAAAGGTGGCAAGACCTATGCGCGGATTACATTTTCCAGCACCTACTTCCAATATGTAAAGGCAGGCGGAAAGAAGATCACCGACTATACCAGGACTAGTTCCTCCACCTCCTTTGTGATTCCCTGCCAGCTGAACAAGAACAACAAGATCCTGGGCATGACGACCAAGATGGCCCAGCCCCATGAGATTGCCTACACCCTCTATATCGGCCTGAACGCAGCAAAAACTGCAGGGACCGGTTCCGGCACAGGCGCAGGCGCAGGAGGAACTGCCTCCGGCGATACTTCCGCTGACGGAACCGGCACGACGGCTGCGACAACCAGCGGAAAAGTCGACGATCAGTACGCGAAGCTGGATGCCCAGGCCCCGGAGATCATAGGCCTTACCTACAAGGGAGAGGTCCCGGTTACCTATTCCGACAAGATCAAGATCTTCGAGTACCAGGATGGCTTCATGCTGGTAGAGCTGGATGTCCGCAAGGGAACCGCCCTTGATTCTGAGATTACCGGCATCGAGGTTTCCACCGCAGATGAGAACCAGGATACCGCTACAAATACTCAGGCAGGTGCGGCCTCCACGGAAGCATCGGAGCAGGCAAGTACACAGGCCGGCACGCAGACCGCTGCGGCGTCCGCCGGCGGCGGCGAGGAGGAGGGCGCTCCTCTGGAGAAAACCGCTTCCGAACAAAAGGCAGCCCTCTATGACAACGCCATCTACAAGTACCTGATCGTACCGGAGAAAAAAGATGTTCCGGCAGGCATAGAAAAACAGCTTTTCGTCGTACAGCTGCCCGCGGACAAGACCGTGGTAACCGATCCGAAAGCACTGAAGACTCTGGATAAACTTAAACTGTATGACTCCGTCATGGGAATCGGAATCCCGAAAAAGAACATAAAATCTAAAGTCTTTAAGGATGCCATGAAAAAGAAGAACGGCAAAAAACCGAAAATCCTGGATGTCGGTACCTACGACAAACCGGATTACAGACTGTTACTTTTGAATAAGGCAAATGTCCTGCTTGAATCACCGGAGATCCTTCCACATCTCGGAGAACTGGAAGGCTTCCCGCAGAAGACCAAAGAAGACTTCGCCAAGATGACGGACAAAGAAAAGGAAGATTTCGAAAAAGCCGCCAGAAAGCAGGCCCTCAAATTAAAGACCATCGGCATGCGGGGTGTCCAGCTTGGCATGGGCGTGATCGTTGACCGCAGCGCTGACGAAGACAATGCTCTGGCGAAAGCAGAGTGGCTCAAACTTTATGGAATCCTTTACGGCAAAACCAGTGAAACTGACGCCATGTATAAAAAAGTCGTGGATAAGGCTTCAGAAGAAGAAAAGAAAAAAGCTGCTGTAGCCTCTCCTTCAGACAAGGAAACAGGCACCACGGAAACAGAAGCAGCTGCTAACACAGAAACAGGGGAGGAAGCACAATGAGAATTCTCAAGAAAAACTTATGGTTTGTCCTGTTCCTCATTTTATCCGTAACACTGTGCTCCTGCGGCACATCTTCCGGAAAAAATGAAGCGAACACCGGAGAAAACAGTACACAGGCCCAGGCCGCCGGAGACCAGACCGCGGAGGCAACTACCGAGGACGTTGCTGCGGTAGACGAAACTGCACCGGAGATCGAAGGCCTTACCTACGTGTCCAGCATGGATCTTCAGTATGCGGACTGCTTCAATGTCTACTATTACAAGGACGGTTTCAAACTGATCGATATTCCCTTAAGCGGGCGCTACCTTGTCGTTCCTGACGGGGCGGAAGCACCCTCGGGTTTACCGGAAGACATCATCGTAGTCTACCAGCCTCTGGACCAGATCTACCTGGCTGCCACCGGCTCCATGTCCTTCTTTGACAAACTGGATGCGATTGATACCATCACCATGTCCTCCCTGGATGTAAACGGCTGGACCCTCCAGGCTCCCATCGATGCCATGAAGGCAGGCAAGATCGAGTTCGCCGGCAAATACAGCGAACCGGAATACGAGATGATGGTGAAAAAGGGATGCGATCTGGCCTTGGAGTCCACCATGATCCTCCACACGCCGGAAGTCCAGGAGATGATCGAAGACCTGGGCATCCCCGTCATGATCGACCGCTGCAGCTATGAGACGGAAGTACTGGGCAGGATCGAATGGATCAAGCTCTACGGGGCCCTGCTGAACAAGGAAGATAAGGCAGAGGAAGCCTTTGCGGAACAAAAAGCCATCGTTGACAGCATGGAAGAATTCGAGAATACCGGCAAGACCGTCGCATTCTTCTCCGTAAACTCCGACCGGTCCGTTGTGGTTCGAAAAACCGCGGACATTATCCCGAATATGATCGAGATTGCCGGCGGCAAATATGTTTTCGAAGATCTGAAAGATCCTTCCACCGCCAGCGCCTCCATGAACCTGTCCATGGAAGAATTCTATAAGACGGCAGTAAACGCAGACTACATTATCTACAATGGAACGATTGAAACTCCTCTCTCCTCCGTGGATGACCTGCTGGGCAAAGATCCTCTCTTTGAGGAGTTCAAAGCCGTGAAAGAAGGAAATGTATGGACCGTAGATAAAAGCTGGTATCAGGATACATCCAACGTGGCCAACCTGATCGTCGACATGAACATCATGCTGACAGACGGAGATCAGTCCGGCCTGACATTTATGAAAAAAGTTTCAAAATGAAAAGGAGGATCCCATGGCTGGCTTACATGAACAAAATACAGGTGGATACCACGCAGAGAATTTCCGCCGACGCACACGCTACACATTTGTATTTGCATTGCTGATCGCCGCATTTTTTCTGATCACGATCCTGAACATCAACACCGGAAATGTACACATTCCTGTTCCCAGAATCCTGAAGATCATCTTCCAGAAAGCCGGGAGCCAGGACGAAGTAAACATCATCTGGCGGATCCGATTACCCAGGATCCTGATGAGTGCCATGTTAGGCGGTGCTCTGGCCCTGTCCGGTTTCCTGCTGCAGACCTTCTTTGAAAATCCGATCGCCGGTCCCTTCGTCCTGGGTATTTCCTCCGGGGCCAAGATGGTAGTTGCGATCATCATGATCTTCTTCCTGCAGAGTTTCGGCCGGGTATCTTCCTGGGCTTTGATCATAGCCGCCTTCTTCGGATCCCTGATGGCCACCGGATTCATCCTGATCGTATCCCGCAGTATTCCGAACATGGCCGCGCTGCTCGTAGCCGGTATCATGATCGGCTATATCTGCTCCGCGGTCACGGACTTCCTGGTAACCTTCGCCCAGGATTCGGACATTGTCAACCTGCACGGCTGGTCCCAGGGAAGTTTCTCCGGCATGAACTGGAGCAATGTAACGGTCGCAGCAGCCATAGTGGGAATCTCCTTTATCCTGACTTTCCTCATGTCCAAGCCGATCGGTGCCTTCCAGCTGGGAGAAGCTTACGCCCAGAGCATGGGAGTGGATGTTAAACGATTCCGCATCTTTCTCATCCTGCTCTCCAGCATCCTGTCCGCAACTGTGACGGCCTTCGCAGGCCCGATCTCCTTTGTGGGTATTGCGGTACCTTTCCTGATGAAAAGGTCCATGGGAACCGCCAAGCCGCTGGTCATCATTCCCGCCACTTTCATGGGCGGAGCCGTATTCTGTATGGTCTGCGACCTGATCGCCCGGATGGCACTGGCGCCTACGGAACTGAAGATCAGTACCGTCACCTCCATCTTCGGCGCACCGATCGTCATCTTTATGCTGCTAAAGCGGAATAAGAACAAAATGCAGGGAGGTGGCGTCGGATGAAAGAATACTATTTTCAGATGGACCAGCTATCGGTCGGTTACAACGGCCGCCCGCTGATCAAGGATATCAACATCGGGATCACCCAGGGAGAGATCGTAACCCTGATCGGTCCCAACGGAGCCGGTAAATCTACCATATTAAAAAGTATCACCAGGCAGCTCGCCCTAATCGGAGGAAATGTCACCTTTGCGGAAAAGTCCCTATCCGACTATTCCTACAAGGACCTCTCCTGCAAGATGGCGGTGGTCCTGACCCAGCGGCTCCATCCAGAGCTGATGACCTGTCACGACGTTGTGGCCACCGGCCGCTACCCTTACACCGGCAGACTAGGCGTTCTCAGTCCCGAAGACGAAGCGATCGTGGATGAATCCATGCGGGCCGTGCATGCCCAGGATATCGGGAGCCGGGACTTTAACGCGATCAGCGACGGCCAGCGCCAGAGGGTCCTTCTCGCAAGAGCCATCTGTCAGCAACCGGATATCATCATCTTAGACGAACCGACATCCTTCCTGGATGTGCGCCACAAGCTGGAACTGCTGGCCATCCTCAGAAATATGGCGAAAGAAAAGGGCATCACGGTCATCATGTCTCTCCATGAGATCGACTTGGCCATGAAGATCTCTGACAAGATTGTCTGCGTAAAAGGAGACCACATCTTCCGCTACGGAGATCCGGAAGAGATCTTCGAAGAACAGATGCTCCGGGACCTCTACGAGATCGACAACGGCTTTTTCGACCCCCGCTACGGAAGCATCGAACTTCCGGCACCTACCGGTGAGCCAAAAACCCTGGTGTTATCCTCCAGCGGTAGTGGAATCCCTGTCTACCGCAGACTGCAAAAGAAAAACGAAGCTTTTGTGGCAGGAATCCTCTACACCAACGATGTGGACTATCAGCTGGCAAGACTTCTCGCCGCGGAAGTCATCACGGAAGAACCTTTCCAACCGATCAAAGAGGAAACCTACGAGAAAGCATTGGCGTTACTGAAAAAATGCAACCGGGTCATTGATGCCGGTTTCACCACCGGTCCGATCAACCAACCTATGTTAAGGCTGGTCGAGGCTGCAAAACAGGCAGGAATCTATGAAAAAGCCTGAAGACAGCCCTTCATATAAAATGTAACCTGTTAATATGATATAGGAAAAAAGGAGGAAGATATGAACAATATCAGAAAACTGTTAACCACCCTGATCTTCACTGCAGCTTTTATACTGCTGCCCTGTCTGGCAATACTGCCTGTGCAGGCGGAAGGAACCGATGATTACATCGATTATGCAGGGTCCGATGTAGCTTTTAACACAGTAGACGGTGCCGGGTTTGGCATGTTTACTGCCCAGGATGGCACAACCTGTAAAATCGAAGGGGAGAACGTAGTCATCCATTTTGTCCCAAAGAATACGACTGTTTATAATGGAATTCACTGGGGCAAGATCACCGATGCAGAATTAACAAAGGACCTCTCTTTCAATGAAGATGGAACCTTTGACATTACTCTGCCAAAAGAAACTGCCTGCGGGCATGGAATCCCGGTAGCTCCGATAAAAATTTCCGATCCCACCGCTACTACAAGCAAACAATATTATCTGTGTGTTCCGAAAGAAGCATATCTTATCGAAGAGGAACTGACTGTCGACAATCAGGTCGGCATGTTCAAGATCGTTTCCGCCGTATTAAAGGAAGACGCCGACGGCAAATTCATCAAGTTCTCCCTCTCCGGCTCAGGCTATCATGACCTGTTTAAGGGAACCTATGACGAAGCGGTAGCTAACGGAGACAACCGCGACAACTGGATCAGGGGATATCAGAATGATGAAGGCAAATGGGAGTTCATCCTCCGTCTGGATGAAGGCGACTCCTACATCCCTCTTGTTGCCATCTCCTATTCTTACCTGACCAAATACGAGAACGGCCAGAATCCTCTGGCAAGAGCCTTCTATCCCCGCCAGATCACATTTGACGCAGATGCAAAATCACTTTTAGTAGAAGACTATAAAAACACCTTTGACCTGGCTCTGACCAATAACGTAAAGATGTTCAAGCCTTCCGCAGCTGCCATGACTGTCCTCGGAGGCCCCAACTCCAACGGCTACCAGGTTACCATGGACCTCACCATGGGCAGTGATTCCTTCTCTGCTTTATTTATCGGAGAAAAAGATGATGCTGCCAAAGAAGGAGCTGAAATAATCAATCTCGGCGAAGGAAACGTCTTTAAGGACATCCCCGTAGAGCACATCGTGACTCCGGGAAATCCGGATTCTACAGTAACCATCCTGGAAGAGCCGGTCATCCTCTCCTTCTATTCCGCAAGCAAGCAGCTCTGGTATGAGAGAAAAGCAACCATCAGCAAGAAGGATAAGACGATCGTCTTCGATCCTGCGGACGCTGACTACACCGCTGTGGATGCTGCCATCGCATCCATCCCGGAAGACCTCTCCATCTACACAGAGGAATCTGCTGCCGCTGTAACTGCAGCAAGGGACGCCGTTGTTGAAGGTCTTAACTATAAGCATCAGGACGAAGTCGACGCCATGGCTGCTGCCATCAACGACGCTGTTGCAAAACTCAAGAAAGCTCCTGTTGCACTTACCGTCGACAACAAGGTCGGCATGTTCAAGATCGTGACCGCTGTATTAGATGAAGATGCCGACGGCAGATTCATCAAGTTCTCCCTTTCCGGCTCAGGCTATCATGACCTGTTTAAGGGAACCTATGACGAAGCGGTAGCTAACGGAGACAACCGCGACAACTGGATCAGGGGATATCAGAATGATGAAGGCAAATGGGAGTTCATCCTCCGTCTGGATGAAGGCGACTCCTACATCCCTCTTGTTGCCATCTCCTATTCTTACCTGACCAAATACGAGAACGGCCAGAATCCTCTGGCAAGAGCCTTCTATCCCCGCCAGATCACATTTGACGCAGATGCAAAATCACTTTTAGTAGAAGACTATAAAAACACCTTTGACCTGGCTCTGACCAATAACGTAAAGATGTTCAAGCCTTCCGCAGCTGCCATGACTGTCCTCGGAGGCCCCAACTCCAACGGCTACCAGGTTACCATGGACCTCACCATGGGCAGTGATTCCTTCTCTGCTTTATTTATCGGAGAAAAAGATGATGCTGCCAAAGAAGGAGCTGAAATAATCAATCTCGGCGAAGGAAACGTCTTTAAGGACATCCCCGTAGAGCACATCGTGACTCCGGGAAATCCGGATTCTACAGTAACCATCCTGGAAGAGCCGGTCATCCTCTCCTTCTATTCCGCAAGCAAGCAGCTCTGGTATGAGAGAAAAGCAACCATCAGCAAGAAGGATAAGACGATCGTCTTCGATCCTGCGGACGCTGACTACACCGCTGTGGATGCTGCCATCGCATCCATCCCGGAAGACCTCTCCATCTACACAGAGGAATCTGCTGCCGCTGTAACTGCAGCAAGGGACGCCGTTGTTGAAGGTCTTAACTATAAGCATCAGGACGAAGTCGACGCCATGGCTGCTGCCATCAACGAAGCTGTTGCAAAACTTTTCACCAAAGAAGATCAGGCTGCTGTTGATAATGCAAAACAGCTGATTGAGGATGCGAAGAAAGACTATCCTACCGCTGCTGAAAAACAGGCTGCTGTAACCGCTGCTCAGGCTGCTTTCAACGCTCTTTCCGAGGACCTGCAAGCTATGATCCCCGATGCGAAAAAGGATCTTGATGATGCTCAGGCTGCTGCCACCTCACAGCAGAAAGTGGAAGATACCGCTGCTCTGATCGATGCTGCTAAGAAGGACTACCCGACCGCTGCTGAGAAACAGGCTGCTGTCGATGCCGCTAAGAAGGCTTTCGATAACCTTTCCGACGAAGAAAAGGCTAAGATCCCCGATGCAGAAAAGGCAATCAACGAAGCCCAGGCTGCTACTGATACTCAAAAACAGGCAGAAGATAAGGCGAAAGAAGACAGCAAGGATACTCCCAAGACTGATACACCGAAAGTCGGCGATACCGCAACCGTAGGCAAGTTCGTCTTTAAAGTAGCCAGCGCAAAGAATGCCACACTTATAAAACCGGTTAAAAAAACCAACAAGAAGGTAACTATACCTACATCCGTAAAGATCAAGGGCAAGTCCTTCCAGGTAACCGCGATCGCAAACAATGCATTCAAGAACAACAAGAAACTTACCAAGATCGTAGTTCCCGCATCCGTAACCACAATCGGAAAGAATGCGTTCAAGGGATGTGCAGCTGCTAAGTCCATCACCATCGGCAAGAAGGTAAAGACCATCGGCGCATCTGCATTCTTTGGCTGTAAAAAAGCGAAGAATCTGATCATCAAAGGAACTGCCATCAAGAAGTTTGGTAAAAAAGCCTTTGCCAAGACTGGCATTAAGAAGCTTATCGTTTCAAATAAGAAGAAAAAAGCTGCTTACAAGAAGAAACTGATCAAGGCAGGTATGAGCAAAAAAGCCAAATAATACTTCTGATCAGGAAAGACGAAACATCTCTCAAACATAAGAACAAAAGGCATGCTTTCCGGATTCCCGGCGAGCATGCCTTTCTTTTTTTGACGCATGTCATCTGCTTTGTTATACTTGTAGTAAGATTACGAGATTTATAACAAGGATGAAGAAAATGGAAAAAAGATTTGATTTTACAACCGGAAAAATAGTTCTGCCCCTGTTACAGTTCGCCGGTCCTGTCCTGATGGCCTTATTTTTGCAGGCCATGTACGGAGCTGTGGACCTTCTGATCGTTGGCAAATTCGCCAGTCCCGCAGATGTATCAGCCGTATCCACGGGATCTCAGATCATGATGACCATCACCGGGCTGATCAGCAGTTTATGCATGGGAATGACCATCATCCTAGGCCAGAAGATTGGCGAGAAAAAAGCAGAAGAAGGCGGTCGGATCATCGGCAGCGGACTAGTCATGTTCTCCCTCATCGGAATCATCTTCACCGTCCTGCTCCCCATACTGGCTCCCCAGCTCGCCCAGGTCATGAACGCTCCAAAAGAGGCTTACGGACTGACCACCAACTATATCCGGATCTGCGGAGGAGGTACCCTCGTGATCATCGGCTACAATCTGATCGGCGGCGTTTTCCGAGGGATCGGAGACTCCAACACTCCACTGATCACGGTCCTGATCGCCTGTATCTGTAATATTGCAGGAGACCTTTTACTTGTGGCAGTATTCCATATGGGTACTTCCGGGGCTGCCATTGCCACTGTCAGTGCGCAGTTGATCAGTGTCGTCATATCCCTTGCGCTTATAGCGAGGATCAAACTGCCCTTTGCCTTTGATCGGAACATGATCCGCTGGGACGGGGGTATCATAAAACAAATCCTGACACTGGGTACACCCATCGCCACTCAGGACCTGCTGGTGGGAATGTCCTTCCTGATCATCCTGGCAATCGTGAACACCCTGGGCGTTGTGGCTTCTGCCGGGGTAGGTGTCGCAGAAAGAGTCTGCACTTTTATCATGCTGGTTCCCATTTCCTTCATGCAGTCCATGTCCGCCTTTGTAGCACAAAACAAGGGAGCCGGCAAGATTGACAGGGCCATGAAAGGCTTTCAGTCCGCCGTCGGCATATCCTTCCTGTTCGGAATCGTCATGTTTTACATCGCCTTTTTCCATGGCGACCTGCTGGCCATTATCTTTGCGAAGGATCAGGCCGTGATCCAGGCAACTGCTGAGTATCTAAAGGCCTACGCCATTGACTGCCTGTTTACCTGCTTCCTTTTCTGTTTCATGGGCTTTTTCAACGGAATGGGAAAGACCAGCTTCGTCATGGTGCAGGGCCTCATCGGCGCCTTCGCAATACGTGTGCCCGTCGCATTTCTGATGAGCAGATGGGAACCGGTTACCCTCTTCCACATCGGGCTGTCGATCCCTTGCTCCACCATCGTGCAGATCATGATCTGTTCCGCTTATCTGATCTATATGAAAAGAAAATGGTCTCCGGAACAGGTGTCATAGCAGCCGGTATTCAAAATGGTCGATGGCACTCAAGGCCGCTCCTACGGAAAAAATATTTTCTTTGCAGCGACAGGCGCGCACATAGTCGACATTCCTGGAAAACAGATCATACTCTTCGATCCGCTCCGCCAGGTCCTCCACGTAGGCATCCATCCTTGCGCCCACATCGCCACCGACTACGATATCCATATCAAGGAGCATCCTCATATTGCTGACCAGGATCGCCAGGTCATTCAGGTAAGTATCCCAGATCTGAATGGCCTGGGGGTCCTTTTTTTCGAGATGAGCAAAGAAATCATCCAGGTCTTCATGACCCTCACACAGAACTCCCGCTGAAAGATAAGCATCGGAGCAGCCCTCTTTTCCGCAATAACAAGATTTTCCCTTCGGATAGAGAACAACATGGCCAACCTCTCCTGCCTGCCAGTGCTTGCCGGTGTAAAGCGTATTCTCCGTCATGATCGCTCCACCCACCGACTCGTTCAGAGAAATATAAAGAAAATCTTCTTCCCGTTGACTCTGCTCCGCATAGCAGGCACAGTTGGCATCATTGACGATCACCAGCGGATAAGAGATACATTTATAGAAACGATCCAGGCTGACATTCTGCAAAGAAAAAACATGGGAATGAAGGATCAGGGAATTCTCCAGGTCAATAATACCCGGGAAAGAAATTCCTACCCCAATGACCTTCTCTTCCTCCACATCTGCCTGACTGATAAGATCAATCAGCTTTGCCCCAAGCTTCCGGTACCAGGCCGGCTGATCCGAAAAGGAAGTCTCATACCGAACTTTCTCTTTCACTTCGCCACGCAGGTTGACAAGGACAAATTCCACATATTTTCTTGCAATCTGGATACCTACGCCGTATCCGCTCTCCGGATTCAAAGAAAATGTTTTGGCTCTCCGGCCTCCGGTAGAGGCATTTTCTCCAGTCTCGGTGATCAGGTTCTTTCTGCTCAACTCCTCGATCATGTGAAGAGCCGTGGGCATACTGATCCCGGCTTCCCTGGCCAGTTCCTGACGGGTAATGTCCGGGTGGTTTCTCAGCAAAGATATTATTTTAAGAAGGTTCTGGGCCTTCAGGGAATTCATATCCATAATTATCCTCTTTTCATTATTACATTGCTTCCATAAAATATTTTATCAAAGTCTATAATACAACAGGCAGAAACCGGATACAAGGAAAAAAAGAAAACTGCCCGAAGCCTGCAATCCCCATCACAGCCCCGGGCAGTTATCTTATAACATTTTATCGTAAAGGAAAAGAATTAGTATGATTTATGTAGTCTAAATAATCAGTTTCTTTATTTTTCAATGATCTGGATTTTGGTTCCTACAGTTACTTCCGGCATAGCCTTGTCTTCCACATGGATACTTCCGGGCATGTCTACCGTCTCCTCGTTGGAGAAACGGATGGTGCAGTGGCCAAGTCCTGCTAAAGTAACAGGTGCTTCTGTTCCAACAGCAATGATCCGGTATTCCTGGTCGCCGACGATCAGGTACTGACCCGGCTGGATCGTTCCGTTGATCGGATTTACATCAACATGGTAGGTATAATCTTTCAGCTCATCCGGAGCATTATCTCCGAAAAGGATAAACATTTTTTCATCTTTAAATGCATCTACAAATGCGCCTGTGCC
>CAMOYC010000030.1 GCA_946629665.1 uncultured Lachnospiraceae bacterium
CCATAAGATCCCGGCCGCAGAGCTGGAATGGTAGGTTTTATACATCATTTTTTATGCATCATTTTTTAGACATTCGACATTCATAAACGAGGCATCCTATGAAAAATCCGTTAAGAAAGCGCCTTCTGCGGGAACTGAGAAGTGACCTGGGAAAATATATCGTTATCTTTCTGCTGATGATCCTCTCCATCGGAGAGGTCTCCGGTTTCCTGGTTGCGGACAGCAGCATGATCAAAGCCTACAATGAAAGCTTTGAAAAATATAATGTGGAAGACGGAAATTTCACCACTGCGGACCCTGCCAACAAGGCACAGATCAAAGCGATCAGCCAGTACGGGGTCAAGATCTATAACAACAACTATAAGGATCTGAAACTGGACAGCGGGAATACCCTGCGGATCTTCCGGATCCGCGAGCAGGTAAACCGAGCCTGTCTCATGGAGGGTACTCTCCCGACCAAGGCCGGTGAGATCGCGGTCGACCGGATGTATGCGGACAATAATCAACTCAGGCCGGGTGACACGATCACCGCAGGAAAGAGAGCTTACAAGATTACCGGCCTCGTGGCCCTCTCTGACTACAGCGCGCTCTTCGAAAACAATTCGGATACCATGTTCGACTCGATCAAGTTCGGAGTCAGCATAGTTACGCCCGATGAATTTTCCGGCTTTGATGAAAAAAAACTGACCTTCTGCTACTCCTGGAAATATGATACTCCTCCTGCTACTGACGAAGAGGCCAAGGACATGGCAGAAGATCTCATGGAACATCTGAACGATGAAGTGAAACTGGAATCCTTTATTCCCCGCTACGAAAACCAGGCGATCACCTTCACCGGGGAGGATATGGGCAGCGACCAGGTCATGATGACCATTTTCTTGTATATCGTCATCCTGATCATCGCCTTCGTTTTCGGGGTGACCATCAACAACACCATAGCCCGGGAAGCAGAGGTAATCGGAACTCTCCGCGCTTCCGGATATACCCGGAGCGAACTGGTCCGCCATTACATGGCCATGCCCCTGATCGTTACGCTGATCAGTGCCCTGGTGGGCAATATCCTCGGCTACACGGTGCTGAAAAACTTCAATGCCGGCCTCTACTACCACAGCTACAGCTTGCCTACTTATGTTACCATCTGGAACAGTCAGGCCTTTCTGAAAACGACTGTGATCCCCCTGGTCCTGATGCTCCTGATCACATGGGGATCCCTTCGCAGGAGCCTTCGGCTCCCGCCGCTTCGTTTCCTGCGCCGGGATTTAAGAAAAAACGGAAAGGGCAAAGCATTTCCTCTCAGCCCAAGATTGCCCTTCTTCAGCCGTTTCCGTATCCGGGTGATCCTGCAGAATATGGGAAGCTACGGCGTCCTCTTTTTCGGCATTTTCTTTGCAAACCTGCTGCTGATGTTCGGTCTGCTCTTTCCCGCGATCCTCCACCACTATCAGAATACGATCTCGGAAAACATGCTCTGTCCATACCAATACATCCTCCAGGTTCCCGTGAGCGCAATGAACAAGAACCGCAAATTCGAAAGCCTGATCAACATGATGATGTTCTCCCGGGATGTGGAGACAGATTACGATGGCGCCGAAAAGTTCACTGCTTACACCCTGGATACGGCAGACCCGGACCGGAAAGCCGAGGAGATCATGCTCTACGGCATCAAGGACGACAGTGATTACATCCGGATCCGCTTCCCCCATTTAGAAGAAAATGCAGGCACGGAATCGGAGACAGCCACACCGGATGAAAGTCCGGTAAACTACGTCTTTATCTCCAGCGCCTTTGCAGACAAGTACGGCTACAAGGCCGGAGATACTTTCACCCTGAAAGAACAATATGAAAATGACACTTACTCATTCCGGGTAGAAGGAATCTATCATTACGACAGCGGTCTGACCCTCTTCATGGACCAGAAAGAAATGAACCGGCTCTTTGACCTGGATTCCGACTACTTCTCCGGCTATTTCTCCGACCGGGAGATTACGGATATCGATAAAAAATATATTGGCTCTGTTATTGATACGGAAAGCATGACCAAGATCTCCAGACAGCTGATCACTTCCATGGGGACGATGATGTATCTGGTTGATGTGTTCTCCGTGATCATCTTTATGATCCTGATCTACCTCCTGACCAAGGTGATCATTGAGAAAAACGGGGGATCCATCTCCATGGCCAAAATCCTCGGTTACTCCAACCGGGAGATCGGCACCCTCTACATCATGCCGACCTCCATTCTGGTCGTCCTGTTCATGCTTGGCACCATGGTCCTCTCCAGGTACATCATGGAGTGGATCCTGCGTCTGGCCTTCTCCCTGGAGATCACCGGCTGGATTCCCTTTTATATGGATCCCAAAGTCTACCTGGAGATGATCGCCATCGGTCTGGTCACCTATGCGGTTGTCGCTTTTATCGAATATCGGAAAATAAAAAAAGTGCCTATGCAGGAGGCACTGAAAAATGCAGAATAAAGGGGTTGTCCCCTTACATTAATTGCCTGGGATAAAAAGCATCGGTAGGTACAGGTCTCGGAAATGGACTGCTTAAACGCTCTTAAAAATCCGTTTTCTCCGGACCCCGTTCCTAAACTCGCGTTGCTCGAACAACGTCACGGGGCCCAAAACGGATTTTATTCGCTGTAAGCAGTTGCCATTTCCTCAAACAGTACCTCCCGATTGCTTTTATCCCAGGCAATTTTCATGTAATTGGGACATACAGCCCTGCGAATCCTTGATACAGGAATATGTCTGCGATATCGTTTTGGGATTCTTTGATGCAGAATAGATCATGCCAGTGCTGGAATCAGACTATTTGCGGTAGTTTGCGTAGGAGAGGTTTGCGCTAGCTTCCGCCACAGAGCGCTTGTCTTGCCTTCGCATGCAAAGCAATGCTCCGGTGAAGCATTGCGTGCTGAGCGGAGCATGCGCAGCGAGTTTGCGCGAATGGCGGATTATCGGCGCGCGAACCGAAATAGCAAACGCAACGAGTCTGACTCCAGCACTGGCATGATCATTCTGCAAAAAGAAAACCAGGACTCTTGCATACAAGAATCCTGGTAGTTTTAGAGCTGATCAATGCGACAGCTTCCTGTCCTATTTTTACAGCAGATGAGCCCTGAGCTCCTCATCGCTCTTCGCAGACAGATATCTCGGAGCGATATCGAAGATGGTCTTTCCACCGGCCTGCCCTTCCTGATTCAGCCTGTAGGCTGCTCTGGCGTAGGCTGCGAGCACACTGCCGGTGAACTCCGGATTGGAGTCTAGTGTCAGTTTGTACTCAATGAGGGCCTTGTTTTCTTTATCCCAGCCGGTCACGCCGCTGCGGATCACAAAACCACCGTGAGGCAGTCCGCTGTGGTCCTTCTTCATCTCCTCTTCGCTGATAAAATGTACTGTCGTATCGTAATCAGCAAAGTAGTTGGGCATGGTCTTGATCTCCTCTTCGATCTTCGCGAGATCGGCGCCTTCCTCTGCCACAACATAGCAATCTCTGGTGTGCTGCTGGCGAATGGTGAATTCCGGATTCTCTCCGGCTCTTACGCGGTCCACTGCTTCCTCTACCGGGATGGTATACTGTCTTGCGTCTTTTACTCCGGCAATCCGGCGGATCGCATCGGAGTGTCCCTGGCTAACGCCGCGGCCCCAGAAGGTATAGTGCTTTCCTTCGGGGAGGCAGGCATCGGAAACCATGCGGAGCAGGGAGAACATTCCCGGATCCCAGCCGATGGAGATGATGCCGACTTTGCCGGCAGCCTTTGCAGCCTGATCTACATTGGCAAAATGTTCCGGAATGTTTGCGTGGGTATCAAAGCTGTCAATTACATTGAACATCGCTGCATATTTCGGGGTCTGGACCGGGAGGTCAGTAGCACTTCCGCCGCAGATCACCAATACGTCGATCTTATCTTTCCAATCCTCAACATCATCCACATGACATACAGCCGCCTGACTGTTCCTGATCGTTACGGATGCCGGATCTCTTCTTGTAAATACAGCGACAAGTTCCATGTCATCGTTCTGCATAATGGCGCTTTCCACGCCTCTTGCCAGGTTGCCGTATCCCATAATACCGATTCGAATGCTCATTGTTATTCTTCCTCCTCATTTTCTTCTAAAAGATCAAACAAAATGGCTCTCAGGTTATCCGTTTCATCGAGGAAACCGAGGATACCCTGGAACACCTCATCATAATATCCCTCTTCTCCGATCGCTTCCATGGCTGCCTCAAGGATCTCATCGCTGTCTTCCGCATAGATCAGGTCCGGATTGAGGATCATGAGTGCCTGCCGGAAAAACCGGAAAAAGGACTCCTGTATCACAGAATCCACCAGAGGAGCAAAGCCATCCTCGGAGGCGTCATACATCATGATCAGACTTCCAAGAGACACAGAATTCAAGGTTCTGTAACTTCTTGTGCTTTTTACAAAATTATCGAAGTTGGATTCCAGCAGAGGATGAAAATCTGAAATATCCATCTCATCTTCCGGCATCCGATCCACAAAATAGAATCCGTCTCCCTCCAGTATGGCCATCGGGAAATATTCCGATGCAAAGTAGAGGTCAGCCATATTCTCTGCAGCCAGCAGCTGCAGTTCCACCTCTTTATATTCATCCTCATTCCTGGAAGGGGGATTTGTGTTGGTAATCACTTTAAAATCTCTCATTATTATCCTCCTGTCAGATTCGTCCCGGTACCAGCCCGGTATTGTTCAGACCCGATAGTCATAGAGGCCTTCCCGATAGGAAATCCTCCGTATCTTGTGAAGTGCTCTGCTTTCAATCTGGCGGATCCTTTCCCGGGTAAGGTTCAGTTCCTGTCCCAGTTCTTCCAGAGTGCTGGTCTCCCCGTTCGGCGTGAGACCGTATCTTCTTTCTATGATCATGCGCTCCCTGTCCGTCAGCTTGGAGAGGCACTGGGCCAGCATTCGTTTCAGGTCCTCATTCTCCATATTTCCCTCGGGGCTGACTGTCCCCTGGTCCTCGATAAAATCTCCTACTGCTGCATCTCCGTCGTCACCTACCGGCGTGTCGGTGGAGATGAGTTTCTGCATATTCATCTCATACATGAGGGCTTCGGATGGGTCTATCCCCATCTTGTCGGCAACTTCCGAAACCGTAGGCTCGCGGCCTATCTCCTGTTCCAGAGCCAGTTTCTCCAGTCTGTACTTATTCATTTTTTCATTCATGTGGACCGGTTTGCGGATCGCAGATCCGGTATCCTCGATTCCCCGTCGGATCGACTGCTTGATCCAGTAGGTGGCATAGGTGCTGAAACGGATCTGACGGCGGTAATCAAACCGCTCCGCTGCCCGGATCAGACCCATATTACCGAACTGGATCAGGTCCATGTAGTCCAGCCCCTGGTTCTGGAAACGGGTGGCTATGCTCATGACCAGCCGAAGGTTGGCATTCACCAGCTCATCCATGGCCAGCTGCCTGCCGACCTCGTCTCCGGCCTCGGTACATTCCTCGATCTCTCTGGCCAGCTCCAGCTCCCTTTCCGGAGTGATCCTTTTCAGATCCCGGATTGACTGCTTGTAAGCCCGGATCGAATCGGTCTCCACATGGGTGGTCTGGAAATCATCATCGTCTTCTTCCGCTTCCCTTTCCAGCCTTTCCGCCTCCTTGGCATCATGGATCAGATCATTGAAATAATCCCTTACAGACTCTCCATTCGAGAATTCCCGGATTCCTTCTGCCTCAAAGCAACCGGCCAGCAGGCCGTACTCTTTCACATCCAGATTAGCATACACGAACTCATCCTGGAACCGGTCGAAAGGAATCTTCCCTTCGTTTTCGGCAGCCATTTCCTTCGCAACATTAAAAAAGGATCTGGTCTGGTCCTTCAGCTGTTTTTCAGGACTGCTATTCTTGGTCTTGCCCCCGTTACTGTTTTTACTCATATCTTACCTTTCCCATCCCCTCGGGATACATTTTTTTCAATACATATAAATAAATATGTCTAAAACACAAAGTAAGTATATCAAAGTTCTGCAAACTAATCAATCAAAGGAAATGAATTATACTTTCCCTCTGACGAAAAAGAAAGCCGGGCATGGAATCATATGCCCGGCTCTGTTATCATCTGTTTTCTTTTATTTGTCAGTGATCTCCGCATGCCATTCCTGAAGAGATTTCACTTCTGCCTGCTTGTGGGTCTTCACATAATGGATTCCCTCTGCGCCGGCTCTTCCTGCGGCAATCGTAGTCATATAAGGAACCTTGGCCTTGATCGCGCTCCTTCTTACATAACTGTCGTCATGAACACTCTCTTTCCCGGCCGGTGTATTGATGATCATCTGAACCTGCTCGTTGACGATCATGTCACGCAGGCTCGGACGTCCCTCATACTCTTTGCGGACATACTTGGCAGGGATGCCATTCTCGTTTAAGAGCTTGCAGGTTCCCTTCGTGGAATAAATCTCAAAACCGTCCTCATACAGGCTCTTTGCCACCTCGATCACTTCCGGCTTATCCTTGCCGCTGACCGTAACGAGAGCAGTTCCCTCTGTCGGGAGTTTGGACTGGGTTGCTTCCTGGGCCTTGTAGAAGGCTTCACCCGGAGTTCCGGCAATTCCCAGAACCTCTCCTGTAGACCGCATCTCCGGTCCGAGAACCGGGTCAACTTCCTGGAACATGTTGAAGGGGAAGACCGCTTCTTTCACGCCATAGTAAGGGATATTCTTCTCTTTAAGGCCTGCCAGGGTACCGGTCTTTCCGGTAAGCTCGGAAGTAAGGATCTCTGTTGCCAGTGGTACCATGCGGATATTGCAGACTTTGGATACCAGCGGAACCGTTCTGGATGCACGAGGGTTGGCTTCCAGGACATAAACCTTATCGTTCTCGATAGCATACTGCATATTCATAAGCCCTACTACATGCATCTCCTCAGCAATCTTCCTGGTGTACTCGCGGATCGTCTTCAGATTCTCCTCGGATATATGCTTGGAAGGGATGATACATGCAGAGTCACCGGAGTGGATCCCGGCCAGCTCAATATGTTCCATAACCGCAGGTACAAAGGCATGGGTTCCGTCAGCGATCGCGTCCGCCTCACACTCCATGGCGTGGGCAAGGAAACGGTCGATCAGGATCGGGCGGTCCGGTGTCACACCTACCGCTGCCTTCATATAATCTGCCATGGCTTCATCGTCATAGACTACTTCCATGCCTCGTCCACCCAGGACGTAGGAAGGACGCACCATGACAGGATAACCGATCTTGTTGGCGATGGCTGTAGCTTCCTCGACTGTCGTAGCCATTCCTGACTCCGGCATGGGGATGCCCAGCTTATCCATCACTTCACGGAAGCGGTCTCTGTCCTCTGCCAGGTCGATGATCTCAGGGGATGTTCCCAGGATCCTGACCCCGTTCTTCTCCAGCTCGGAAGCCAGATTCAGAGGAGTCTGTCCGCCGAACTGGGCGATCACGCCCGCCGGCTTCTCTTTCTTGTAGATGCTCAGCACATCCTCCAGAGTCAAAGGCTCGAAGTATAATTTATCGGAAGTATCGTAATCAGTAGAAACAGTCTCCGGATTACAGTTCACGATAATGGTTTCAAAGCCAAGTTTTTTCAGGGATAAAGCTGCATGGACACAGCAGTAATCAAACTCGATACCCTGACCGATCCGGTTAGGGCCTCCACCCAGGATCATGATCTTAGGCTTATCTGTATTAACCGGATTATGGTCCGGTGCATTGTAGGTGGAATAGTAGTAGGCGCTGTTCTCCGTTCCGCTTACGTGAACGCCATCCCAGGCCTCCTCCACGCCGATGGCAATCCTTCTCTCGCGGATCTCCTGCTCGGGGATCTCCAGGATCTGACTCAGGTACTTATCGGCAAATCCGTCTTTCTTAGCCCGGGTCAGAGCTTCGTCGGAAGGAAGGCTGCCCTTGAAGGCTGCCACGAGAGCTTCCTCTTCTTCCACCAGTTCCTTCATCTGCTCAATAAAGTATCTCTTCACATGGGTAGCCTCGTAGATCTCGTCCACGGTAGCGCCCTTGCGAAGGGCTTCGTACATAATAAAATGTCTTTCGGAGCAAGGTGTGTTCAGTCTGTTTAAAAGTTTCTCCTTTGTCCACTTGTCAAAGTCACCTACATGGCCCAGGCCGTAACGGTTTTTCTCCAGGGACCGGATTGCTTTCTGGAATGCTTCCTTGTAGGTCTTGCCGATGCTCATTACTTCACCGACCGCACGCATCTGGGTTCCCAGCTTGTCCTGAACACCTTTGAACTTCTCAAATGCCCATCTGGCAAACTTAACAACAACATAATCTCCGTCCGGCACATACTTATCGAGGGTGCCATACTTGCCGCAAGGGATATCGGACAGAGTCATTCCGGACGCCAGCATGGAGGATACCAGGGCGATCGGGAATCCTGTAGCCTTGGAAGCCAGGGCAGATGATCTGGATGTTCTGGGGTTGATCTCGATTACGATGATCCGGTCGGAAACCGGATCATGAGCGAACTGAACATTGGTTCCACCGATCACCTGGATGGACTCCACGATACGGTAGGCCTGATCCTGCAGCCGGTCCTGTACTTCCTTGGAGATCGTCAGCATGGGGGCGGTACAAAAGGAGTCTCCTGTGTGAACGCCCATGGGGTCAACATTCTCGATGAAGCAGACGGTGATCATGTTGCCGTCCTTGTCGCGGACAACCTCAAGCTCCAGCTCTTCCCATCCCATAACGGACTCTTCCACCAGGACCTGGCCTACCAGGCTGGCCTGAAGACCTCTGGAGCAAACGGTTTTCAGTTCTTCTTTATTATATACCAGGCCGCCGCCGGCACCGCCCATGGTGTAAGCCGGACGAAGTACGACCGGATAGCCAAGGCGTCCTGCGATCTCCAGGGCCTGCTCGACACTGTAAGCTACTTCACTTCTTGCCATCTCGATGCCAAGGGCATTCATGGTTTCCTTGAACTCGATCCGGTCCTCACCACGCTCGATCGCATCCACCTGGACACCAATGACCTTTACGCCATACTTATCAAGGACGCCTGCCTTGTAAAGCTCAGAACATAAATTAAGACCCGACTGGCCTCCCAGGTTTGGCAATAATGCATCCGGTCTTTCCTTCGCAATAATATGCTCAAGCCTTTCCACGTTAAGTGGTTCGATGTAAGTAACATCGGCCATCTCAGGGTCTGTCATGATAGTTGCTGGATTCGAATTAACAAGTACGATCTCATATCCAAGGCTGCGCAGGGCCTTGCAGGCCTGTGTTCCCGAATAATCAAACTCACATGCCTGACCGATGATGATCGGGCCGGAGCCAATAATCAATACTTTGTGGATGTCTGTTCTTTTCGGCATCAGGGACCTCCTTTAAGATAAAATGACCTGCCTTTCGGCAAAATCAGTGTTCTGACATTATTCTGGCATAATTCGCATAACCGGAATCACGCTTTTATTAGTATACTCCAATAGCAGTCAAAATTCCATGCATTTTTTAATTTCTAATAAATGCAAAGAGCATTTCCCCTGAACAGCTAATCTTTATTACAAATTGCACAATATATTTTCAAAATACTTCCTGTAATCAGATTTTTTTGCATAAATAGACATCGGTCTGCTGTCTGCATGCAAGGGTTGCTCTCAGCGGTTTCTCCACTTTCTGAACAGATATCCACAGGCATACCCGGCAGCCATACATAAAATAAGGATGCCCAATGTTTCCGCAATTGCCATCTTCTATCCCTCCTTTTCCAATCCTGCCTGCAGGCAGGTGTATTCATGATCTAACTAATTATACGTTATGCTCGGGGAGAAGGCAATCCCGAAAGCCTTCCAGGATCCTGAAAGAAGAAGAAGTCCCGATCCTTTCCGCTCCCGCTTCAATCATTTTTTTGCAGGTCGCCCAGTCCCGGATCCCTCCGGCAGCCTTCACCCGGACAGCCTGTCCCACTGTTTCTTTCATCAACTTCACATCTTCCACCCGGGCCCCGCCGGTGCCGAATCCGGTGCTGGTCTTGATGTAATCCGGTCTTACCCTGGCGGCAATCCGGGCGGCCGCCCGAATCTCTTCCCTGCTAAGATAGCAGTTTTCAAAGATGACTTTACAGATTACATTTTTTTCGTGGCAGACAGCTGTGATCCGGCGCATCTCTTCTTCGATGTAGGCCAGATTACCGTTTTTCATCTCTCCGACATTCATGACATAATCGATCTCGTCCGCTCCGTCTTCGATTGCCTTTTTTGTCTCAAAGATCTTGGTTTCCAGCGCGGTCTGCCCGAGGGGGAAAGAGATAGCCGCCCCGACATGAATGCCGGTGCCCTCCAGCTGCTTCTTACAAAATGCGACGGGGCTGCTGTTGACCGCCACCATGGCCGCTCCCAGCTCTTTCGCCTCATTACAAAGTTTTTTCAGGTCCTCTTCCGAAGCATAGGCCTTCAAAAAAGTATGGTCAAACATAGCCGCCAGCTGTTTTTCCGTTAACTGGTCTGTATTTATCATAGTCTCTCCCTCCACCGCAAGGACTTTGCAATTTATTCGTTTTCTTCCGCTGTTCCTGCTGCAAGCTCCCTGGCTTGCGCCAGGCTGATTTTCCTTTCCCGGGCCAGCTTAGCCAGATCTTCGTACTCCAGTTTTTGCCGGCTGACACCATAGCCGGTGACACATTTTCTTCTTATCGGAGAACCGTCCTCGATTGAACGGTCAAGGATGTATCGTTTCATCCGGCATTCCCGGATCCCGATCGTGGTTGTATGGCAGAACATGGTCTTCACCAGCTTGTCCCTGGTAATCTCATCGCAGATCACATGCAGAACAAGTCCGGGCCTGGATTTCTTCATGCCTGCGGGAACTGTATACACATCCCTGGCGCCGGCTTCAAAAAGCATTTCCATGGCAAAGCCGACCTCCTCACCGGTCATGTCATCGATATTACAGGAGAGTTCCAGGATCTCATCTTCCTTTCCCTGCTCCTGCCCCAGCATGATCCGCACGCAGTTTGCCGCCGGGAAATCCTTCTTTCCCATGCCGTACCCGATCTCGCTTACTGCCATCACCGGCATATCCCCGAACAGAGTCACAAAATATTTAAGCAGGGCTGCTCCTGTAGGGGTGCAGAGTTCCCCCCGGATCCTGCCTCCATAACTGGGAATCCCTTTCAGGATAAGAGCGGTAGCAGGGGCGGGAACCGGCATGATCCCATGGGCACACCGGACCTGTCCGCTTCCGACATGGACCGGTGATGCGATGACCCGGTCCGGACTGATCCGGTCCATCAGCAGACAGACTGCTGTGATATCAGCGATCGCATCCATGGCTCCCACCTCGTGGAAGTGGATCTCCTCCACCGATTTTCCGTGGACCCGGCTCTCCGCATCGGCAATCAGCCGGTACACAGCCATTACGTCCTTCTTCACTTTTTCGGGCACCCGGAGTCCCTCTATGATGTGCCCGATCTCATGCATGCCGGCGTGACTGTGACCATGATCGTGATCGTGACTATGGCCATGTTCATGATCGTGATCGTGACCATGAACGTTACTATGACCGTGTTCATGATCGTGACTATGCTCATGCTCGTGATCATGGGATTCCTCCTCAATCCCGTTTACAAGTACCCTCATATGGGTTCCGGTAATCCCGCATTTCACTGCCGGTTCTGCCTGAAAGACCACACCCGGAATCCCCATATGATTTAATTCTTCTAACAGGGCCTTTTGGTCATCCATCAGCTCGAACAGAGCTCCCGTCAGCATATCTCCTGCAGCGCCCATACCGCAATCTATGTAGAGTGTTTTCATTAGCATTCTCCTTTATCTGATTCTTTTTAGTAACATGAATTTATATTTATATTATTTTATCTGATAAGGATTATTAATGCAAGAAAGTTCATTCTGTCAAAGGTGGGAAAATGGGATTTTCAAGTGTAGAAATCTCCTAATATTTTAAGGAGATTTTCGTATGCCTCAAGATGACTTTATGATATAATCAGTTCAAAATAGGGTTATTCTATCATTGTAAAAAGGGAGGTTACCATGTATATAACAAATGATATTAAATATGTGGGCGTCAACGATCACCAGGTTGATCTGTTTGAGGGCCAGTATAAAGTGCCAAACGGCATGGCTTACAATTCTTATGTCATCATGGATGAGAAGATCGCCGTTATGGATACGGTCGATGTGAATTTCGGCAGTGAGTGGCTGCTCAACATCGAAAAAGAGCTTGGCGGACGCCAGCCGGATTATCTGATCGTCCAGCATATGGAGCCGGATCATTCCGCTTGTATCGCTGATTTCATGCTCTACTATAAGAATGCGCAGATTGTTTCTTCCGAGAAGGCTTTCGCCATGATGAAGAACTTCTTCGGCACGGATTTTGAGGGAAGAAAGGTCGTGGTCCAGAGCGGCTCCACCCTTCGCCTGGGAGCCCATACCCTTGCATTCGTGGAGGCTCCTATGGTTCACTGGCCTGAGGTTATCGTAAGCTACGACGTCCTTGAGAAGGTTCTCTTCTCCGCTGACGGTGTAGGCAAGTTCGGAGCCAACGATGTGCAGGAAGACTGGGCGGATGAAGCCCGCCGCTACTACATCGGTATCGTCGGAATGTACGGCAAGTTCGTGCAGGATCTGCTGAAGATCGCCGGCACCCTGGATATTGAGATCATCTGTCCGACCCACGGACCGGTCATCAAAGAGAATCTGGGTTATTATCTTGACCTCTATGACAAGTGGTCATCTTATACCCCGGAGGAAGAAGGAATCGTTGTTGCCTACACTTCCGTTTACGGCCATACCAAGGAAGCTGCTTTAGAGGTTGCTGAGATGCTCCGTGCGTGCAAAGCGCCCAACGTGGTTGTCTATGACCTGGCCAGAGATGATATGTCCGCTGCCGTGAGTGATGCTTTCCGTTACAGCAAGCTGGTCCTTGCTACCACCACCTACAACGGTGAGATCTATCCGTTCATGAATGATTACCTGAACAGGCTGGTGGAGCATAAGTTCCAGAAGCGTACGGTAGCCCTCATCGAGAACGGTTCCTGGGCTCCTCAGGCAGGCAGACTGATGAAAGAAAAGCTGATGCGTTGTGACAATATCGAGTTCACCGCTAATAATGTCCATATCAAGTCAGCATTGAACGAGAAGAACTATCAAGAGATGGAAAAAATGGTATATGAATTATGCCAGGAGTACATCGAGCATGACGACGAGCTTGCCAACAAGAATAATATGGCCGCTCTGTTCAAGATCGGATACGGTCTCTATGTGGTAACTGCCAGAGAAGACAACAAGGATAACGGCTGCATCGCCAACTCCATCACGCAGATTACCAACTCACCGAACCGGATCGCCGTTACCCTGAATAAGGGCAACTACACCCATGACATGATCATGCGGACCGGCAAGATGAATGTGAACTGCTTATCCGTGGAAGCACCTTTTGATGTGTTCACCAACTTCGGATTCCAGAGCGGAAGGGATGTTGATAAGTTCGCATCCTGGCCTCTGCTCAGATCCGGCAACGGCATCGCTTACCTGCCCAAGTACATTAACTCCTTTATGTCCTTAGAGGTAGAAGCCTGTCATGATTTCGATACCCACACCATGTTTATCTGCAGCGTTTCCGAGGCCCGGGTAATCTCCGGCAAGGAGACCATGACCTACAATTACTATCAGGCAAATGTCAAGCCGAAACCGCAGCCGACAGAGAAGAAGGGCTTTGTATGCCAGATCTGCGGATATATTTACGAGGGCGATGAGCTCCCCGCAGATTTCATCTGTCCGATCTGCAAGCATCCGGCATCTGACTTTAAGCCGCTGTAGACATCAGGAATCTGAAAGCAAACGAAAGAAAGCGTCACAGAAGCATTTCTGTGACGCTCTTTTTGTAACTGCTTTTTTACTTGCTCTCTTATCAGCCTTCTCCTCTGAAGCGGATCGTGGAATATTTCGCCGGGAAATACCGGTCGACCGCTTCTTCCCGCAGGTTCTCACCGATCACAATGAGAACCTCCTGGCCATCGCTGATCCGGGTAATATTTGTCTCCCTGGCGGTGGCATTGAGCTCCAGCCAGCCGTCTCCCTTTTCCTCCTTCAGGAATCCCTTGACCCGGATCACATGGCCGGTCCCAGAATCTTCAAACAACTGACGGACTCTTCCTAACACTTCATCCACAGGCAGGTCCAGGTTCATGAAAAACATGGACTGAAAAGGATTATCATCCATGGAAAAGTTCTTCTCAAAGGCGATCTCCTGATATCTGCAGCCGGCAAGTCTCTCATAGTCAGCCGGCGTAAAACTGTCCCAGGGTTTGGCGATCACATTTTCTTCCAAAGAAAATGTCCTGTCGCAGCGGATTCGGGCCAGGGCCCTGTTCATATGGGCAACGGTGTCCCTGATCGCATTTTCGTCCACCTCGTCTGCATGGCTGAGGACCACACAGCCCGCCTGGGCGATCTGGCTGGCCAGCAGGTAATCCATCCCTTCCGAATATTCTTCCCCGAATTCCGGCTTGACGATCGTGATCACGTTACCGATCTCATAGCGGTCATAGAGGGGGTCTTCATGCATGATATCGAAGAATTCATCCACATCAAATATGCCGGAAGGTTCTATGATTACCCGGGTATAACCCAGCATGGCCATGGTAATCAGCTTGGTGCGGAAACGGCGTATGTGACAGTCATGGTCACAGCCTCCCGCGACCATCTCCAGACCGAGCCTGTCACTTTTCAGGTCCGATAAAAGCATTATATCCACGTTGATGGCACCATAGTCATTTTCCAGTATTCCGATCTTCTCACCCTGGTCCAGCAGGTAGCTGACATATTTTCTGATAAAGGTGGTCTTGCCGGATCCCAGAAAACCGGTGATCAGGTCTGCTTTAACCATTGGCGTTTTCCTTCCCGGCTTTGGCTCCTCTTCTTTTCCTGACATGATTGAAGATCACGATCAGCAGGAACAGGCCGATTCCGGCGCCGGTTACAAGAAAGGCGATCTTCAGGCCGGGGATCGCGAAGTGCAGCCGGATACTGTGGGTTCCCGGTGTCAGGTTCAATCCCATGTACTGGTAGTTGGTGCGGATGATCGGCACTTCCTTGCCGTCCACGTAAGCCGTCCAGCCATTCTGGTAAGGGAATGCGATCACAAGCATCTTATCCCGTTTCAGGGTAATATTTCCGGAAATTGTGTTATTCCCGATCTTGAGATCAGAAACCGTATCTTCCTTTCTGGCTTCCACCGATTCCGCATACTTATCCATAGGCTGGCAGTACACTGACAGGGAATCAAAATCAATGGATCCCGGCTTCTTGAAAGTCAGCTTACAGGTTGTCACGGGTTCCTTGTGATAACCAAGGTTGAACACATGCTTATCCTGGTCCGTCTTGTAGGCATCCAGACGGAAATGGTATGTATACCGGGTATCTCCCGACTTGATCTTCACCCTCTTGATCTGGGGTCTTCCCTCGTCAAGCTTCTTGATCAGGCCGGAGTAGATGACATAGGTCTCGGAGTTCGGATCGCTCTTAAAGGTCAGTTTGACAAAGCCGCCAGGCTTGTCGATGATCAGCCTTTTGCCTTCCACATGGGTCCCCTTGTACTTGATCTTGCAGGGAACTTCATGGGCCAGCAGAGGAGCTTTCAATGTCTGTTTCAGGTTGGAGCAGGCCTTTACATTCTCATCGTCAATGATAGCGGCATGCATCGTAAGTTCCTGCTTCTCCACCGGGCTCTTATCCTCCAGGGAGGAAACCGGCAGAACCGTATCATAGGTGTAGGCAACCGGTAGCGTATACTGGTTCTCATAGATCGGTCTGCCCTTCCTGGCCGTATGGACTTTTTTATAACCATAAGGCAGCTCTTTCATATGTTTGCTTGAGTTAAACCCAAGGAATCTCACACCGGCCTGTTCCAGCATGAACGTCCGTCCATTATAGTCATTGATGCGGACCATGGACCAGTTACAGCTTCCCATATTCCGGTGGTAGTCAACCACGCTGCTGGTCAGGGTACTGGAGAATACAGCGACATCATTATATCCCTTGACCATGCTGTAACAGTTGGTGTTATTCTTTCCCTTGAGATTGGTGGACCGGAAATATTCTTTCGAATCGGTATAGCCCGGAATCTTATCCAGCTCATCCAGGGATGTATCCGAGATAAATTCTTTTGCATTAAACTGTGTATAATTAATTCTCCTGTCTCCATTTTTCTTCTTCATATCGAGAAGGTTGGATCCGTTGAAGATGATACTCATGATCATGACTCCGGCCAGCATGATCTTGCCGGCATAAGGAGGGAAGGAGAATCCCTTTACGTTGATCAGCAGGACAACGCACAGGGTCACGGCCAGGAAGGCCAGGTCAGCGTACATGGTCATGAACTGCATTCTGGCGTCGAAATATACCAGCAGTCCATAGTAGAGGGTGACCGTGGTCAGAGCCAGGATATCCTTCTTGGACAGCTGCTGCAGCTGGTCTATGCACATAGTCCCCAGGAAGCAGAGCAGGGCTGTGTAGATGTAGGACCAGCGGTTGGTCACGGTAGAAAAACCGCTGAAAACATAGGCAGCCGCAGGAATACAGCAGAAGGCGGTGAAGATCAGGTACATCAGCCGCAGCTCATTCCTGTTTTTCCTGGTAAACAGCAGGACTACTCCAAAGATTGCCAGGGGGATGGTTCCCACTCTCAGCCAGTAGCCCGGAGAGAAGGTATAGCTGTTCATGGAGAGGAAGATATCCGAGATCCAGCCCTGCCGGTAAAACAGCTTGATCACCTTGCCGGTATCTACCGGCGCAGACTGGTGGCTTCTTCCGGAATTCAGGTATGAACCAAAGAAGGTGGCTATGGACAGCACTCCCATGGTTGCTCCCAATGTATAAGTCAGGACAATGAGGATCCCTCTGCCAAAGAAAGTCTTCAGGCTGCGTAACTCCTTATCACAAACGATCCTGCTGATGAAATAGATGCCCAGGGCGATCGTGTTCATATACAGGAAATAGTAGGATACCAGCAGGGATATCCCGGTCAGGATCGTGAACATATACCATTTTTTATATCGGATCAGCCGCTCCATGGCAATGACCATTAAAGGAAGCAGGATGAGGGGCGATATAAAAAGAAAATGTCTCGTTCCTGCCACCAGGGCAAAGCCGGAAAAAGTGTAGGCCAGGCTGCCTGTAATCGTAGCAAGGTAGGAACAGTTAAAGTATAAGAGTAATGCCGAAAAGCTTAAGCCTGCCAGGTAATAGCGGACCATATTCATAAAGGTATAGACTGCGTCCGGATTGTCCTTTGGCAGGATGGCATAGAGCCAGTAAAGCGGATCCAGGGTGATGTTGATCGGCGTTCCCAGCCCCAGGTTAAAGTCATACTGGGGAATATCAGGGTTACCGTGGATCAGGCAGTCCACAAGCTGGGGGAAGTAACGGTAAAAGCGCAGCATTTTAGGAATATACTGGGCCAGGGCGTCCCCCGTCCACACCATGGACCGGCCCTCCTTGATGATCGGCAGGAATATGAAAACGATCGTGCCCAGAAATAGAATCGTGTAAACCGGTATGTAGAAAAACAGCATTTTGAGATTTTTCCTGGAAAAAGCCTCATGGTCTCCGGTCCGGTCCAGAGTCTCAAATAGTCGGACCAAAGCATCCCTGATCCGGAATAAAAGGCTGTAGATCTTTCCGGTGATCGGTCTGAGAAGGGAGACGAACAGGACAGTGATAAACGCTCCGACTCCGCCCGCACTTAAGAAGAAAGCACTTCCCAACCGGAAATAGGCAAAACATAAACTGAGTCCTGTAAGGAATATCAGGATCATGATGTTGTACCGGTTCTTCAGGTTCAGCTGATCTTCAGAAGCGGTGTAGGCTCCCCAGAAGACCATGAAAAGGTGGGTGACGATTGGAACACATCCATAATTGTCTCCGCCGATCAGGATCCCGACCAGCGCATAGCCGAACGTCCCTGCAGGGATGAAGACAAACAGAAAGCCAACCACAGAAATGATGATAGCGATCAACCTTGTCCTTTCTGATTTTTTGCAGGACGGAAGGAACCATGCTGCGCCCAGATAAACCAGGGCAAGGGAGATCAGAACTCCACAGCAGGCAGGAACGATATTGATCGCCAGGATATTCCGGATTGCCAGATAAACGCCCTGATGCTTGACCACATTCAGGAAGGCAATTCCCAGGGCAATATAGACCCCGAATAAAGCCAGGGCCCTTTGACACATGGGAACCTGGTAATCCTGTGGCGTGTCAGAAGACATTTTCTTCCAGACTGTGATGATATCTCTTCCGGCCAGGAAGAACATGGCACACTCACATATGGCCATGATTAGAGAAAGGGCATAACCCTTCATCCCGGAAAACGCCATGACCTTATTCAGAAAATAAGTTGCTATGTAAACGAAATAGTAAAACATGATAAACTCTCCTCAATCATATTTATCGTAGTATGACCCTATGGGATTTATTATCATTTTACCACAAATGGCAGATGAAAAAAAGAAGGAGCGTATGGCATATGCCAAACGCTCCGGATTCCTGATAGAACATTTTCTGATCAGGACACTTTTACCGTGTTCTTCTGGCCCTTATTCTTAAAGAGCTTTTTGTAGCTTTTCCTCTTCTTTTTCGGAACTTTGATCACCGCTTTTTTATGGATCCCCTTCAAGGCGCCTGATCCAACTTTCTTCAGGCGGGCACTTCTAATGGTGATCTTCTTCAGTTTGCTGCATCCGGCAAATGCCTTGTTCCCAATCTTGACCACATTCTTACCGACTGTCACGCCGGTCAGTTTTTTCCGGTTCTTTACGGCTTTTGCGGATATGGCAGTGACTTTGTACTTCTTCCCGCCGGCTGAGATTGTGGCAGGGATTACCAGCTTTTTGATCGTCTTCTTCCTGGTTCCGACCAGGCTGGCCGTGCGTTTTTTCGAAGAGTTGGCGGTAATCTTGTAGACGCCTCCTTTTACCGTAACCTTAGTTCCCACCTTGACTTTCTCGGCTGGTTTTGGTACCGGTTTGGCGTTTATGATCTTCTCATAGGCCTTTTCCATGACCTGATAAGCAGACCGGTTCTGCAGTTTCGAAAGCTGGTCTGCATCCAGGGCGTCCATCACTGCCTTCAGCTGTTTAAAGGCAGTTAATCCTGCATTGCTGAAGGAAGTGCCATGTCCGGTCTCCGAATCCATCTCCAGGATCCTCTGATCGATCGCAGTGATCATTTTTTCCAGAATGGAATCAAATCGGTCCGGCTGCTCCACATAAGAAGGCATCTCCTTATTATTATCCTTCAGGATAGCCTTGTAATCCGCCCAGGCTTTCTGAATCCTTGGAACATCGGCAAAGGCCACTTCTTTAGAAGAAAATGTATCCAGTACGGAATGGATCTCTGTGATCCGGTCTGCCTGCTCCTTATTGCAGAACCGGATGTGCAGATTGTAAGCATCGTCAATCCGGCCCATGGCCTCATAAAGCCCATAATAGGCCGGCCCGTAACCATAAGCATCCCCGCTGACCGCCTCCGCTGCTTCAATCGCCCGAGCCAGGGCTTCTTTCTCCTCCTCCGTGGCGGATTCCGTATTCAGAGCTTTCGCCTCCGTCAGAAGGGCAGAAAGCTTTTCCGGAGTAAGTGCATAGGAAGCCCATATGCTTCTTTCATGGATCAGGTCTCCCAGACCTATGATCGCGTCCTTCACGAAACACGGCACCTGCCCCTCGTAACTGAATTTGTAATCCTCTGTCATATAATCTTCGGCAAAACGGTCCAGAATGGTCCCCTTTTCCGTCGTAAAATAATCAATGTTCACACCGGAAGCCCCGATCCCGGTCAGGTAGCAGCCATTGGTGTAAGCATTGCCCCAGAGGCCGTTGCTCTTCTGGATGGTCCCTTTCATCTCCAGGGCCATCGCCACGATATCCTCCTGAGGAATGCGATCCCAGTCAGAGAGGGCTGCCAGAGCCCAGGGGCGGATGTCCCCGCCCTTA
>CAMOYC010000031.1 GCA_946629665.1 uncultured Lachnospiraceae bacterium
TAAACTGGGGCAGACGGCCCTGATGGGCCCCATCGCCGTAGCTGCCTATTCCTACATGTCCCTGGTTCCGATCATCCAGCCGCCGATCATGAAGGCGCTGACCACGGAAGAGGAGAGAAAGATCAAGATGGAACAGCTTCGCCCGGTATCAAAGACGGAGCGTATCCTGTTCCCGATCGTTGTAACGACCGTTGTCTGCCTGATCCTGCCCACCACGGCACCCCTGGTCGGCATGCTGATGCTGGGTAACCTTTTCCGGGAGTCCGGTGTGGTAAAACAGCTGACAGAGACGGCTTCCAACGCCCTGATGTATATTGTTGTCATCGTCCTTGGTACTTCCGTCGGAGCCACCACCAGCGCGGAGGCCTTCCTGAACGTCAGTACCATCAAGATTGTCATTCTCGGTCTGGTTGCCTTCTGCCTGGGTACCGCCGCAGGCGTGATCTTCGGCAAGATCATGTGCAAGGTGACCGGAGGCAAGGTTAATCCGCTGATCGGATCCGCTGGAGTTTCCGCGGTTCCCATGGCGGCCCGCGTATCCCAGAAGGTAGGTCAGGAGGCTGATCCGACCAATTTCCTTCTGATGCATGCGATGGGGCCGAACGTGGCAGGAGTTATCGGTACCGCAGTAGCTGCAGGTACCTTCATGGCAATCTTTGGAGTCTAGAAGGGAGTTAAACATGGCTGTTACAGAGAATAAAAATCCTTTAAAAATTACAGAGACTGTCCTTCGTGACGCACATCAGTCTCTGATCGCTACCCGTATGACGACGGAGGACATGCTACCCATCGTCGGCAAGATGGACCAGGTAGGCTACCATGCAGTAGAGTGCTGGGGCGGCGCAACCTTTGATGCCTGCCTC
Organism: uncultured Lachnospiraceae bacterium; assembly: GCA_946629665.1. Lineage (GTDB taxonomy): Bacteria > Bacillota > Clostridia > Lachnospirales > Lachnospiraceae > Anaerobutyricum. The sequence goes on from CAMOYC010000031.1 coordinate 864, forward strand.
CGTTTCCTCAAGGAAGATCCCTGGGTTCGTCTGCGCAAGCTCCGTGAGGGCTTTAAACATACCAAGTTACAGATGCTTTTCCGCGGCCAGAACATCCTGGGCTACAAGCCCTATCCGGATGACGTGGTAGAGTATTTTGTTCAGAAATCCATTGCGAACGGTATTGATATCATCCGAATCTTCGACTGTCTGAATGACCTCCGCAACCTGCAGACCGCAGTGGACGCCACCAAGAAGGAAGGCGGACACGCCCAGGTTGCCCTGTCCTACACCCTCGGCGATGCCTACACTCTGGAATACTGGGCAAAGATGGCCAAGGACATCGAGAACATGGGGGCGGATTCCCTGTGTATCAAAGATATGGCAGGCCTTCTGATTCCCTATGAATCCGAGCGCCTGGTGAAGGCCCTGAAGTCAGCGACGGACATCCCGGTGGAGCTCCACACCCACTACACCAGCGGTGTGGGCGGCATGAGCTACTTAAAGGCGGTGGAGGCCGGCGTCGACATCATCGACACCGCCATGTCCCCCTACGCTATGGGAACCAGCCAGCCTTCCACGGAGGTTATGGTTGAGACCTTCCGGGGCACCGACCGTGACACCGGCCTGGACCTGAATCTGCTGGGAGAGATCGCAGACTACTTCCGTCCGCTGAGAGAGCGGGATCTGGAGAGCGGCCTCATGTCCACCAAGGTTTTGGGTGTCAACATCAAGACCCTCATGTACCAGGTGCCCGGCGGCATGCTTTCCAATCTGGTTTCCCAGCTCGAGGAGCAGGGAGCATCCGACAAGTTCTATGAGGTGCTGGAGGAAGTACCCCGCGTCCGCAAGGATTACGGAGAACCGCCCCTGGTTACCCCTTCCAGCCAGATCGTGGGAACCCAGGCTGTGTTAAACGTTCTGACCGGTGAGCGCTACAAGATGATCACCAACGAATCCAAGGCGCTGCTCCGCGGCGAGTACGGACAGACTGTCATGCCCATGAACCAGGAAGTCGTAAAGAAGGCGATCGGTGACGAGGAGCCGATCACCTGCCGTCCCGCTGACCTTTTAGAGCCGGAACTTCCCAGACTGGAGAAGGAGATGGCCCAGTGGAAACAGCAGGATGAGGATGTGTTATCCTACGCGCTCTTCCCGCAGGTGGCAGAGGAGTTCTTCAAGTACCGGGCAGCCCAGCAGGAGAAGATCGACCCTGCCAAGGCTGACACGGAAAACGGGGCATATCCCGTATAAACCTTTACTTGTGTATAATACTTTTATATAATGTATCTGAACGAGGCGGGCTTCCGACAAAAAGGAGGGCCGCCTTCTCAGCAAACCGGCGGGAAGAGCCGGACCGGGAGGGTTGTTATGAGTAAAGATTCCATGAAGAAAATGCTGGACCTTGTCGGAGACGATGAGCTCAGTTCTCTTGTCTCAGAGATAGAACAAGGCTTTGACCGGGCACACCGGATCAAGGACCACAGCGACCGGCAGCACAGCACCGTAAAGCCGGCCCTGTATAAAAACCGCTGGCAGAAGCTGAAAAAGCGGGTGGAAGAGGCGGAAGCCGAATTCAAGGAAGGACTGGACCGGGCGAAGGAGGGGATTGCCCTCGTATTAAACGGCGGTGGCGGCAAAGGCTGCTACCAGGTCGGAGCCTGCCGGGTATTGAAAGACTATTTTGCGGGGGAGGAAACTCCCGGAGGAAGAAAGATCACTGCGGTGGCAGGGACTTCCGTTGGCGCCCTGAACGGGGCCATGTTCCTGGCCGGCTGTGACAGCGGAAGAAGCAGTGACGACGAGGTAGACAGCGACAGCGAAAGTGGAAGCAAAGGCGACAGCGAAGACCGGACGCCGGAAGACCTCTGGACCACCCTGGTCCCGGAGAAGCTGTTTGCCGCAGCAGACTCCATCGGAGAAGGGTTCCGGAACAGCGCCTACTTAGAAGAACTGATCCGGGGCAGCGGCATGCCGGGCAAGCTGCCTGCATGGCCCCTTTTCCTGGTGACTGCCTTCAACCGGACCACCGGTTACCCGGAAGATTTCATTATGAACCGGATGAGCCCGGAAAAGCAGGTGGACTGCCTGCTGGCCAGCGCAGCCTTCCCCTTTGTGTTTGACAAAAAGACCATGGACCGGGAAGACTACCTCGACGGCGGCCTGCCGGTATTCGGGGATAACAGCCCCTTTGCCCCTCTCTATCATCTGGGTTTTCGGCGGTTTATCGTCATCCACACCCAGTCAGCGGAGGAAGCCAGGGACAACGCCTGGGCCCCCCTCTTAAACATGAAGATCAACGAAGAGAAATACTATGGCGGAGCCGTGTTTGTCCATATCTATCCCAGCCGGGACATGGGCGACCTGCTGGAGGGAACCCTGAACTTTTCTGCGGACTATATCCGCCAGGGAATGGAGCTGGGCAGGAAGGACATGGAAGCCCATCTGGATGAGCTTTCCGTCCTGAACGAAGAACCCGATGAGTACACGGAGATCCATCTCCGCGAAGGAAGAAAATATTTCTCTATGGAGAATCTGCTGGAGAACCTGTAATTTCCATGGAGAATCTGTTGGAGAATCTGCTGGAGAACCTGTAAGATGAGAGACCGGATTAACAAAATGTATCATAATAAGGTGGTGCGTTACATTTTTTTCGGAGGCCTGACCACCTTAGTGAATTTTGGCTCCTACGCCCTGCTGCGGGCCTTTACCCCGCTCTCGGTGTTTACCGCCAATGTCATCTCCGTGTCGCTGGCCATTTTATTCGCCTACGTGACCAATAAGATCTGCGTTTTTGATTCGAAGACCGGCGGCCTTCTTGATACCTTCCTTGAGCTGTGCCGGTTTGTGGGCGGGAGACTGTCCACCATGGCGATCGAGGTGGGCGGCGTGAGCCTCATGGCCTGGCTGGGCATGAACGACATGATCGCCAAGCTGGTCACCCAGTTTATCGTGCTGGTCCTGAATTACCTGATCAGCCGTTTTCTGGTCTTCACCGGAAGAAAGAAGCCGGAGGATCCCCATGACTGACCGGATTTTCCCCACGGAGCGGCAGGTTTCATGTTGCGTGGCGGAGAAGTTTGTGGTATCCTATTAAACATTGGATTTTCCGAAGGGAGTTAACGATAATGTCTGAGATATATTTTGATAACGGTGCGACCACCATGCCTTTTCCGGAGGTCCGCGCCATCATGCAGGAGACCATGGAAGCAGAGTACGGCAATCCTTCTTCCATGCACAGGAAGGGCTTTCACGCCGAGGAGTATCTGCGTTATGCTTCCGAGGTGATTGCGAAGACCATGAAGGTGGACCCGAAGGAGATTTTCTTCACCTCCGGCGGCACCGAGGCCAACAACCTGGCCCTGATCGGGACGGCCTACGCCATGCGCAGGGAGAGAAAGCACATCATCACCAGCTGTATTGAGCATGCATCCATCTATAATACCCTGTCCTTCCTGGAGCGGGAAGGCTTTGAGGTGACCTATCTGCCGGTGGACGAGAAGGGGATCGTATCTTTAGATGCCCTGAAGGAGGCCCTGCGGGAAGATACCATGATGGTCTCCATCATGCGGGTCAACAACGAGATCGGGTCCGTGCAGCCGGTGGAGGAGATCGGGAAGATCGTCAAGGCCTATGATCCCAAGATCCTGTTCCACACGGATTGTATCCAGGCATACGGAAAGATGGACTGCCTGCCAAAGCGCTGGAAGGCGGACCTTGTCAGCGTCAGTGGCCATAAGATCCACGGCCCCAAGGGGATCGGATTTTTGTACATAAAAAATGGAACCAAGATCAAGCCCATTCTCTGGGGCGGCAACCAGCAAAAAGGGATGCGGTCCGGCACAGAAAATGTACCCGGCATCGCAGGCCTGGGCAAGGCTGCCGAGCTCATGTACGGAGAGAAGAAGGACCAGGTGGAGAAGATCGGGCTGGTAAAAGAACATTTTATTAAAAGAGTGCTGGCGGAAGTGGACAATGTCAAAGATAATTCCGGGGAAGCACCTCACATTGCCAGCATCAGTTTTCCGGGCCTGCGCAGCGAAGTCCTGCTGCATGCGCTGGAAGACAAGGAGATCTACGTTTCATCCGGGTCTGCCTGCTCCTCCAACCATCCCGCGGTGAGCGGGACCCTGAAAGGGATCGGGCTGACGAAAGAATATTATGAATCCACACTGCGTTTTTCCTTCTCCGTGTACAACACAATCGAAGAGGCGGACATCTGTGTGGAGGCACTGAAGGAACTGGTGCCGGCGCTGCGCATGTTCAAGAGGCGCTAGAGTAGGCCGGACAAGGCAAAAAGGGGAATAACTATGGAATATAAAGCTTATCTGATCAAATATGCGGAGATTGGCTTAAAGGGCAAGAACCGCCACCTGTTCGAGGACGCGCTGGTGCGCCAGATGCATTTTGCCCTGGATCCGGTGGGAGAGTTCAATATCCGCAAGGAGTCCGGCAGAGTGTTTGCGGAGTCCGAGGAGGCCTACGACTACGAAGAAACCGTGGAGGCTTTGTCCCACGTGTTCGGTATCTCCGGGATCTGCCCCATCGTGGTATCCGAGGGGAAGGAAATGGACGAGATGGCCCGGGTCCTCTGTGACTATGTGGCGGAGGAATATGAAGGAGAGACATTTTCTTTCAAGGTGTTCTGCCGTCGTGGGGACAAGAGCTACCCTATGACCTCCATGGAGGTGGCCGCGGAATTAGGCGGCAGGGTACTGGACGCTTTCCCTCACCTGAGCGTGGACGTTCACGAGCCGGAGGTCAGCCTCACGGTGGAGATCCGGGAGAAGGTCTACATCTACTCCAAAGAGATCCCGGGACCAGGCGGAATGCCGGTCGGCACCAACGGCAACGCCATGCTGCTGCTTTCCGGCGGTATCGACAGCCCGGTGGCAGGCTATATGATCGCCAAGCGCGGCGTCAAGATCGACGCGGTCTATTTCCACGCGCCGCCCTACACCAGCGAGCGGGCCAAGCAGAAGGTCATCGACCTGGCTAAGCAGGTGGCCGTATACGCGGGACCGATCTCACTGTATGTGGTGAATTTCACGGACATCCAGATGGCGATCTATCAGAAGTGTCCCAAGGACGAGCTTACCATCATCATGCGCCGTTATATGATGTACATTGCGGAGTATTTTGCAAAGAAACGGGGCGCTCTGGCCCTGGTGACCGGCGAGAGTCTGGGCCAGGTGGCAAGCCAGACCATCCAGTCCCTCTACGTGACGGACGATGCGGCAACCATGCCTGTTTTCAGGCCCTGCATCGGTATGGACAAGAATGAGATCATCGAGATTTCCGAGAAGATCGGAACCTTTGAAACTTCCGTCCTCCCCTACGAAGACTGCTGTACGATCTTCGTGGCCAAGCATCCGGTGACAAAACCGAGACTGGATGTGATCAAGAAGTCGGAGAAGAAGCTTGCCGACGTGATCGACGGACTGATGGAGGAGGCCTTGAACTCCGCGGAGATGATCAAGATCCACGCACATTAAAGAAGAAAATAAAAAAAGTGCCGGGGCTTTACGCACCCGGCACATTATTCATACAGACGATCAGATCAATAAAATGGAATAAAAGATCATTCCTCTTCTGTTACCATATAAGGTTCCAGCGCCTCCAGGATCTCATCGAGATTATTGGTGTTATGGATGTTGAGGTCGATCGGTTTTGAGATATCAAGACTGAAGATACCCATGATCGACTTGGCATCGATGACATAACGGCCGGAAACCAGATCAAACTCCGCGTCAAAGCGGTTGATGACATTAACAAAGGTCTTAACCTTATCTATGGAATTTAAAGAAATTTTAACCGTTTTCATTGGTCTTATCCCCTCCTGGCATATATGTAATATTAGTATTATTTTTCTAATAATATAGTACATTTTCTGGGAAAGAATGTCAATATGAAATGACTTATCAAAGAGGAGAATGCACATGACGACAACTCGAAGAGCCGCCTTTCTGACGCTGGGCTGCAAGGTAAACCAGTACGAGACCGACGCGATGGAAGAACTGCTGGAAGCCCAGGGTTACCGGATCGTCGACTTCCGGGACGAGGCGGATGTTTATATCGTAAATACATGCTCTGTGACCAACATGGCAGACCGGAAGAGCCGGCAGATGATCCACCGGGCAAGAAAAAGAAATCCCGGCGCGGTGGTAGTGGCCGCGGGCTGTTATGTCCAGGTGGATTCTCAGAAGCTGAAGGAGAAGCACGAGGCGGATATCCTGGTGGGCAACAACTGCAAAAAGGATATCGCCAGCATTCTGGAAGAGTATTTTGTCAGCCATCCGGAGAAGGACCCGGACGGACCTTCTGCAGCAGAGACCAGGCTCGTGGACATCGCGGCGGACCGGGACTACGAAGAGCTGTCCATCAGCCGGGTATCCGGCCACACCCGGGCCTACCTCAAGATCCAGGACGGCTGCAACCAGTTCTGCTCCTACTGCATCATCCCCTACGCCAGGGGCAGGATCCGCAGCAGGAGACCGGAGGAGGTCATTGCGGAGGTGGAGAGACTGGCAGCAGCGGGTTACAAGGAGATCGTCCTCACCGGCATCCACGTAAGCTCCTACGGACTTGACTGGAAGAAAATGCAGTACGATGACATGGAGAACCTGGCAGAAAACCAGCCCGGCCCCCGGGATAAGAAAGAATGGCTGCTAATCGACCTGATCGAAGCCCTGCAGCAGGTGGAAGGAATCTGCCGGATCCGGCTCAGTTCTCTAGAACCCAGGATCATCACGGAAGATTTCGTAGACCGGCTGGTAAAATGCGACAAGGTATGTCCGCATTTCCATCTCTCCCTGCAGAGCGGCTGCGACGCCACCTTAAAGAGAATGAACCGCAAGTACACCACAAAAGAATACGAAGAGGCCCTCACCCTCCTGCGGGACCGCTATGACAACCCCGCCCTCACCACCGACGTGATCGCCGGTTTCGTCGGGGAGACGGAAGAAGAATTTGAGGAAACCTTCGCTTATCTGGAGCGGATCAACCTCTATGAGATGCACATTTTCAAGTACTCGATCCGGGAGGGTACCAGGGCCCAGAAAATGTCCGGCCACCTGCCGGACCAGGTCAAGACGGAGCGGGCAGCCCGGCTCCTGGCCATGACCGCAGCCCACAAGGCGGCCTACGAGGAGACCTTTATCGGCCGGGAAATGGAAGTCCTGCTGGAAGAAGAAGTGGAGATTGACGGAAAAAAATACTGGCAGGGCCACACTAGAAATTACCTGACAATAGCAGTCGAAACCGGAGAAAAATCAGAAACCTATTATGAAAATGCGATAATTTATGTAAAAATTACAGGCCATAATAGGGGAATTTTAACAGGAAATAAGATTTAGATTGAATTTTGGTCCATGTCATAGTAAAATATGTAGTGACTGTAAATCTGCTAAAGGAGGTAATCATGGGTACGAATAATACACAGTTTTTCCAGGTAGTGAAAGAGCAGGAATATGATGTCGCATCTATATTAAGAGACGTGTATCAGGCCCTTACCGAAAAAGGGTATAATCCGGTAAACCAGATCGTTGGTTATGTTATGTCCGGAGATCCCACTTACATTACCAGTCACAAGGGAGCGAGAAGTCTGATCATGAAAGTAGAGCGTGATGAGATTCTTGAGGTCCTGATCGAGAACTATATCGATACGGTTTTGAAATGAGATTGTTATGAAAGAGCGTTGGATGGGGCTCGACTTTGGGAGCAAGACGGTAGGAGTCTCTGTCAGTGACATGCTGGGAATCACTGCCCAGGGCCTGGAGACGATCACCCGGAAGTCACCGGGCAAGCTGAGGAAGACGCTTGCCAGAATTGAGACGCTGGCGGCGGAGTACGAGATTACGAAGATTGTGCTCGGGCTGCCCAAGAACATGAACAATACGATGGGGGAGAGAGCGGAAGCGACATTGGAATTTCGCGATAAACTTGCCGGGAGAACCGGCCTGGAAGTCGTCCTTTGGGACGAGAGACTGACGACAGCGGAATCAGAGAGAATACTTCTAAGTGGCGGCGTTCGGAGAGAACACAGGAAATCCAGGATTGACTGGATGGCCGCCACTTTGATATTGCAAAGTTATATGGACGCGAACCCGATCCCCGACCGGCCCATTTCCTAAAGCAGATTACAAACCGGCAGGAAGCAGACGTAAGTCAGGTTTTTGAAAGAATCATATCATAATAAGATGAAAAAGAGAGACAAGAACACGATTCCATTCCTCACAGAGGATGGAGACACAGTAGAATTCAGTATTCTGGAACAGACAACAGTGAACGGCCGCAGCTATCTTCTGGTCGAAGAGGGAGCAGAGGAGACAGACGGCGAAGAACAGACCGTGTACATTATGAGAGCGAATCCGGATGCCTCGGACAATGAGATGAACGAGTATGTGTTTGTCGAGGATGAGACGGAGCTGTTGCTTGTTTCGAGAATATTCGAACAACTGTTGGACGGTACTGACATCGTGATGGATTAAAGACAGGTGTCAGGCCAGACGACAGCCACAATTTCATACTAGAATGGAGGTAATTATGTCAGAAAAAGAGGCTGTTAAGATCATACCTCTTGGTGGATTAGAGCAGATCGGCATGAACATCACCGCGTTTGAGTACAAGGACAATATTGTCGTGGTGGATTGCGGTCTGGCTTTTCCGGATGAAGAGATGCTGGGAATCGATCTGGTGATTCCCGATATTACTTACCTGAAGGAGAACGCGGATAAGGTGAAGGGCCTGGTAATCACCCATGGCCACGAGGACCATATCGGCGCGATTCCCTATGCTCTGAAAGAGATTAACATGCCCGTCTATGCGACCAAGCTTACCATGGGCCTGATCGAGAATAAACTTCGGGAACACAACCTGTTAAGAACAACCAGAAGGAAAGTGGTCAAGCATGGCCAGTCGATCAATCTGGGCTGTTTCAGAATAGAATTTATCAAAACCAATCACAGTATATCCGATGCGGCAGCATTGGCGATCTACACGCCGGCCGGCGTGATCGTCCACACGGGCGATTTCAAGATCGACTACACACCGGTCTTCGGAGATGCGATCGATCTGGGCCGGTTTGCCGAGCTTGGAAAGAAGGGCGTGCTGGCCCTTATGTGCGACTCTACCAACGTGGAGCGGGAGGGCTATACCCCCTCTGAGCGCACCGTGGGAAGAACGCTGCAGCATCTGTTTGAAGAGAACATGGACCACAGGATCATCGTCGCAACCTTTGCTTCCAACGTGGACCGGGTACAGCAGATCATCAACTGTGCCCACCGGACCGGAAAGAAGGTTGTGATCGAGGGCAGGAGTATGGTTACCACCATCACAACTGCCGCGGAACTTGGCTATATCAAGATTCCCAATGATACCCTGATCGAGATCGAGAAGATGCGCAACTACCCGGATGAGCAGATCGTGCTGATCACCACCGGCAGCCAGGGTGAGACCATGGCGGCACTGTCCCGCATGGCCGCATCCACCCACCGCAAGGTGTCCATCAAGCCGGATGATGTGATCATTTTCAGTTCTCACCCGATCCCGGGTAATGAGAAAGCGGTCACCAAGGTCATGAACGAACTGGCCAAGCAGGGAGCCACCGTCATCTACCAGGATACCCATGTATCCGGCCACGCCTGCCAGGAGGAGATCAAGCTGATCTACACCCTCACCAAGCCCCAGTACGCGATTCCGGTCCACGGTGAGTACCATCACCTGAAGAAGCACCGCGACCTGGCGATCGAGATGGGCATCCCCAAAGAGAGGGTAATCATTCTCCAGTCCGGTAATGTGCTCACCCTCAGTGAAGATGAGGCAAAGATTACCGACCAGGTTCCAGCCCAGGGAATCATGGTGGACGGACTGGGCGTGGGCGATGTCGGAAACATCGTGATCCGCGACCGTCAGCACCTGTCCCAGAACGGACTTTTCATCGTTGTGGTAACCCTGGACCAGTACAATGGCATGGTCCTTGCGGGACCGGATATCGTTTCCCGCGGTTTTGTCTATGTGAGGGAGAGCGAAGCCCTGCTGGAAGAGGCAAGGAACGTTGTGCTTGATACCCTGGATAACTGTACCAACAACGGTGTGAAAGACTGGAATAAGATCAAGTCCATGATCAAGGAAGACCTGGGCGGCTTCATCTGGAGAAAGATGAAGAGAAGTCCAATGATCCTGCCGATCATCATGGAAGTATAATTAAGTTGGAAGTATAACAAAGGATGATACATATGTCGATGGAACACCCGGATACCCGGCCTGACCTGGATGCGATCCAGGCCAAGACAAGAGAACTTTCGAAGATGATCTGCCGGACAGCGGCTTTTGAAAACTATACCAGGTCCCTTGAGACCCTTAAGTCGATGGAAGAGATCTATACCAGGCTCAATTCTTTCCGCAAGGAAAGCATGGAGCTGCAGCTTTCTGCCGGGGAGGATGAGTATTACAACCGGATGGAGAACCTCTACAAGAAGTACGAGGATGTACTGGCGGAGCCGGTAGTCCACCGTTTCCTGTCCGCGGAACAGCAGGTGCTGAAGATCATGAGAACCGTCTATGACCAGCTGGCGGACCGTATTTCCCTCGACATGACCCACATGAATCCGTAAACGCAGCGAACCTTCGGATCCGATCAGATCCGATGTCCTGACCCAAAGGAGTCTGCTATGTCAAATGATGCACTGAATCTGATCATCAAGATCCTCTCCGGAATATTTATCCTTTTGCTGATCGCTTACGTTGCGGTCACCATGAAGAATATAGGATATGAGATCTTTGCGGATCAACCCCTCACTTCCCAGTCCCAGGCTGTGGAAGCGACGATCGTTGTAACGGAAGAGGACACACTTTTGGATATTGCGAAAGATCTGAAGAACAAGCATATCATTGACAATCCTTATTATTTTGTGATCGCATTGCATTTTCTGGATGATTATGATCAGATCAAACCGGGGACATATACCTTATCCTCGGCAGATTCCCCTTCTGAGATCCTGGCCACATTGACAGTCCAGGAAGAGGAAGGAGCGAAACCGGATGATATGCTAAGGACAGGTTGCCGGCAAACCGTAACCGGAATCGAGGAACCAGCATGATAGAGAGGGAGAGGATCACGGACTTTATCCGGTCCTTCGGAAGCGACCGGAAGTCCGAAGCCCTGCGTGCCATCGAGAAGGAAGCGCAGGAGCATGATGTCCCGATCATCCGCAGTGAGACGCAGGAACTTCTTCGCATATTATTGAAGATGAACAGACCGAAGAGAATTCTGGAGGTGGGAGCCGCCATTGGATTTTCTTCGGTCTTTATGGCTGAAAACACTGCGGAAGATACGGTGATCACAACCATTGAAAACTATCCGCCCAGGATTGCCCGGGCGAAAGAAAATATAGCCATGGCCGGCATGGAAGACCGGATCACCCTGCTTGCGGGGGATGCGACAGACCTTTTAAAAGAGCTGGAATCCGGCTATGACATGATCTTTATGGATGCCGCCAAGGGGCAGTATATCCATTTTCTTCCTGAAGTGATGCGGCTGCTGGAACCGGGAGGTATCCTGGTGTCCGACAACGTGCTTCAGGACGGGGACATATTCCAGTCCCGCTATGGAATCAAAAGAAGAAATCACACGATCCACAGCCGCATGAGGGACTACCTTTATGCGCTCACGCACCATGAGCAGCTGGACACCGTGATCCTCGAGACCGGGGACGGCATGACCATCAGCGTGAAAAGCGATGTTTAACGGAGGAACTATGAGAAACACGGAATTACTGATCCCGGCCAGCAGTCTGGAGGTACTGAAGGCCGCAGTGCTCTACGGGGCGGACGCGGTCTACATCGGCGGAGAAATGTACGGGCTGCGGGCCAAGGCAAAGAATTTCTCCCCGGAGGATATGAGAGAGGGCATCTCCTATGCCCACGAGCACGGGGTAAAAGTATATGTCACCGCCAACATTGTCGCCCATAACGGAGACCTGGCGGGGATCCGGAAGTATTTTGAAGAACTGGCCGAGATGGGGCCGGATGCGCTGATCATCTCTGATCCGGGCGTCTTCGTGATCGCGAAGGAAATGTGTCCCGAGATCGACATCCACATCTCTACCCAGGCCAACAGCACCAACTACGGCACTTACAACTTCTGGTACAACCAGGGAGCAAGCCGGGTGGTCGCTGCCAGGGAATTATCCTTAAAGGAGCTGAAGGAGATCAGAGACCATATCCCGGAAGATATGGAGATCGAGGCTTTCGTGCACGGCGCCATGTGCATCTCCCATTCCGGCCGTTGCCTGCTCAGCAACTATTTTACCGGAAGGGACGCCAACAGGGGGGCCTGTACCCACCCCTGCCGGTGGAAGTACTTTGTGTCGGAGGAGACCCGGCCCGGCGAGTACCTGCCGGTGGAGGAGACCGACCGGGGGACTTACATTTTTAATTCCAAAGACCTGTGCATGATCGAGCACATTCCGGACCTGCTGGAGGCGGGGATCGACAGCCTGAAGATCGAGGGCCGGATGAAGACCGCCCTCTACGTGGCAGCAGTCACCAGGACCTACCGGCGGGCGATCGATGACTATAAGAAGTCACCGGAATGCTATGAGGCCAACCTGGACTATTACCGGTCAGAGATTGCCAAGTGCACCTACCGCCAGTTCACCACCGGCTTCTACTACGGAAGGACCGATGAGAACTCCCAGATCTACGATGCTAACACTTACATCAAGGAGTACACCTACATCGGGATCATCCAGAAAACCGATGACCGGGGCTGGTGTCAGATCTTCCAGCGGAACAAGTTCTCCGTGGGAGAGGAGATCGAGGTCATGAACCCTGACGGCAGCAATCTGCAGCTTCCTGTCCTGGCCATGGAAGACGGGGAAGGAAATGCAGTCGAATCTGCCCCTCATCCCAAGCAGGAGATCTGGATCGATCTGGGACAGGCGCTGGAGCCCGGATGGCTGCTCCGAAGAAAAGAGCCATCTTAAAAAAGAGTTGAAAAATGACTATGATTATTATACAATTATTGCATATATTACTAATTCGATCAGTGTTAAGGAGGATGTTAAGATATGATTTCTGCAGGTGATTTTAAGAACGGTTTAACCATCGAGATGGATAATGCTGTTTTCCAGGTTATTGAGTTCCAGCACGTAAAACCCGGCAAGGGTGCTGCTTTCGTTCGGACAAAATTAAAAAACATCAAGAGTGGCGGCGTAGTGGAGAAGTCCTTCCGTCCTACAGAGAAGTTCCCTCAGGCACGAATCGACCGTACTGATATGCAGTACCTCTACTCCGATGGTGACCTGTACTGGTTCATGGATGTTGAGACCTACGATCAGATCAGCTTAACGGAAGACCAGATCGGTGACGCGCTCAAGTTCGTCAGAGAGAACGATATGGTGAAGATGATCGCCCACAACGGAGAGATCTTCGCAGTAGAGCCTCCGATGTTCGTAGAGCTTGAAGTAACAGAGTGTGAGCCCGGCGAGAAGGGCAACACAGCAACCGGCGCTACCAAGCCTTGTACCGTTGAGACCGGCGCAGTTGTTTACGTTCCTCTGTTCGTAAACCTTGGCGACGTATTAAAGATCGATACAAGAACAGGCGAGTACCTGTCCCGCGTATAGAACACATAACTTTCAGGATGACATGAAGGCGAAGATCACCTTATGATTTTCGCCTTTCTTTATGAAACAGATTATCATGGATCAGTGAATCTGCTGATCCCGAATATCTCATAAAAGGAGTGAAAAAAATGGCAAGTTCCAGAAGAGCCGACAAGGCTCCCAAGAAGACAAAAGTCCCGATCGGCAAGTACATACTCGGGGCAGTGGTGATCTGTGTTCTGCTTTGTGGAATCTTTGCGATCGGTAAAAGGCTGATCGGCGGATCCGGGAAGACAGAACAGACTGGAAACAATAATGGCAAAGAAAGTCAGACCCAGACCGGGAAAGCGGCCGAAGAGAAGACCACGGAAGTGAAAGCAGATAACAGTAATCCGATGACCAAGCTCACTGTTAAAGCCCCTGCAGGCTACCTGCGCGAGGGCGAGACCATGCAGCTTGACATCAAGTATGAGCCGAAGGATGCCAGCAACCCGACATTAAAATGGACCTGCAGTGAGGACGGCCTTGTTACCGTATCCGAGGACGGCGAGCTGGTTCCGGAAGAAGGCAGCGGCAAGCATACCGTTACCATGACCGCAGAGGCTACGGACGGCTCCGGCCTTTCCCAAAGCTTTGAGTTGATGATCTATCCCAAGATCGATCCATCCCAGCCCATGGTAGCCATCACATTCGATGACGGCCCCAATCCGGACACCACCAACGTGATGCTGGATGCCCTGGAGGAGAATTATGCGAAAGCCACCTTCTTCTGCCTGGGACAGAATGCGGGATACTACCCTGAGGTCGTGAAGAGAGAATATGATCTGGGTATGGAAGTGGGAACCCATACTTTCAGCCATGTGCAGCTGACCAAGCTCTCCGGTGATGCGCTGGATGAGGAGATCAGCAAGTCTGTCGATGCGATCAAAGAGGCGACCGGCGTGAAACCGGTCCTGATGAGACCCCCTTACGGCGCAGTGAACAAGACAGTGCTGAAGGCAGTGGGCGGATACGGCCTGTGCTGTATGAACTGGTCTCTGGATACCGAAGACTGGAAGACCAAGAAGGCAGATGCAACCTACGCCGAAACCATGAAGGCAGTGGACGGAGACGTGGTCCTTCTGCATGATATCCATGAATACAATGTCGATGCGGTGAAGCGTTTTGTTCCGGACCTCATGGCTCAGGGATTCCAGCTGGTAACCGTATCTGAATTATACAAGAACCGCGGTGAGACCTTAGATCCCGGAACCTTACATTTCCGCACAGATCCCACCACGGAATCCGCAGGGGAGACCACCGCAGCAGACGCTGACGATCCGGGCGCCCAGGCTGAGACAACGGAAGAATAAAAGCCTTGCTGAAAAACAAGGCTATCATTACAACAGGATCATTTGATTGCTTCGTCGGCTCCGAATATGGGGCCGGCGTTTCTTTTTTTGGAACTGACGATCCCGATGGAAGCACAATCTTCCGGGAGCCCTAAGACTTCCCGCAGCTGCGGGTCCAGGTTGCCGATCACCAGGCCGAAGGTATCGGAATTGCTGCCCTTTTCAGGACGGATCACACTGTGGGTATTTGCATCATTTGATTTGTTTTTATCCATGAAAAATCCTCCTCTATCTGTTACAATGGGTAACAGGGCCGCTTATTCGGGTTTCTCTTCGTTTTTATGGTTTTAAGATACCATAGGGAATCAAAGGTGGCAATAAAGTGGGTTTTTTATTTTTTACCAGGATATAGAGAATGGAGGATATGGGATTATGGGAACAATGATCGCGGATAATCAGGACAAGGTTGTATTTCAGAGCGACATGCTTGCCAAGCTGAAAAGGATCAACAAGATTGACTATGTGGTATTTGAAGGCCATTACGGCGACGGGCCGGCCTCCGTCGATTTTGACATCCGGATGAAGCAGAAGTACCTGAAGAAGCAGGGCAATGACCTGATCAAAAACAACCACATGGTACTGCAGAAGAGACTGCAGCTGTTCTTTTTCCTGTTTGAAGCGGACAAGGGAGCTTTCACCGAGGACGAAGAAGGCGTGGAAGTATTCGAGGAGAAGGGGAAGACGAATGATTACAGCTACCGGATCATGTTCCGCATGGACCGGAATGTCAAGCCCGAAAAGAAGGAGTCCCTGATCGGTGGCACCGCCGGAGAAAAGCTGGAAGAGCTGGAAGCCTTCATGAGAGAGAATGGTATCACGGATGCGGATGCTTCCTCACCGGTGTCCAGTTACATGAAGAGCTGGAAGCTGGGTCATCCGGACGAGAAAAAATAGAATTCGGTTGACTTTTTAAAAATTAATGGATAAAATAACAAGGCAACGTGTGGCATTCCAACTGCGTAAATCCGGTTGGAATGTCACACGTTGCTTTTTTTATTGCATTGAAAGGACGTGAAAATTTTATGGAAGCAAACGCAAATCATTTTCTTGGAGAGGAGCCGGTAGGCAGACTGATGCGAAAGTACTCGATCCCCTGCATCATATCCCTGTTGGTCGGGGCCCTCTATAACATCGTAGACCAGATCTTTATTGCCAATGCCACTTATCTGGGATCTTACGGAAACGCAGCCAACACGGTGGTCTTCCCACTCACAGTGATCGCTCTGGCGATCGCAGTCATGATCGGGGACGGATGCTGTGCCTTTGTGAGTCTGAGTCTGGGTATGAAAGAGCCGGAGCGGGCGAAAAAGAGTGTCGGTAATTCGATCCTGATGGTCATCGTCAGCAGTCTGATCCTGTCTCTGCTTTACCTGCTTTTCAGCAACCAGATCATCGCCATGTTCGGCGGGACTGTAAATGCAGAAACTTTTAAACATTCCAAAGAGTATTTCTTTTACATTACGCTGGGCATCCCTTTCTACATGTTCGGGCAGGCGCTGAATCCGATCATCCGTGCGGACGGAAGTCCCCGCTTTGCCATGGCATCCACCCTGGCGGGCGCGGTATTCAATATTATTTTTGATCCGATCTTCATCTTCATTTTCAAGTGGGGCATGATGGGGGCCGCTGTCGCGACTGTTGCCGGACAGGTTGTCACCATGATCCTGGCAGTCTGGTATATCCTGCATATGAAACTGGTCAAGCCTGAGAAAGAAGATTTCAGGCCTGACATGGCGATCTGCCGCAGGACTCTGGTATTGGGAATGACCAGCTTCCTGTCCCAGATCTCCCTTGTCGCTGCAATGGCGGCGATCAACAATATGATTCGTAAGTACGGAGCCCTGGATCCGGTTTTCGGCCAGGAGCAGTATGCCCAGATCCCTATGGCGGTGGTAGGCATCGTCATGAAGTTCTTCCAGATTGTCATTTCTATCGTGGTGGGCATGGCAGCCGGATGTATCCCGGTGGTCGGCTTCAACATGGGTGCCGGAAAGAAAGGAAGAGTGAAAGAGCTTTTTACCAGACTTTTGATTTCCGAAGCCACGGTCGGCGCAATTGCCCTGATCATCGTGGAAGTCTTTCCCCATTACTTGATCAACATTTTCGGTGCAGCCAATGAGAGCATTTATTATACAGAATTCGCGATCCGGGCGTTCCGGATCTATCTTTGCATGATGGTTTTTGCCTGTGTCAACAAGGCCTGTTTCATTTTCCTTCAGGCCATGGGAAAGGCTCTGGAATCTACCATCCTTTCCATGGTAAGGGAGATTGTTTTCGGCGTTGGATTTGCCCTTCTCCTGCCCGGATTTTTCGGACTGGACGGGGTACTATACTCCATGCCCCTCTCGGATATCCTGACCTTTGTTATCGCTGCAGTTCTGATCATGAAGACCTACAAGGAATTAAATGAGGAGGCAGATCCGGAACCTGCCCATAACAGTTGAAAAGCATGGCTGGATGCTTTACAATCAGAGATAGAAGTCTGTGATCAAACAGATAAGAGTCTGTTATCAGAATAAAAAAACCAGAATGATCGGAGATAACTATATGGATTTTAAAGCATTAATGAAGACCGAAGCGTATGATTTTCTTCGGACCAACCCCCGTCTCGGGGACCGGATCATGCTTCTCGGCGTCAGCGGCAGCTACGGCTACGGAACCAACCGGGAAGGCAGCGATATCGACTTTCGGGGCGTGACCTTAAACCTGCCCTCCGACCTGATCGGCCTGACCGATTTTGAGCAGTTTGAGGACCGTAAGACAGACACGGTGATCTACTCTTTTATGAAGATCATCAGTCTGCTCCTCAACTGTAATCCTAACACTATAGAGATCCTGGGCCTGGACCCGGACCAGTACGTGATCATATCTCCGGAGGGGCAGAGACTGTTAGACCATAAAAGCCTTTTCCTGACTAAGCGGGCTGCCGAGTCCTTCGGCCACTATGCGGGGGCCCAGCTGCGCCGCCTGCAGAACGCGATCGCCCGGGATTCCCTGCCCCAGCCCACCAGGGAGCAGCACATCCTGAAGTCCGTAAACCATGCATTTGAGGATTTCAAACGGCAGCATGAAAACTGGGACAAGGGCAAGATCAGGATCTACGTGGACAAGGCGGAAACGGAAGGGCTGGAGACAGAGATCTTCCTGGACGCAGATTATAAGCATTACCCCCTGCGCAGCTACAATTCCATGATGAACATCATGAACAATGTCGTGCGGGACTATGATAAGATCGGCAAGAGGAACAAAAAGAAGGACGACAACCACCTGAACAAGCATGCCATGCATCTGGTCCGTCTCTTCATGATGGGAATCGATATCCTGGAGGAAGGGCTGATCCGGACCCACCGGCCGGAGAAGGATCTGCGCCTGCTCATGAGCATCAGGAACGGGGACTACATGACCGGAAGTGTTCTGGTCCCTGATTTTTATGACATTGTAACCGATTATGAGAAGCGGTTCGAAGAAGCATGCAGGACGAGTAAGCTGCCGGAGAATCCGGATATGGAGGCGGTGGAAGCCTTTGTGGAGTCCGT
>CAMOYC010000032.1 GCA_946629665.1 uncultured Lachnospiraceae bacterium
AATCCTGGCCGTTCTGGGAATCCTGGTTTTCCGAATTATTTTCTGTAGCAAAGTCACTCTTCTTTCCAAGAGTAACCTTGATATCTTTCTCTTTGTACTCACCACTCTGGTCTGCGCGCTTCACAGTTACGGTAACGTCTTTCCCGGCTTTCAGGATGGAGATCTTCTCCTTCAGCCCCTTCATGGTAGAAACATCATTTCCGTTAAACTTAACGATGATGTCACCGTAGGAGACACCTGCCTTCTCTGCCGGAGATCCGCTGACAACCTCTGTTACATAGATTCCCATCGGCATGCCAAGCTGCTGGGAATAGGTCTTATCAATGGTTTTTCCTACAACGCCGAGGAATGCCTGGTCCTTCTCATCCACCTGCTCTGCATTCATGAGGGTCTCAAGAATGGACTTTGCGCTGGAGATTGGGATCGCGTATCCCATACCCTCAACCTGGGTATCGGAAAGCTTGGCGTTGTTGATACCGATCACATTTCCCTGGGTGTCGATCAGAACGCCGCCACTGTTTCCGGGATTGATCGCTGCATCCGTCTGAAGCAGGGTCATCGTACCGTCCGTGAAGGATACTTCTCTGTCTAAGGCGCTGATCACGCCGGTAGTTACGGACTGGCCATAGCCAAGGGCGTTGCCGATCGCGATCACAGACTGGCCTACCTTCAGTTCCTCTTTATCGTTAAGAACCGCTACCTTGATCACATTCAGGGTATCTTTCTTGATGTCACTCAGGTTGACGGAAACTACCGCGAGGTCCGCCTCCGTATCCTGGCCGACGATCGTGGCCGGTGCTGTTGTTCCATCAGAAAATGCCACGGTAAGCGATGTGGAATTGGCAACAACATGGGCGTTGGTAGCTACCATCAGTTTGTCTTTTGTCTTTGCGATGATAAAACCGGATCCGGCTCCCTCGGACTGGGTCGTCTCTCCAAAATAACCGGTGGTCCGGTACATTCCGTTGATGGAAACAACGGAAGGCATCACTTTATCTACAACTGCGGAAACATCCGTTGCGGTAACCGCGGAAGAAGCTGCGGTATTGGCGCTTGCTTCCTGGCCGGCTGTGCTGCCGGACTCTGCGCTTCCGCCTGCCTGGGCCTGGGTCTCGCTCTCTTTGGTAGTCGCCTCGATCTCAGTGGATCTGCCGCCGATCAGGTGGTCTGCCGCGGTATTCACACCGAAAGCAACGGCCCCGGATACCAGACCGAATACCGCCGCTCCCGCGACGATCTTCGCTATCGTTTTGCCAAATGAATTCTTTTTCCTGCCATCATTGCCACCTGGGCCTTCATCCCTGTAATTTCCGGAATCATAAGAGGGCCTTCCGGAGTAATCGGATGACGTGCCCTGATAGGTGTACCGGCCTCTCACGGAAGGTTCGGGGCTGTCTTTCTGTTCCGGGCTGGCTGCCTGTTCCGGGCTGGCTGCCTGTTCCTGGTTCCCGGTATGATCCTCCGTATCTGCCGGAATCACGAAATCTGTATTCTCTTCCCGGTTTTCCGGTTCGGGATCCATATTATCCGGATCATTATTTTCTAAATCAGTATTCTCCAGATCATTATTCTCATAGTTGTTCCATTCAAATTCACTCATGTCTGGGTCTCCTTTCCATAGGTATATTCTGCTACATTTTCTTTATGATCTGCTATAAGAAAATGTATTTATGTTTTATTTTTTCATCTCCCAAATCTTATCAACTATCTGTGTAAAAAATGTGTTTAAATCTTGTTTTAAAAATGAAACATCTTACGAAAATCTAAATTTTTTGCGTTCTTTCACGAAAGAACGCTTAAATTTTCGGTTTTTCCATCAAAAAAACAGAAATATTTCTTGTAGAATAGCTCAGAATATTGTATCATAGATTAGAAAAAAATCCCATATGATTGAGATTTTTCAGGAGGAATCCCATGATAAAAGAAAATCAAAAGTACTTCAACCGATTTCATATATTGCTTGACGCGATCGTGATCTACGCATCATTTTGTCTAAGCTATTATATTCGGTTCAAGTGTCCTTTTTTGAAAGGGGTTTTCCCTCAATCCGGTTACTACAGGAAACTCTGGCAGTATCAGACCCTGCTGGCCGCGATCGTGCCCATTTATCTGATGCTCTACGCCATCTTCAACCTGTATAAGCCAAAAAGATTTCGGGATCGTTACGCGGAGATCGCCAACATTTTTAAAGCGAATACCGTCGGGATCATCTGTGTACTGATGATCATTTTCTTCTTCCGGATCGAACATGTACCAAGAAGTCTGCTGCTTCTGTTCTATGTACTGTCCACCGCTCTTTCTCTGATCGAGAGAACGATCATCCGGAATATCCTGGAAAAGGCCCGCCAACGAGGGAATAACCTGAAACATATCATCATCATCGGCTTCAGCACTGCCGCGGAGGCATATATTGACCGTGTGAAAGCGAACCCTCAGTGGGGCTACAAGATCCACGGCATATTTGATGATAATATGGGGCCGGACTTTAATTATAAGAACATATACTGTATCGGCAAGCTGGATGACCTGGAAAAGTTCCTGGCCAACACCGACATGGACGAAGTTGCGATCACCCTGAGCCTGAAGGAATACTACAAACTGGGGGACATCGTCTCTATCTGTGAGAAATCAGGAGTTCACACCAAGTTTGTTCCGGACTACTACAAATTTATCACGACCAATCCGGTTACCGAGGATCTGAACGGACTCCCCGTTGTCAACATCAGGAACGTCCCTCTGACCAACACGACCAACCGGGTGATCAAGAGGCTCATGGATATTATCGGATCCATTCTCTGCATTATCATCTTCTCTCCGATCATGGCGGTTGTCGCGATACTGGTCAAGAGAAGTTCCCCGGGTCCCATCCTGTTCGTTCAGGAAAGGATCGGGCTGCACAACAAACCTTTTAAGATGTACAAGTTCCGGTCCATGGGAGTGCAGTCCGCCAGCAAAGAGAAAGAAGGCTGGACGACGCAGGGCGATTCCCGTGTCACACCGGTGGGCAAAGTCATCCGGTCTACCAGTCTTGATGAGCTGCCCCAGCTTTTCAATGTTCTGAAAGGAGATATGAGTCTCATCGGCCCGAGGCCGGAGCGTCCCCAGTTCGTTGAAAAGTTCCGTGAAGAGATCCCGAGATACATGATCAAACACCAGGTTCGCCCGGGTATGACCGGATGGGCCCAGGTAAACGGATACCGTGGTGACACTTCCATCGAAGGCAGGATCGATCACGACTTGTTCTATATTGAAAACTGGACCCTTGGCTTTGACATCAAGATTTTGTTTATGACTGTCTACAAGGGATTCATCAATGAAAATGCATATTAGTGAAATACTTGTCTCCTGAAAAACGTTCCCTTTGCTTTTCAGGAGGCAATCTTTTTGGAGGTCAGACAATGAGTTTTTTAGATAAGAATAAGAATGCCAAAGACTTTCTGGATCAGCTGGATCCCGATGGCACAGACGAGGTCCAGCCCAAAAAACCTCGGAAAAAGAGTACGGTAAGCTACCGTCATTCCAGCCACGATACCGGCCGCAAGACCAGGACATCTGCCAAAACTGCCGGCAAAACAGGGCAGGCAGCCAAAACCCATGCCGGTAATCCCGGTAACGGGCCGGAAGAACAGGGTACACCGGAAGCGAAGACCAGACCCTATCAGGAGCCGGTGAAGAAGCAGACAAAAAAACCGAAGAAAAAGCAGGGCTGCCTGACTCCGGTCATTATCCTTCTTGTCATCATCGCCCTTTCCTACGTCGTGGTCAGAGCCAGTCTGGCCGGCGCCTTCAGTAAGATGGAAAGAACGCCCCTGGCCAAAGAGAATCTGGAAGTGAACAC
Source organism: uncultured Lachnospiraceae bacterium (assembly GCA_946629665.1). Lineage (GTDB taxonomy): Bacteria > Bacillota > Clostridia > Lachnospirales > Lachnospiraceae > Anaerobutyricum. Next base: position 3,839 of record CAMOYC010000032.1, read on the forward strand.
AACGGATAAAAACATGAAGGGCTACCAGAACATCGTGCTTTTCGGTGTGGATAATCAGGACAATGTGATCAGCGATATCGGATCAAGAACAGACTCCATCATAATCGCCAGCATCAAAAAATCAAACAAAAAAGTAAAGCTGATGTCCATCTACCGTGATACCTATGTCAGCATTGACGGCAACTATGACAAGATCAATGCCGCTTATTCCTACGGCGGCCCGGAGATGGCGATCCGGACGATCAACCGCAACCTGGACCTGAACATTACCGACTTTGCCACAGTCAACTTCAAAGCTCTCGCAGATGCGGTGGATATCCTTGGAGGGATCAAACTGACCATCAAGGATGAGACAGAGCTCAAGAACCTGAATGATTATATCGGAAACATGAACAAGATCAACGGCGGCGACTCTGAAAAGTTCGACGAGCCGGGAACCTACACCTTCGATGGCAACCAGGCCGTTGCCTACTCCAGGATCCGTTACATGGCCGGTGGTGACCACGAAAGAGCAAACCATCAGCGACTGGTGATCCAGGGTATCATGAACAAAGCCAAAACCAGGCCCTGGAAGATCCCGGAACTGACCAGCGTCGTTCTCCCTCAGTGTAAGACCAGTCTCTCAAGCAACGAGATGGCAAGCCTCACCATGTCCATGATCCGCATGGATCTGGGTGACTCGGAAGCCTACCCCTTCCACTCCGTGGATGAGCGCTACAATGGCATCTACTACGGTTTCCCGATCACCGTGGAGTCTAATGTGAAACAGGCCCATGAGCTTTTGTTTGGAACAGAGGATTACAGCCCTTGCGAGGAACTGACCAGGATTAGTGAAAAAGTCAAGGTTGTGACTGATGCATTGGGATATTAGATAATATAGTTTCATAACACGAAATCGCCTGGGTACCATGAGTCAGTCAAGAACAGGCTTCGTAAATGGACTGCTTAAGCAGTTGCCATTTACTCAGAACAGTTCTTTCCTGATCTCATGGTACCCAGGCGATTATTTTTTATCCTCTTGATTTATTTTATTCTTCGAAGAAGTTAAATTTGGGATTTGCCTGGATCCGGCAACTTGCCCGCATGGTTCTTCGATTCTTCAGGAGATTGATATCTACAAGAAGAGTATCTCCCTCGTCTTCCATCTCCCGGATATCTTCGGGGGTGAGTTCCTCATAGTCCTCTGTGATCATATCCGCGTACTCCAGCTTCATGTAGACGTCGCACATATTTCCGAGGGATTCATTGAATTCAACCTCATCCGGATACAGCTCGGTCTGGCTCTCCCGCTGTTCGTAGCCGTAGGACAGGATGATCGGGATGCGGAGTTCTCTTGCGAGTCTGCGGATACCGTCCATGAGTGGCTGCATGTCTACGGAGTCTTCTGCAGAGAGAATGTTCTCGATATTATCGATGATCACTACCGGCTTGTGAGCTCCTTCCCGAACGATCGACCGAATCAGTTCTTCCAGGATCAGGCCTGCGGAAGTGTCTTCCATTCCATCTACAAAATCTTCTACCGCTTCCTGGTCAATGATATAGAGATGTTCACTGATCCTTCCGCGATACCAGTTTAATTCATCCTCGAGTGAATCCAGGTCGGCACCTTCCTGGCCGGTCATGATCGCCATCGCTGAAACAGCTTTCTCTGGATCCTTTCCTCCGATCTCAAAGCTGAGTCTTGAGATGGTTTCCACCATGAGGTCATAGCGGGAAAGTTCCGTGGAGATATAAAGTACATCTACGCCGCTCTCCGCTGCCCGGTCTGCAATCTGCTGCATAAAACCGTTTTTCAGGTACAGGGGATCGGAATCGATAAAATAGCTTCCCTTGTGCAGGCCATAACGGAGCATGGCATCCAGCTTCTTAAATCCGGTGCTGAGCCGGCGGTTCTCCTGGGTATCCACGATGAAGTCCTTGAACTGATCCATGTAGCTTGCAGAGTTCTTCAGAACAAAAGGACTTCTCACGCTGACCTGATATTCTTTCTTCTCTCCGCCTGTGCTGCCGGCCTGGGCGGTTTCTTCAGATTCTGCCGTCTGTGCTGCCGGGTCTTTTCGGCTCTGGGCATCTTTTCGGTCCTTCTTGTGGACTACGCTCTTCTTTCTGGAAGCTTTTTTCCTTGGAGCGGCCTTCCGGATCTCTTTTCCTTCGTGGATCACCTGCTCAGGTTCATCTAAGTTCTCCGGCTCCACAATGATAGGCTCTTCCGGATCCGAGGCGTCTGCTTCTTCCCCGTCCCCGGCAACCTGGGCAGAACCATCGTCAGCATTTTCTTCCTCCTCAAAGACAAACTCATCATCCATCGCTTCATCGAGCTCGGATTCCAGATCCTGGGAGTCAAGCTGGCTGAGATCGAGGTTCTCTTCCTCCTCATCCAGAGCGGACGGTTTCTTTTTGTTGATCTTGCTGTTCTGGTCCTTCAGCCATGCATCAAGTTCTGCCTCGGAACCGGCCAGTTCCAGAAGGACCATTCTCTTGGCTCTCTCGTACACTTCGCCCTGAAGATCCAGGGAATTCAGGTTCTCGATTGCTTCGTCCACTTCCGCTTGTGTATGTTCTCCGAGGACAAATACTTCCAGGTCCTCTTCTTCATTTTCTTCTTCCGGGCTGTCATCCGGAATATCGATATCCTCTGTTTCCGGGGTCTTTTCCGAAGCAGCAGCATCCTCTGCTCCCTCATCTGTCTGTTTCTCCTCCGGAGCACTTTCTGCCTTTTCCGCAACGCCGGAGTCATCGTTCTCATCCAGATCAAAATCAAAATCATCGAGATTCAGATCTTCTTCCGTGAGAGATTCTCCCAGCTCCTCCAGAGGGGAGGTCTGGCGTTCCTGCTTCGCCTGGGCCTGGGCCGCCTTTGCGAGCTCAACAGCAGATACTCCTGCCTTCTCTTCCTGGCGGGCCCGGATTCCGCTGGCCGCCTGAGCTGCCTTAGCCAGTTCGACTGCGGATAAGCCTTGTGTATTGATGGCCGATTTTTCCGGCGTCGACTGCGGAGCAGCCGTTTCCGTTTCGCCTTCCTGGTAGGCGCCCATGGCTTCCTTCACCGCCTGGGCCAGCTCTTCCTGTGACATTTCGTGGCCTACGGCCTGGGCTGCTTCCAGGATCTGGGCTATGATCTGCTGCTCCATAGCAGCGGATCCTTCCTCTTCTTCTCCGTCTGCCGGATCAGCTGCCTCTTCTGTCTCCTGGGCTGTATCTTCAGAAACGACGGTCTCCTGCGCATCTCCGGCTTTCTCTCTTGCTTCAGACTCCTCCGACTCTGCAGGCTGGTCATCTTCTGCTTCCTGCTCGGCTGCTTCAGCTTCCTCTGCCTGGTCGGCCTGGCCTTCCGCCATGGAGGATTTCCATGCAGCCTCCTGCTCGGCAGCAGAGATATTCTGAGCGTCCTCCTCGGCAGACTCCTCCTGCCCCCCTGCAGGTGCGGGATCCTGAACGGATTCCTCCTCCGGAGTTTCCTCTTTCGGAGTCCGGGCCAGCTCCTCACTTCTGGCTTCCGCCTGGGAAAGGAGTTCCTCCACGCTCTTTTGCTCTACCGCGGGAGCTGCTTCTCCGTTTTCCATCATCTTGCGGAGATTCTCCATGATCGCAGCACTGATATCTTCCATGTTCTCGTCTGCATTTTCTGCAAGGATTGCCGCAGAATTCTCCCGAAGGACTTCCTCGCTCAGCATGCGGAGCATCTCATCGGACATCTGGGCAGGAGCGGCCTGAGCAGGGGCAGAATCCGCTTCCGGGTCTGCTTGCGGCGCTGCCGCCGGGGTTGATTCCGGGGTGGATCCCTCTGCAGGGGACCCGCTCTCGGCAGCGGCTTCTCTCCGCTTCTCCTCTTCGATCCTCTGCTCGATCTCGTATTTCTCCTCCGGTGTCAGGTCTTCGTAATCCTCAAAGGAGACCAGCTCATCGCTGTTTTTTTCCATGTAGCGGAGGATCTCCTGCTGATGGAGTGCAAAAGCCATCGGATCTTTTCCCAGCTTTCTGGCCTCTTCCATCATGGCCTCCGCTCTTTTCTCTATCTCAGTCTTCACTTTATCTTCCTCCTTTGATCTTGCTATGGCTTCAGCTGCCAGCTGGGATGCAGACTTGGTTGTCGGCATCTCCATCGGCTTAGGGACGTACTCCTCTTTCTGATGCTTGGCGTCGTCCGCATCGATTGCCTGCTGTGCCAGCTCCCAGGCCGATAAAGGCCTGTTTTCGGTTGCTGCCTGGGCAGCCAGGTCCGCAGCGCTGGTCTTTCCGCCGCCTTCCTCCTCAAGCAGTTCGGTGATGGACTTTTCCTTCCCGTATCTCACCTGAGAACGATCAAAAGGATACTCTACCTGCGGCTCATGCATTCCCATCATCTGCATAACATTCTGGTAGATCATATCATTCAGATTCGCAGGATCCACAGGTTCATCATCTTCCTCCTCCTCGGGAGAATTAGCCCGGTTATAGGCATCGATCAGAGATGCTGTCTCAGGGTCGGGTACTGCGCTCTCGTCAGGTCCGCTCCGGGCGGCCCTGCTCCGGCTTCCCTGGCTGAGGCTCTGTTCGATCATACTCGCAACGGAGGACACCTGGTCTTCCGTATCCATCTGCTCAAAGGTCTTGGGAGGAAAAATGTCCGGTGCAAGGTTGCTTACCATAGACTCAATGGAATCCACCAGAGCCTTCTCTTCCTCGGCTTCATCCGGCCTTCCCAGGAGGTTCAGCGCCATATCCACGACATCATCCATATTGAACGGAGCTTCATCCGTGCCCTCGGTGGCAGAATGCTGCGCTCTTACAACGTCCAGTAAAGCGTTAATAATATCTTCCATCTGAATTCAAACCTCCAACATTTTTATTGTCTTTATCACATAGCCATAGTTCTGCTATTTTATTAATTATTCTACCACTTTTTAGCAATAATAACAAATATGCTTTGGGTAATTTCCTAACCTCACAGTAGAAAAAAAATGTAAAATAGGGTAGACTAACGATAGGTCCCTTTTACAGGACTCCAGATACGAATTGATAAAAGACATGTTAGGAGATAAAAATGAACGAACCGATCATACAGCAAAAATTTATTGACCTGCACATCCACTCCACTGCCTCCGACGGCAGTGAAAGTCCCGGACAGATCGTCCGGATGGCGGCGGAGCTGGCAGGCGAAGCCCCATTTACTATCGCGCTCACCGACCATGATTCCACTGCCGGCCACCAGGAGTTTCTCGAGGCCGCTGCAGAGTTTGAAGGACAGATTACCGCTTTGCCGGGGATTGAAGTTTCTACTCTCTACAAGGGGGAGAGCGTCCATATCTTAGGTTACGGGATCAGCGATGACCAGTCCACTCCTCTGAATAAGCGTATGGAGATCAGCAGAGAGTGCAGAGATTCCAGAAACAGCAAGATCATTGCCCTGCTGCAGAAGAAAGGCTTTGATATCTCAGAGGAGGACCTCCCGAAACCCGAGGACGGATCCTCCATCGGGCGGCCGCATATCGCCAGAGCCATGATGAAGAAAGGTTATGTCGATACCGTTGGTGAAGCCTTTGATAAATACATCGGAGCAGGCCGGGACTGCTATGTGGACAGAGAAGATCCGGACCCGGAGGAGGCTGTTGACCTGATCATACAGGCAGGAGGGGTTCCGGTGATGGCCCATCCCATGCTCTACACCAAGCTTTCCCAGGAGACTCTGGAGGAATTGATCCGGCTTCTGATCGGCCATGGTCTGGCCGGTATCGAAACCTACTATAGCTACAAGAACCAATCCGTGGAGAAACAGCTGTATGTGGCGGGGCTGGCAGAAAAATACCACCTGTTCAGCACCGGCGGATCCGACTTCCACGGAATCCCCAAACCCCAGATCTCCCTTTTCACCGGTTACGGTGAACTGGCGGTTCCGGCCTATGTGCCGGATCACCTGCAGAAAAAAATAGCAGCCGCACACAGGCGATGATCATCTGGAAATACGGCAAAAAGAAAAGACATTTTCTTCATCCGCAAGGGAAGGGAGAAAATGTCTTTTTTCTTTCATTTATTCACTTTTATTTCATCTGCGGTACCGAGGATCGTCCCGCCGCCGACCACGTGGGCTCCACGGTAAAGCACCACCGCCTGCCCCCTGGTGATCGCTCTCTGGGGTTCAAGAAAATGTACTTTCACCAGACCGTCAGGCAAGATCTCCACCTGAGCTTCCTTCTCCGTCTGATGATAGCGGATCCGGGCCTTTACGGTCGCCCCGGGTTCCAGCTTCTCGATCCAGTTGAAATCCTCCGCCAGCAGATCCTGTTTGAAAAGATCTTCATTGCTCCCCAGGATCACCTTGTTCTCTCCGGGGATGATATCCGTGACATAATAGGGTTTTGGGGCAGATATGCCAAGACCTCTCCTCTGCCCGATGGTATAACCGTAATAGCCTTTATGACGCCCTACAACCTCCCCGGCCTGGTTCACAAAATCTCCGGGGCCGGCTTTCTGCCCGGTCGTCTTCTCGATAAATGTCCGGTAGTCCCCATCCGGGATGAAGCAAATGTCCTGGCTGTCATGTTTGCCGGCATTGAAAAAGCCTTGCTCTTTTGCGATCTCCCGGATCTGATCCTTGGTGTAGTCTCCCAGCGGAAAACGGGTGCGGGCAAGCTGGTTCTGGGTCAGTGCGTAAAGGACATAAGACTGGTCCTTTGCCCTGTCCACGCCCTTGTGGAGTTCATAGCCGCCGTCTCCCTTGACAACCCTGGCATAATGCCCGGTAACGATCAGGTCGCAGCCCAGATATCCTGCCCGGTCGAACAGGTGCTCAAACTTCATATGACGGTTACACTCGATGCAGGGATTCGGTGTGGCCCCTTTCTGATAACTCTCAATAAAACGGTCGATCACTTTCTCCTTGAAATCTTCCTCAAAATAAAAAACATAATGGGGAATATCAAGTCTGGCACACACATTTCTGGCATCTTCTATATCATTCTGGGAACAGCATGTTTTCTCCGCTGCCCCGCAGCCGGGATCTAAGTCATATAATTTCATGGTTACGCCAATACAATCATAACCAGCTTTTTTCATCAGGTATGCCGCGACGGAAGAATCCACTCCTCCACTCATGGCAATCAAGGCCTTTTCTGCCATAAACACCTCCACAAATCAATATAATATGGTATAATAAACCCATTCGAGATTTGCCAGATAAAAAATGAATCCAAGAAAGGAGACTTACATTATGTTACTTTTAGCAGCAGCGCTGATTCCACCGCTCTTTCTGCTTGTCAAGATCTACAAGCTTGACAAGATCGAATCAGAACCAATCGGTCTGATCATCAAACTTTTTATTTTTGGTGCGATCACAGTCTTTCCGGCAGGTTTTCTGGAGTCATACTTAGGAGACGGCCTCCTGAAATCTCTGATTCCGGATACGGGATCCATCCTGTACCGGTTTGTATTCTATTTCTTTGTTGTAGCACTGGTAGAGGAACTGGTAAAGTACATTGCCCTGAAACTGGGGTCCTGGAATCATCCCGCTTTTGATTATCAGTTTGACGGCATCATTTACTCCGTTGCAGTCACCCTTGGTTTTGCTGCCTTGGAGAATATCGGTTATGTATCCATGTTCGGACCGGGAACAGCAGCAGTACGTGCGGTAACAGCAATCCCCGGCCACTGTATTTTCGGTATCTTCATGGGCCACTATTACGGCATGGCAAAGAAGTGCGAATTAATGGGTGATACAGACGCCTCCCGGAGGTTCCGCCGGCTTGCCGTCATCAGCCCCATGTTCCTGCATGGATTCTATGATTTTGCAGCATCGTCAGATTCGGAAATGCTGTCGATCATTTTCTTCATCTACATTATCATTCTGGATATCTTCGCCTTCAGAGCGATCAACAAGTACGCAAAAGAAGATCAGAAGATGGACAATATGTACTAGAGACTGCTTTTGTTTTCCTCAGCCTTTTTCTCTTTTCTCTCCTGGTAGAGGCGCACTGCTTTTTCTGCGAGGAGAGCGATGAGGATACCCAGCACCATCCCGCCTAAGACATCGGTAGGATAATGGGCTCCCAGGTAGAGTCTTGACAGGGATATGAGCAGGGCCAGCACCACAGCAGGGATTCCGAACTTTCTGTCCAGTTTTCTCCAGCATACAGTCGCTGTGGCAAGGCTGGAACAGGTGTGACCGGATGCAAAAGAGTAATCATGAGGCACCGGTCCTAAGACAGTCAGTCCCGGGATCACAGTAAAAGGCCGGGGTCTGGCAACCAGATTCTTGATCAGCATGTTATTGGAAAGAAGGACAACGATCAGGGCCAATGCGCACATGATCCCAACCTTTCTGGTCTTGGGAATAAACAAGAGCAGCAAAGTGACCGCGATCCAGACGAGGCCCATCTCCCCGATTATGGTGGCAAAAACCATAATGGGAGTTAGGAATGCATTCCTGATATGATCTTGAATAAACAATAAAAAAGCAGCTTCCATAAATCTTGTCTCCTAAAATGGAATATTACCCTGTCCTGACAAGGGGTACGTCAAATGTGTCAGAAAAAGGTGGTCTGCTTAACTGCAGACCACCTTTTTTATCTACTTGCTTTCCATGAAAAGGTTTATACCCGGAAATGATCAGGAGAAGATAGGAGTAAGCGCCTCAGTCAGCTTATCCTTCTCTGCCTGAGCCTCAGCCAGGTCCTTACCTTTGGTGGTGTAGTATGCTTTGATCTTAGGCTCTGTTCCGGAAGGACGAACGATCACGGACTGGCCATCCTCCAGCTTGTAGGTTAATACATTCGCCTTAGGAAGTCCTGTCTCTTCCGGTTTCGTGTAGTCGATGATCTCAGCGATCTTCTTACCGGCGAACTCTGCCGGAGGGTTCGCGCGGAGGTCTGTCATGATGCCAGCCATCTTATCCATTCCGGAAAGTCCGGGGAACTCATAGCTGTCAACCTTGTTGAGGTAACGGCCATACTCATCGTAGATCTCCTCAAGACGCTGCTTGATGGAGGAGCCGATGCTTCTGTAGTATGCTGCCATCTCACAGATCAGCATGGAGCCGATGATCGCATCTTTATCTCTTACATAAGGGCCTGCCAGGTATCCGTAACTCTCCTCAAAACCGAAGATGAAACGGTCAACCTCGCCGTCAGCCTCTAAAGCAGCAATCTGATCGCCGATCCACTTGAAGCCTGTCAGTGTATGACGGAGCTCAACGCCGTAATGTTCAGCAACCGCATCTGCCAGAGGAGTGGATACGATGGACATGCAAGCTACCGGTTTCTCCGGCATAGTGCCCTTCTCGATCCTTCCTGCACAGATGTAGTCGAGCAGGAGAACGCCCATCTCATTACCGGAAACCAGCTCGTAGGAGCCGTCCGGACACTTCATAGCAATACCAACACGGTCAGCGTCGGGGTCTGTAGCCAGCATCAGGTCTGCCTGTACTTCCTTGGCCAGTTCAAGACCTTTCTCCAGAGCTGCAAAGATCTCCGGATTCGGGTAAGAACAGGTAGTAAAGTAACCGTTCGGATACTCCTGCTCCGGAACGATCGTGATATCGGTGATACCCATATCCTGAAGAACTCTGGTTACGGGAACAAGGCCGGTACCGTTCAGCGGGGAGTAAACCAGCTTAAGACCTGCAGTCTTGCAAAGGCCCGGGCGAACCTGTCTTGCTTCGATCGCCTCGTAGAGAGCCTCTTTACAGTCATCACCCACAAACTTGATCAGACCCTTCTCAACGCCCTCTGCGAAAGAAATGTACTTAGCGCCGGTCAGGACATCTGTCTTCTGGATCGAATCATAAACAACTGCTACCGCATCGTCAGTCATCTGACATCCGTCAGGGCCGTATGCCTTATATCCATTGTACTGTGCAGGGTTGTGGGATGCGGTTACCATGATACCTGCATTACAGTTGTAGTAACGGGTTGCAAAGCTCAGTCCGGGAACCGGCATAAGCTCATCATAGATCCTTACGTTGATACCGTTGGCTGCCAGTACGCCTGCAGCATCTCTCGCAAAGTTCCAGCCCTTCAGACGGCTGTCATATGCGATCGCAACGGTCTGTGTTCCGCCCTGGGTCAGAACCCAGTCAGCGATGCCCTGTGTTGCCTGACGAACTACCCAGATATTCATGCGGTTTGTTCCTGCACCGAGTGTTCCGCGAAGGCCGGCGGTACCAAACTGTAATGATACTGCAAAGCGCTCCTTGATCGCCTCATCATCATCTGCGATATCCTGAAGCTCTTTCTTCAGATCAAAATCGATCAGGTCCGCTTCCATCCAACGTTTGTACTCATTCTGATACATGTGTAATCCCCTATCCTTTCGTTAAAATACATCGTTAAAATCCAACATTTTGCTAAGTAAATTATACTTAAGATAAATATTATTGTCAATCATTCTAGCAGGCAGCAGAACATTTTATTCTGCCCTGCCGCAATAAGTCTCCGGTGCTATCTCTCCTCACGGAAATAGGATAATCCCAGAGAAGCCGGAGGCATATTCTCTCTCCTCTTACGCATCGAAACGATCACAAGAACGATGATGGTTACAATATAAGGAGACATCTTGATCAGCTCCTGGGTGGACACGTCAATGTTCGGGATATAGTTATGAACAATAAAGAGACCACCGAAAAGGATGGAGCCGATGATACTGATATCCGGCCGCCATACCGCAAAGATTACCAGGGCGATGGCAAGCCATCCTCTGTCTCCGAATGCATCGTTGGACCAGATGCCGCTGGCATAGTCCATAACATAGTAGAGGCCGCCTAAGCCGGCGATCATGCTTCCCACGATGGTAGCTACATATTTGTACTGACCTACATTGATACCCGCTGCATCTGCGGTTGCAGGACTCTCTCCTACTGCCCGGAGGTTAAGGCCCACCCGGGTGCGTCTTAACATATAGGAGGCCAGCAGGGCGATCACGATGGCAATGTAGGCAAGAAAACTGTAGGATAAGAAAATCTTGCCGAACCAGCCAAGTTTGCCTGCAAAGGGTAAAGTCCTCCGGAAGAAATTACTGGTGGCGGTAAGAGTGATGGAAGGCACGTCATTACCGCTCAACTTGATCAGAGAGCCGCCGAAGAAGTTTCCGAATCCCACACCGAAGGTCGTGAGGGCAAGACCTGTTACATTCTGGTTTGCCCGCAAGGTTACCGTCAGGAAACAGTAGATCAGACCCATGAGGGCGGAGCCGACCAAAGAGCAGATCAGGGGGATCAGGATCGCCGGAAGATACTTGATATTCGCAGGACCCACACTCTGTTCATAGAGGAAGGAGCCGATCACGCCGCTGATACCGCCTACATACATGATTCCCGGGATACCCAGGTTCAGGTTTCCGGACTTCTCGGTGAGGATCTCACCGGTGGAACCAAACAGCAGCGGGATTCCCTGCATGACTGCACGATGAATAAAACCTGCGATCATTATGCCTGCACCTCCCCTCTTGCGTGGTTACGTTTTACTGCGTAATTAATAAAGAACTCACTTCCGATGATGAAGAAAATGATCACGCCCGTAATGATATCGGAGAATGAATCATTCAGACCGTAAACCGTTGCGATCTCAACCGCTCCCTTCTCCAGGAAACAGATCAGGAAGGAAGTAAGGATCATATAAAAAGGATTAAAATGAGCCATCCAGCTTACAACGATCGCCGTGAAACCTCTTCCTGCAACCGTGTCACGGGTGATCGTATGATCCGTACCGGAAACCAGCAGGAAACCTGCCAGACCGCAGATTGCTCCGGACAGGAGCATGGTACGGATGATAACTTTTCTCACATCAAGACCGATATAGCGGGCCGTATCTTCACTCTGGCCGACAACCTCGATCTCATAGCCATGTTTGCTGAATCGCAGATAAATGTAAACCAGGATCGTCAGTACGGCTACGATCAGGATATTCACCAGGTAGCTGTTCCCGTTCACGATGGGCAGCCAGCCTGCCCGGCTGCTACGGTTGATGATACCGATCTGACCGGATCCCTTAGGCACCGAGAACACATAGGTGAAATAGGATACCAGCTGGATCGCAATATAATTCATCATCAGGGTGAACAAGGTCTCGTTTGTATTCCACAAGGCTTTGAAAATAGCCGGGATCACTCCCCAGATCGCGCCTGCCAGCATGCTGACGATCAGCAGGACAGGGATCAGGACAGCAGTCGGCAGACTCTCGCCAAACCTGATCATCATAAAAGCAGTGGCAAAACCGCCGATCAGAGCCTGTCCTTCGGCTCCGATGTTCCAGAAACGCATGGAGAAGGCCGGCGTCACAGCCAGGGACAGGCAGAGCAGGATCGCAATGTTCTGCATCAGACTCCAGAATCTCCTCGAGGTGCCGATGGCACCATCAAACATCGTGATATAAAGATTGATCGGATTCTCTCCGGTAACAGCCAGGATGACGATACCGTTCACAAGAAGGGCAAGGGCAACTGCGATCACACGGATCATAATAGACTGCCAATTCGGGATCGCATCCCGTTTTACGATATGGAAAAGCGGTTCCCGCACATGTTTCGTTTTCTGATGCATGATCACTTATCCTCCTTTCCTTCTTCTTCCTCTTTATCTTCTCCCATGGTCATCAGGATACCAAGTTCTTCCTTCTTGGCTTTTCTTCCGTCCACGATATCGGTTACGATACCGGAACTGATGACCATGATCCTGTCACAGAGTTCCATCAGTACATCCAGGTCTTCCCCGACAAAGATCACGGCTACGCCATGCTCCTTCTGCTGGTTGAGCAGATTGTAGATGGTGTAGGAGGAATTGATATCCAACCCACGCACCGGGTAAGCTGCCATAAATACGGTAGGCATGGCAGCGATCTCGCGGCCTACCAGGACTTTCTGGACATTTCCGCCGGAAAGTCTTCTGACCGGTGTGGAAGTGCCGGGAGTGACAACTTCCAGATTGTCAATGATCTGTTCCGCCAGCTTCTGGGGATCCTTCCGATTCAGGAAAAATCCTTTCCCTTTGCTGTAAGACCGGAGCATCATGTTATCGGTGATATCCATGTTGCCTACCAGGCCCATGCCCAGACGGTCTTCCGGAACGAAGGAAAGACGGATACCCATATTGCGGATCTCCAGGGGCGTTTTGCTGCCCAGGTCTTCTCTCTCCCCGGTCTCGGGATTCTCATAGAGGATATCGCCGCCCTGGGGCTTTAACAGACCCGCGATGATCTCCAGCAGCTCCTTCTGGCCGCTGCCTGCAATTCCCGCGATACCGAGGATCTCACCGGACCTGGCAGTGAAGGAAATGTCATCAAGAACTTTTACGCCTTCCTCATTGTAGAAGTCCAGGCCGCGGACGATCAGACGGTCCACGGAATCCTGAGGTTCGCTTCGGTCAATGTTGAGACTGATCTTCTTGCCGACCATCATCTCCGTCAGGCTCTCTTCATCTGTCTCGGCGGTAACAACCGTTCCGATGTACTCTCCTTTTCGGAGGACTGATACTTTGTCTGAGAGAGATAATACCTCATGCAGTTTGTGGGTAATGATGATGATCGCCTTGCCGTCATCCCGCATTCTTCTCAGTACTGCGAACAGTTTCTCGGTCTCCTGGGGGGTCAGGACAGCTGTAGGCTCATCAAGGATCAGGATATCCGCACCACGATAAAGCACTTTCAGGATCTCAACTGTCTGCTTCTCGGAAACTGACATCTCGTAGATTTTCTTGGAAGGATCCACATCAAAACCGTACTGGTCACAGATCTTCTGCACTTCCCGGGTAGCCTGTTTCAGATTAAAAGACTTTTCCCTGAGACCCAGAACAATATTCTCCGCCGCGGAAAATACATTAACCAGCTTAAAGTGCTGATGTATCATACCAATCTTATAGTCAAACGCATCTTTGGGCGAGCGGATCACGACCTCCTCGCCATCAATCAATATACTTCCCGCATCCGGATAATAAATGCCGGATATCATGTTCATCAATGTTGTTTTTCCGCTTCCGTTCTCACCAAGTATGGACAGGATCTCACCCCGGTTCACAACCAGGTTGACATTCTTGTTGGCCACCACATTGCCGAAGGTTTTGGTGATTCCCTTAAGCTCTATTGCCGGTACATTCACAGCTTCTCTCCTTTTTTATAAGATGTTGTAAAAACCAAGAAGGCGGAATGTATAATAACTGATTCCGCCTCCATTTGAATTCATATTCCGCCGTGCGGACTAAAACCGCCCGGCATATTCGTCGATATTAGAACTTCTCGTTAAGAGTTGTGATTCCATCGATCCTCAGGTCGAAATACGGAGCGGAACGATACTCGGACTCATGGAAGAATCCGTCAGAGATAACCTCTGTATCGGGCTCAAAATTCGCATCCGTATCCACGTCTGCCTTGTAGCTGTCAAGTGCTTTGCCTTCTACAGTAAATGCAGCTGTATCAAAGACATGTACCTTGCCTGCTTCAAGGTCTGCCTTTGCAGCCTCGATCGCATCAGCAGTTCCCTCTGCTGCAACGTCTGTGTTGACATCTGTAAGCTCTACAGAACCGGTAGCAAGTGTTCCAACATAGTCGTCTTCGATTGCTTCGCCGTTAAGAACACAGTCAATGATGTGCTCCATGTAAGGCTGCCAGTTGATCTTGGAAGAAACGATGAATGTGTTAGGACATGCATCCTGAGTAGATCCGTTGTAGGAAACGTCCGGAACGCCGGCATTCTCACAAGCGGTCGGAGCACCCATGGAATCCGCATGCTGACTGATCAGGACACAGCCGTCAGAGATAAGCTTCTGAGCTGCTTCCTTCTCAAGAGTCTCGTCATACCAGGAACCTGTAAACTGAACATCCATCGTAACAGAAGGACATACAGATTTAGCGCCAAGGAAGAAGGATGTATATCCGGAGATAACCTCAGCATATGTATAAGCACCAACATATCCCATCTTAGCCTGGTCTGCTGTGATCTTTCCGCTCTCGATCATCTCATTCAGCTTCATACCAGCGGCAACGCCTGCAAGATATCTTCCTTCATAAATAGAAGCAAATGCATTGTGGAAGTTATCAAGCTTTTCTGTGTGAGCCATCGTACCTGTAGCATGACAGAACTGAACATCAGGACACTCCTGTGCTGCTTCAAGGATAAAGGACTCATGGCCGAAGGAATCAGCAAATACTAAAGAACAACCTGCATCAACAAGGTCAAGCGCTGTCTCTTTACAGGTGCTGTCCTCGCTGATATTTGTCTTCATAACAGGGGTAACGCCCTTAGCTTCACAAGCTGCCTTAGCTGCGTTCATGAAGTTTAAGTCGTAAGTAGAGTTCTCATCATGAAGAAAGATGAAACCAATCTTAGTCTCCGCATTATCCGCTGCTGCTGAACCGGTTGACCCTTCGGAGCCGGATGTGCTGCCGCCGCATGCTGCTAAAGAACAAACCATAACTGCGGCAAGGAGAAATGTGATAAATTTTTTCATTTCAAAACCTCCCATAAATAATAAAAGAAATGATTTACAAACTTAATATTATAATAGTTCTATT
>CAMOYC010000033.1 GCA_946629665.1 uncultured Lachnospiraceae bacterium
CTCTACCAGAGCGGCGGCCTCGGTGCCATGGGATACGGTTTCCCCGCAGCAATCGGTGCCCAGATCGGCTGTCCCGAGAAATCCGTTGTATCCATCAACGGAGACGGCGGTTTCCAGATGTGTATCCAGGAAATGGCCATGGCAGTCTGCCAGGAACTTCCTCTGGTGATCATTGTCTTCAACAACAATAAACTGGGTATGGTAAGACAGATGCAGACCCTGTTCTTAAAGAAACGCTACACCATCACCTGCCTGCGCTATCACAAACAGTGCAAAGGCCACTGCGGTGAGCCTGGATTCGAGTGCCCGGAATACACCCCTGACTTTGTGAAACTGGCAGATGCCTACGGATCAAAGGGCTGGCTCGTAGAATCAGACGAGCAGCTGGAAAGCACTCTGTTAGAAGCCCGGGCTTACGCTGACGAAAACCGTAAGCCGGTAATCGTTGAGTGCGCGGTATCTCCTGACGAACTGGTCCTTCCGATGATCAAGGGCGGAGCCAGCTTTGATGACATTTTATTGTAGGAGGTGGAAGCATGCGAGAAATAAACAGAGAAAAAAGAAAAAGATGGGTCTCCCTCTACGTGGAGAACCGGATCGGTGTCCTGGCCCGGATCTCAGGCATGATGTCCGGCAAGTCCTACAATATTGACTCCATCACCGTAGGAACCACAGAAGACCCTACTGTTTCCAGAATGACCATCGGCCTCTCCTCCGACGACGCCACCTTCGAGCAGATCAAGAAACAGCTGAACCGCTGCGTAGAAGTCATCAAGCTTCTGGATATCACAGACGCCCACACCCACATGAAAGAAATCCTCTTCATCAAGGTGCACGACTGCAGCGACTCAGAAAAAAGCGAGATCTTCCGCGTGGCCCAGGCCTTCGGCTCCCGGATCATCGACTACGGAACCGACAGCGTCCTCCTGGAAAACATCAGCACGGAAGGCCGCAACAATGACCTGATCGCGCTGGCCACCAAGGAATTCAGCAAAGTAGAGATCGTACGAGGCGGAATCGTTGCCATCGAATCCATCTCCATGATCGACCGATAAAGTGAATTATAACCCGGCCCGGGGATCACCTGATCCCCGGGCCGGGTGTTTTTTTGTGGGGATTCTTCAGTCGCTGGGGCCGGGATTGGGGCAAGCCCCAAAAAGCCATGGCGGCAGAGGCAATTGTGCAAGGCGGGCCCTAAAAAGTCGTGGCGGTAGCAAAACCGGGAAAATGAGAGGGGTTTTGCAACGAAAGTTGCAAAAAACCTAGGAAACATATATATTTTGCTACTATCATTAGCGTCGGGAAAACAGAGAATCTGACGAAAGTATATTATTCTTTGACAAGCGGTTGCTGGAAAAATATGGGCGGTTGCAAAAAAAGAACTAGAGCTTAAAAATTGCAAAAAAAGTAGCAAAAAGTCAAATTACAGAAGTATTTTGCTACTGCCACGGGTTTTAAAGAAATATTTTGCCAGAGCCATCCAAAGAACATTATGGTTTCCACAAGTACATAAAGTAAAAAAATTACATGTTGACAATAAAAATACATAAATGTAATATAATAGGAATTAAAGGCGATGAATATGTAGGGGTGACTTATGTTTGATCTCAATAGAATAAAAGCTGAATTACTATATGAAAAAGGGTTATTAAAAAAGATTACAAAACAGATAGCCAGATTACCCAAAACAAAGCTGTATGCCTTTGACAAAAAGGGGATAATCTATTTCAGAGCTTATAAGGATGGGAAAGTGAAATATTTAGGAACAGAAGGCAATCCCGGTATAAAAGCAGCTCAGAAAAGATACCTGGCAGAACAGATTATCAGTCGTCTGAACAACAATATTGCATTGATGGATAACTTTATTAATAATTATCAGGAATTTAATCCAGTCGCTTTCCTTGATCAGCTGCCAGTTGCATATAAAAAACCAGATGATCAGATTCTTGTTGACCTTGGCTTTTTGCCCGGACCAAACAAGATGTCATCGAGCCATAATGATTCTTATTATCCAGAAAATCTGGTCCATAAGACCATTTCAGGGATAACAGTTCGATCAAGGGTGGAGGCAATCATAGCAGATTTCTACACATCACTCGGCATAGTTTTTTCCTATGAAGAGAGATTAATCTTCAAAGACGGAACATCTATACGACCTGATTTTACAATTCGGGATAATTTAGGAAATATAATTGTGATACATGAACACATCGGCATGGTCGGGGATGAAAAGTACTGGGAGAGTTTCATATGGAAACTAAGATTATATTTAGATAATGATTATATACCCGGAAATACCCTCTTATTTACATACGACAGCATCAATCAAAGTATAGATACATCCTTACTAAAAAATAATATTATATATCATCTTAAGAAAAACAACGTCATTTAAAAACTTGTGGTCGTAGCCTGATTGTCTCGAAACAATTCCTATAAAGCCGTGGAGGTAGCAAAAACGGGAAAATGAGAGGAATTTTGCAACGAAAGTTGCAAAACACTTAGGAAACGCTATATTTTGCTACCATCGAAAAGCATTGGGAAACAGAGAATATGATGGAAGTAAACTATTCTTTGACAAGCGTTCGCTGGAAAAATATGGGTGGTTGCAAAAAAAGAACTGGAGCTCAATACTTGCAAAAAAAGTAGCAAAAAGTCGGTATTCAAAGGAGTTTTGCTACCGCCACGGGTTAAAAAGCATCACCCAGCGAGAATAAAACCAGAAACAAAGTAATATATTGACAAAATTAACAGAAAATGCTAATATCTTCTCATTGAGAGGGGGTGAAGGCACGAACAGTTAATTCACATGAATACTTAGTATCATTCATGTATCATTATCATATCGAATAGGAGGACAGGGAATGAAAGAATCTTCTAATCCCGGCCGTTTAGCCAGGCTGTGGAAAAAAACTGCAGTGCTCATTCTCACGGCGACGATCATCCTGAACAGTACCAATGCTCAGCTGATCGTCTACGCTGCAGAATATGCACTTGTTCCTACTATCGAGAAAACAAATCAAGGTACATTACATCAGATAAAACCATTTCAAAGAACACTTCGTCAGACAAACCCATCTCAAAGAACACTCTACCGGACAAAGCCATTTCAAGATACACTTCGCCGGACAAATCCATTTCAAAGAACACTTCGCCAGGTAAAACCATTTCATAATACACTTCATCAGATAACCCCATATCAAAGAACTTTATTCAATAAAAATAATCAGTTAACTGTAAAACCAGTAAATGTAGCTGAGCCATCCGGGTCAGCCAAGTCATCGGGCACCCGGAATGAATCGGATGACGGATCATCCCAATCAGAGGAGTCAGATGAATCGGATGAATCGGACGATTCAAGCGAATCAGCTACCTCCTCTGAATCAGACAGCAAGTCAGAATCATCCGGTAAGCCGGAGGGCAACACATCGGTTGAGAAAGACGAATCATCTGATCCGGATCATTCCGGCAGCCAGGATCCGGACAACCTGCCTGACCAGAGTAACCTGTCTGATCAGGATAACTTCCCCGATCAGGATAGTTCCCAGGATTCAGACACTCCCGATGAGTCAGCTTCTGCAGCTGATCCGGAGGAAGATCTCCTGGAGGAAACGCAGGAAAGCAAACCTGCCCTTAAGGCACCTGCCTTGCGGTCAACAGGCTCGGATATCAATCATAATGTGACCATGCCGGACGTGACCAGTCATTATTTCCTTCTGCAGAAGGAAAGCAAAATAGTCGGCTCGGCTTCCGGCCCCAACCTCAAGGTGGCCAATACCGCCAAAGAGGCAGAGCAGTATATTTTCAAGGAGTATCCCAATGGAACTGAGTATAATTTCACTCCAACCATGGGTAAAGATACGGAGGTCCGAGTGGGCGGCGGAGACGGCGGCAGGATCAGTCTGGACGCGGCCAAAAACGGCACCTATGCCCGGTACGGGGCAGTCCAGGAGGCAGCCCAGGAAGGGGCCAGCCAGACCTGTGCCTTCAACCTGGCCAAATGTAAGTCAGATCCCTACGCGATCTACACCAATGTCGGGACCTGGTATGACGTATCCTCCGGCATCACTTACGGGATTGACTTGAAATTATCTATCACCGGCTACCTGTTTCCGGATGCGTCCATAAGGTCTCAGCTGCAAAACACATCCATGGACGCGCCCTACATGGCTTTCCGGAACGATATCATTGGGGTGGATTCCATGGCAACGGACAGTATTACCATGCATATGGACTTCTACTATGCCGGTACCACCACGCCGGTGGAAGGACTGCGGGGCATTGTCCAATACTGTGACATTGACTCCCAGCAGGGCGTTGATTTCGGGAATGGATTCGAGAAGGTGATCCTGTTTGATACCGGGTCATCCCACATCCAGTACAACAGCCGGGGCCTGGCTTCCTCCAGTGTCGGCTATGTATCCTCCCGGGTGAACAGGAACCTGAAATCATCCGATATGGAAACGACCGCGGTCGGCCTTTTTTCCGGCAGTTCTGTTGATTGTGTCTGGACCCTGTCCCGCTGTGACCAGAAAGATACCGGCGGGAACGCTGCCTACGCGGTGAAAGGCGGCTATCAGATTCCGGCAGACAGTTCGGAGACCGAAGCAAAATCCTACTATGTGCAGTCTTCCACCGGCATGGTGGCAGTCCGGGCGGATGTCGGGCTGGCCCCCCTGCCCGGAGAAAGCACCAAGGCAGTCTACTCCGGCGGGATTGAAGAAAATGAATCGAGCCAGGAAGATACCGTGCTGCGGCTGAATACACGGGAACAGGTATTTACCTATGTGGTGAAGGCGGCAGCCCCGATGCCCTCCAATATCAGGAAGGCCCGCTATACGGATTTTGCCGTAAACGACACGGTAGACCCCTTGCTGAAAGTCAGAGATGTGAAAGTATTTGCTTCAGATCCTGCAGGGAATGAGGAAGGTGACCAGCTGGACTACACAGAGACCACCGGATCCTTTGTCATCACCCGGACAGAGACGGATGACCACGGCACTTTGGTAACGGTAAGCGCAAAGGAAGATGCTCTCCTTAACCTGGGATTTTATGGCCATACCTACTATGTCCATATCGAGGTGGAGACCAGATCCGATGAGGAGCTGAAGGAGGCAGGTCATGATATCAGTCAGTGGTATCAGGAGGATAATTCCCTGGGTCAGCTGGCAGAGGACGCAGGAGACCTGTCAGGAAGCTTTGCGGTGGACAATCAAGGCAGCATTGACGTGGTGAATTCCTCAGATATCCACACAGAGCTGAAAACCAACCATACCATCACCCGGTATACCCTCTGCCTCTCCGTGAAGAAAACAGACCAGGCCTCCAGGGAGCCTGTGGAAGGAGTTCTTTTCGGCCTTTTCGGCGGTCAGGATACGGAAGACCCGAAAGAAGAAAATGCGATTATGACCGTAAAGACAGATAAGAACGGTATTGCTGTTTTCGAGAGCAGTGAGGAAGAGGATTTCTTTGAAGAGAAGTATGGCGCCGGGCCTTACTGTATTAAGGAGATCTCTGTGCCGGAGGCCTATCGATCGGTGTGGGATACATCCGTGCAGAAAAAATGGGTGTGCCAGATTGAAACCCTCCGGGACGGCAGCCTCATAAAAAATGAGAAATCCGGCCAGGAGATAATCCCGGATACACAGACCATGGAAAACCATAACACTGATACACCCGGTGGAGCGGTCCGGGTCTTCAAAAAAAGCACAGAGGACGGAGCCATTCTGGCCGGAGCGGAATTCACCCTCTACCAGTGGTCGGAAAAAGAAAAGGCCTACACTGAGCTTGGCCTCCTCACGGAAGAGAAGGATGACAAGGGCCGGTTTGTTCATAGCTGGAAAGAAGAACTTATCAATACCATGGATAATCTGGGCCGCTACCGGATTGCGGAAACCAATGCTCCCAAGGGTTGTGTTCTGACCGGAAAAGCCTGGACCTTCACTCTCGATGATAAGATCGCTGAGGACGGCAGCAACCTGGTCTATGAGCTGGAAGGCGGAAAAACCACTCAGACCGGCCAGCTGGTCTATAAGAATCCGATCCAGAAGTCGGTTCTCAGCATTTACAAAGAAAATGAGGATGGAGAAGCCCTGGAAGGTGTCCGTTTTTCCGTTTATGCAGCGGAGGATATCTATGCCCCCTGGAACCTGGATCAGGATGGAAAACCGATGGATGGGGCGGAACCTCTGATTGCCAAGGGAACTCTTGCGGATGAGATCACGACCGGCAAGGATGGGAAGGGTTCTTCCCACAAAGGAAATGAACTCTATATCGGCAGGTATCTTGTAAAGGAGACCGGCGGGGCCGGAGGCCATATCAAAGAGGACCAGGAGAAGGAGATTTCCCTCTCTTACGGACAGGACCAGACCCAGGCCTTTGTCACCTATCAGCTGGATGTTACCAACAAGCGGATGCATCCTGCCTTTGCAGTGGCAAAACTGGCCGGAAAAACCAGAAATCCGGAAGGAAAAGAAGTTGCATTTGACGCAGAAAAAGGCCGCTATACCGAGGAAAAAACAGCCGGTTCTTACCTGGCCGGAGAACGACTGGAATTTGCCATCACAGTAACCAACACCGGCGATGTGCCTCTCTACCGGGTGGTTCTCCACGAGGACATGACCCGGGGCGGAGACCATGCGCTGGCGAAGTACGTGGACCAGTCGACGGCCACATTTGTGATTCCGGCAGGTGGGACATTTTCTTCTGAAAAGGGCAGGAAGCTGACTGCCGGCTATGATGATCAGACACCTCTCGAACTGACCCTGGACCGGCTGGATGCGGGGGACAGCGTGGAAGTTAGGTTTACCGTCAACCTGAAGAAAGATGCAGCCAACGCCTACCAGCTGGAAAATGCGGTGTACGGAACTGCCTTTTATGATGACAATGAGAAAGACCCGGAAGACCGGAACCTGGTTCCGGTGGACACAGAAAACCTGAAGGATGTGGACGGCAACAGTCTGACAGAGGACAGCGACCGGGTTAATGTCCCGGGACAGCCGGGCGGCAGCCTGCTGAAACAGGCGGACAGGACCACCGGGATCACCGTCAAAAACGGGGAGGTCCGCTCCGGATTCAAGGTTCCGGGAACTTACGGGGAAGGGGAGACCATCCGCTATACTATGACCGTCAAGAATACCGGAACAGCCTTTATGAAGGATATCCTTCTAACAGACCGGATGAGCGAGGAGCTCAGTAAGGTAGTGGATAAAGCAAATGCAGGTTTTGTGCTTGGCCAGGGGCAGGAAGCCGAGGCAGATCTTACCACTGCCGGAGGCAGGAAAGTCCATGCCAGAAGAGTTTCGGCAGACCAGCTGATCCTCTGTGAGGGGGCGGACATGACCACAGGAGAAGGGGCCCTGGCACCCGGAGACTATGTGGAAGTGCCTTTTACGGCAACGGTCCTAAAGGATGCCGCCGGATTTTATGATCTGGCCAATACCGCAACCATGAACAGTTGGTACTACGACGGGCAGACCGACCGGGAGATTCCGGAAGAGACAGATTATGACCAGGTCGAGATTCCCGGGAAAACCGAAGCCAGAGCAGCCAAGCTGGCGGACAAGACCACCGGAGCGGTGCTGAAGGACGGACGCTATGACAGTGATGCCAAGATCACCGGCACCTACCGGAACGGACAGGAGATCATCTATACAGTCACGGTCACAAACTCCGGGACCGCGGGACTCTACCAGCTGATCCTGGAGGACAAGATGAGCCCGGAATTGCTCGCTGCTCTCGATGAGGACAGCATCACATTTATGGATGGAGAATACCAGACAACGGCAGGCCATAAGATGAGGACCCGCTGCAAAGATCCCCGGACCCTGCAGATGGACTACCTGGCGGCCGGAGACAGCGCGAAAGTGATCTTAAAGGCCCGGGTACGCAATGATGTGGGTAACCTTTTTGCTCTCAGAAACGATGTAGTCCTCACTGCCAAATATGTGAGCGGGAAGACGGAGGAAGAAGCGCTGAACGAAGAAGCAGGGAAAGAAGAAAATAAAGAGTATCAGCTGATCTATCATTCCGCTTCCGATACCGACAGTGCGGTGTCTGACAGCGAGACTCCGTGCAAAAAGGGAAGCAAGATCTCCATTAACGGCAATCCATTTTCTTATGAAGGGTATTCCTTTATCGGCTGGAACGAGAAGGAGGATGGCAGCGGAAAGATGATCATGCCGGATGCTTCTTACACCATGCCGGCCCGGGATGTCCACCTGTATGCCCAGTGGGCCGGGGAGGACCCGGACCAGCGTCCGGCTGCACGCTACCGCCTTTTCTACTACTCCGATAATCCTTTGGGACAGATGGAGGCGGATGAGGAGAATTCTGTGCTCGAGGGCAGCGGGATTACGGTTGATGAGAATCATTTTGTTTATGAAGGTTACACCTTTGCCGGATGGAATACTCTCCCGGACGGACGAGGAAGAGATTACTCCCCTAAAGATGTACTGACCATGCCGGGCCATGATGTCAACCTCTATGCCAAATGGAGAAAGGACGAGACAGTCACCCTGACCTATGAAGCCAACGAAGGCTCCGACCGGTCCAGGATGGATGTGGAAACTCCCTGCCAGCCGGGCCAGGATATCCAGATTGACGGAAATGATTATCTTTTCGAAAGAGAAGACGGGAACGGCTATTATCATTTTGCAGGCTGGAATAGCAGACCGGACGGGTCCGGCCAGGCCTATGAGCCGGGGGACAGCTGCAGGCTGACATCTTCCATGACTCTCTATGCCCAGTGGGAAGTGCCGGAGGATGAGGAAGAATGTCAATATTCGCTGGCCTACCGGGCCAACAACGGGACCTCCAAAAAGACGGTGGACGGCGAGACGCCGGCTGACCAGGGAGATGAGATCAGTCTGGAAGCCAATCCATTTTCTTATGAAGGGTACACCTTCAGCGGCTGGAACAGCAAGGCGGACGGAAGCGGGTCTTCCTACAAGGTCGGAGACAGTTACACCATGCCCGGGAAGGATGTCACCCTTTATGCCATCTGGGAGAAGACGGATTCCGTGAAGGTGACCTATCATTCCAACACCGGCAAGGAGGAGACGATGGTCGACGCCCAGACACCTGTGGCGACGGATTCGGATATACTGCTTGACGGCAATTATTTCAGTAACGGCAGGTATACCTTCGCCGGCTGGAATGATAAGGCGGACGGAAGCGGCCAGGCTTACAGTCCCGGCCAGGAGATCAGGCTGACCGGGAATCTGGACCTTTATGCAGTCTGGAAAGATACGGAGGAAAAATACAAGCTGACCTATCATTCCAATCCTGTCGCTGACGCCGGGGAAGAGATGACGGAAGCCGACAGTGAAACCCCGGCCTTCGCCGGACTCAGGATCAGCATTAATCCTAACCGATTCCGGATAAAGGGCTATCAGTTTACCGGATGGAATGAGAAGGCGGACGGCAGCGGTAAAAACTATCAGGGAAAAGATATTTACCTTATGCCGGCCCGGGATGTTGACCTCTATGCCCAGTGGGAGAAAGAGAAAGAGCAGGAGACTGTGACTCCGGAGGAGCCGTCCAGCCAGGAGCCGATCGATCCCAACCTGCCTTCCGCCGCTGAGGAAAGCAGAAAGAAGGCGGAGGAAGCCTACCGGCAGGTGCAGGCGATGGATCTGGATGATGCTCTAAAAGAAAATGCATTCCTGGACCTGATCCCTCAGACAGAGTTGATGGAAGATTATGACCTGGTCAATGTGCCGGGCCAGGCTGAGGCTGTTGTAGCCAAACTGGCAGACCTGACTACCGGCGTGACCCTGACAAATGGCAGGTACAGCGGCCAGAAGGTAGAGGGAACCTACGTGGCCGGCGATCCGGTAAATTATGCTATCACAGTCACCAATACCGGAACCGCAGACCTGTATGAACTGAATCTGGATGATGTGATGGAGGCGGATCTTCTTGATTCCCTGCAGGCAGACAGCATTGTCTTTGATACCGGCAAGCTGGTCACCGGACATGGAAAGGCCGCCAATGTGAGTGCTCTCGAAAAGACCGATGCAGACCAGGATTCTGAGGACAAAAAAACAGCCCGCCATACAGCAGTGATCGACAAGCTGGCAGCTGGCGACAGCCTGGAAGTCCATCTCCGAGCCCGGATCGCCTCCGGCGTAAAGGACCAGGACGGCCTGAAGAATACGGTCACCCTGACCGGCCAGTACTATGACAGCGGGGATGACGGGAAGCCGGAATTAACCTGGCTGGATGACAATGAGAAGATGACGGACCAGGATACGATCGGCACCGGCCAGCCGACGCTGGCGGTGGCCAAGACCGCCGATAAGACCACCGGGATCAGCCTGGAAAGAGGCCGGTACACCGGGGAAAGAAAAGCGGGCAGCTACGAAGCAGGGGAAACCGTAGGTTACAGCATTACCCTGTCCAATCTTGGGACTGCAGCCGCCAGGGATATTGTAGTCACGGAATCTCCGTCCAGGGAATTGGCAGCCTATCTGGACCCGGTTGGTTTCCAGCTGGAAGAAAATGAGGAACTGGATACGGATCAGGGAAATGTTGTCCAGGTCAAGGCAGCGGGCGACAGCACCCTCACATTAGACCGCCTGGAACCCGGAGATTCCCTGACCCTGGATTACCGGATGACAGTCAAAAAAGAGATCAGGACGGTCCGAGGCCTGGCTAATCATGTCAAGGTTGACGGGAAGAACAGTGACAATACCGACCTGGACCATACCTCCCTCATGGATGACAGTGACAAGATCGATCTGGAGACAGATGAAGGGGGCGAGGACCCGGATGACAGTGATGAGGATGACGACAGCGATGAGGATGACGAGGATTATGACTCCTCATCCGGTCAATACCAGGATGCTTCCGGGAATGACCATTCCGGCGGCAACGGGAGCGGCAGAAGCGGCAGCACCGGAAGTTCCGGCAATGCCAAGACCGGTGATGACAACCGGCCTCTGGCTTTCAGCCTGATCATGCTGTTTTCTTTCGCGGGAATTTGTATCATTTTATTCCGAAGGAGGGAAGAAGAGTAAGAACAGAAGGGAAAAGTCGGAACATTTATAGATTTTTGTTGTAAAATCCTCGGCATTATTATAAGATGGATATGCTATTATTTTGTTCGAGGAGAGAGCCAATGAAAAGACCCAAGGATTTGAAACAGATTTATCATGCCAACGTCCCGGAAGCCTGGTCCAATGATCCAAACGGAATGATCTGGTTTCGGGGGAAAGCGCATCTGTTTTGCCAATATTATCCCTACAAACCACAGTGGGGGCCCATGCACTGGGGCCATTTTGTCAGTGAAGATTTCGTGAAGTGGGAGTTCCTGCCGGTAGCCCTGGCTCCGGATCAGAGTTATGAAGCCATCTGCGGCTGCTGTTCCGGAAGTTCCATGGAGATCGACGGCAAACTCTGGCTGATGTACACCGCCGCCCAGCCGGAACTGCAGAGACAGTGCCTGGCCTGGTCGGAGGACGGGATTCATTTTACCAAGCTGGAAAATAATCCGATCCTCACATCAGATATGCTCAGGGACATTGTTTCCCCCAGAGACTTTCGCGACCCTAAACTGTTTCGGAAGGGCGATACCTACTACTGCCTGGCGGGCGTCCGCGTGATTGACCCGGAGTCCTACCGCAGGAGGATCGACCGGATCACTTCCTATGATACCATCGATGAAGCCTCCTACTATAAAGATACCTTCCTGAGGGATATTCAGGACCTGAATCCTTCCAGAGGACTGGAGATCAGCGTGATGGAGGCCGCGGCAAGGAATATTTCCGGATCAGTGGCAACGGAACCGGAAACCGTATCTGCGGACCAGGAACGCAGGGCGGACGATGGACAGACCATCACATTTAATCCATCCCAGGATATCCCTGTACTCGGAGGAGACGAAGGAGCGATCGGCAAAGGAAATCTGATCTTATTTAAGACCAAAGACCTGGAAAACTGGGAATTCTGCGGCGTGCTGCTCCATGAGCAGGAGGAGCTGGAAGAAGAATTCTTCCATTTGAACGGCGTCTACGAATGTCCGGATTATTTCCACCTGGGAGACCAGGAGATCATTCTCGCCAGCCCGCAGAACCTGCCTCAGCTGGGTAACCGTTTTCAGAATCTCCACTCGGTCATCTACATGACCGGACATCTGGACTTTGAAAAAGGAAGATTCCACATTGACGAGATCCAGGATCTGGACAGCGGATTTGATATCTATGCATCCCAGACACTGGAGACGCCGGACCATCGAAGGATCCTCATCGCCTGGAAGGAGATGTGGGACCGGTCTTACCCGACAGAGGAATACAACTGGGTCGGCAGCTATACACTGCCAAGAGAACTGGAGTATCATGACGGCCATCTCTATCAGATTCCCGTCAGGGAACTGGAAGCTTATCGGGAAGGCAAGGTGGAAGGCTGGAATATCGTCGCAGGACCGGAAGGTGTGACAGTGGACGGCGTGGAAGGCAACGTGATCGAGCTGGAAGCAGAGATCCATATGAAGGATGCGTCAAAAGCCGGCGTCAGATTATTCAAAGGGACCGATCATGAGACTCTGGTCTGCTATGATAAAGAAAAAGGGACCGTCTACTTTGACCGGACCAGGTCCGGGATCCCCTTAAAGGGAAAAGAAGAGGACTGTAATGTCCGGGCCTGTGATGTAGGGATCCATGACCAGATCACGCTGCGGATCTTTCTGGATGTTACATCTGCAGAAGTATTTATCAACGGCGGAAGGTATGTCATGACCGGTAATGTCTATCCCGACGAAAACGATACGGGAATCGAGTTCTTCAGTGATGATAACGCAAGAATTGCCCATGTGGTAAAATACGATATTGTTGTATAAAAAATAGAACATATTATAATGACCTGCCGGGATACTGTGTATTCATACATGTATCCCGGTATTTTTTCTCCTGAAAAAAATTTCTGATTGAAGTGACGGGACGCAGAGGCCTGAATTTAAGATCAATAACTCTCGATAAACAAAAAAAGACATCTTTCGATGCCTTTTTTGTTTATCGAGGTGACGGGACTCGAACCCACGGCCTCTGCGTCCCGAACGCAGCGCTCTACCAAACTGAGCCACACCTCGTTGTCACAAAGCATATATTATCAAAAGTGGGGAGGAATGTCAAGGGATATCTTATAGCAGGAGGACGTATTAACAGAATAAAAACATAATTGTTTTGCAATTCTTCTCTCTGCTTTCTTGTATAAAAACTGAAAATATAATATAATTATTACAATGCTTCTATTAATTGATGCAGATTAACAGAACATTTCAACAATTCAATGGCTTGAAAGGAGAGAAACAATGAAAAGATTAGTAACAGTTATGCTGGCAGGACTTCTTGTGCTAAGTTTGGTTCCCGCAAATGTATCTGCCAAGTCTACCCATTATCTTCCAACAAAGACTATCGGTTACAGCAAAAATGACCAGGGTAAGATGGTCATAAGCTCGGTGTATACTTGCTCGTATACAAAAAAAGGCATCATGAAGAAAAGCGTATATAAGTACTATGATTCCAACGGAGATTTACAGAGTCAATCTACTACTAAGAATACGATCAAGAAGAACCGAATCGTTTCATCGATCAACACCTACAAATCATCTGGAGGCAGTCAGTCATCCAAGACGATCTATAAGTACAAAAAAGGGAAAAACACTAAGAGTATCTTTTATCGCTATGATAATACAAAAAAGAAATATGTAAAAAGTGGTTATGCCGTTTACAAATATACTTCAAAGAAAGCGACATCGAAATATTATTATGATGGTAAATTATCCCAAAAAATCATTGATACTCTGAATAAAAAGGGTCTGGCAACTAAATCCCTGTCTTATGGAGACGATGGAAAGCTTAGGTACACATATACCTATAAGTACAATAAAAAGGGATATTGTACAAAGTCAGTTACTAAGGGAGCTGATGGCTTCAAGGGTTCGACTACTTACAAGTATAAATATGATAAACATGGAGCTGCAAAGGAAGAGAAAATGTTTATCGATGGCAAATTGCAGTATAAGTACGTTTACACGAATAAGAAATTTGTTTTCTAAATAGTAACATATCCGGAGAATCAATCATGAGAAGAATTGCAACTGATAAGGCACCGGCTGCGATCGGTCCCTATTCCCAGGCTTATATCCATGGAGGCGTTCTGTATACATCCGGCCAGATTGCCATTGACCCGGCAAGCGGCGAGATCGCAGGAACGACCATTGAGGAACAGACCCACCAGTGCTGCAAAAACCTTGGGGCTTTGCTGGAAGCAGCCGGTATCGGCTACGAGCAGGTGATCAAGACGACCTGCTTCCTGGCAGACATCAATGACTTCGCTGCATTCAATGAGATCTACGGCCAGTACTTTACTTCCAGACCGGCCAGAAGCTGTGTAGCCGTAAAGGATCTTCCTAAAAAAGTTCTTTGCGAGATCGAGCTGATCGCTGCGGTGGACTGATAGTTATTCTAAAACTTCATAAAAGACAAGAACTGTACATATTGCACAAAATTTCGCTAAAAATTCATGCAATATGTACAGTTTTTAAATTGACTTTTCTACGAGAGGGTGTTATGGTTCCAACTGTAGAGTTTTTCTTTTGAATTTCTCTTTCTTACTAAGTTTCGATCATTAAAGGAGATGAGAATATGGCAATCAAGTTAATTGCTACAGATTTAGATGGAACATTATTAAACAGTGATAACAAGGCACCCCATGAGTTTTTTGACTGGGTGAGAAGACATCCGGAGATCAGGACCGTGATCGCCAGCGGAAGACAGTACCAGACCCTGGAGGCTATGTTCGGAAAGCTGGGAGACCACGTAGTCTACTGCGGAGATAACGGCGGATTTATTTTCCACAAGGGAGTCAAGCTTTACAGCAATCCTTTAGAGAAGGAAGATATTTATCGGGCTATCCGGTTTATGGGTCACATTCCGGATACTTACCTGGTGCTCTGCGGGGAGCACGGAGCCTACGTGAATCCCATGCCGGCAGAGGTGGAGAAGGATATCGCCACTTTCTTCAAGTCTTACCAGGTAGTGGAGGACCTGAATGAAGCAGTCGAAAAAGATGAGATTGTAAAGATGTCCATCTACGAAGTAAATGGAAAGGCTGCAGAGATTTATCCCTACATCCCGGACTTAGGCGACCATGTGGAAAAAGTTTTATCCGAAAGAAGATGGATCGACATCCAGCTGAAGTCCACCAATAAGGGAAATGCCTTAAAGTTCCTCCAGAACAAATATGATATCAAGCCGGAAGAGTGTGCAGCCTTCGGTGATTATCTGAATGACTATGCGATGATGGAATCCTGTCACTTCAGTTTCGCCATGAATAATGCCCATCCGGAACTGAAGGAAGTCGCGAACTTTGAGACGACAAAGAATGATTATATGGGCGTGGTAACCATGCTCAGCGCATTAACGGAATAATTTATAAGAAAATAAGGAAGTGGCGGGACGCAAATGCCTTCGATTCAAGTCCCGCCATATACATTAAAAAAAGGACCACCTAACGGTGATCCTTTTTTAAATCGAGGTGGCGGGACTTGAACCCACGGCCTCTGCGTCCCTAACACAGCGCTCTACCAACCTGAGCCACACCTCGATGTCACGAAGTACATTGTAGCAAATGAAAATGGAATAGTCAAGTAAAAGTTCCGGAACAAATTGAAATTGCTTGAATTTCCTGTGTATTTTCATGGCTAATGAAGACCTTTTCAGAACAAAAAACTACCTTGCTATAATAGAGGGAGTGACATATAATTAGTGTAGAATATTTTGGAGAGGTGTACGTATATGGCACGGATCGGCATTATCGGTGCGCTGGAGTCGGAAGTGAATTCCCTGATCAGCCTGATTGATGAGGCGGAGAGCAGGGATATCGCTGATATGACTTTTTACAGCGGCAAGATCCTTGGCCAGGACGTAGTCATTGTCCGGTGCGGGATCGGAAAAGTGAATATGGCGATGTGTACGCAGATCATGATCGCTTATTATGCGGTGGATCAGATCATCAATACCGGTGTGGCAGGCGCGCTGCACCCGGATCTTCATGTGGGTGATGTTGTGATCTCGACTGATACATTGCAGCATGACTATGACCTTTCCGGAGCAGGTTACAGCAGGAAGGAATGTCCGGAGATCATGGGTATGATCTATGAGGCTGACCCGAGGCTGATCGGTCTGGCACAGGCGATCTGCGGGATCGTGAATCCCGAGGTGAACTGCATGACCGGCAGGATCCTGACAGGTGACCAGTTTATTTCTGATGGAAAGACCAAAGCAGAGATCGTAGACCTCTTTGGCGGATGCTGTGTGGAGATGGAAGGAGCAGCTATGGCCCAGGTTGCGGTCAAGAACCATGTTCCTTTCGTGATCATCCGGGCAATCTCCGATCAGGCTGATGAGCATGCCATGGAAAGCTTTGATGATTTTGAGAAGAAGGCAGCGATGGTCGCAGTGAAGTTGCTGCTTGGCATTTTCTATTATAATACCCATTATTAATATCTGTCAGATTTTTGAATGGAATCTTATGGCCCAATGTGTTGAGGACTATCGTAATGGTAGTCCTTTTTTCAGGTACAGGGAGGTGGTCAGTTGGACAAGATTACATTTTACGGTATGTTTAATATGAAAAGGCTGGCCGTTTACTGCCTGGTTTTTGTCCTGCTTTGCATACCGGTCGGTTTCGTCTACGGAAAACAGTACCGGGGTTACCGGGGAGATTTCCGGGAGTACACCCACGGGACGGAAGAGCTCTATGTTGTGAAGATGGAAGAATACAGGCCGGATCCGGGGATAGCGGAGGCGCTTATCGAGATGACCAGTCCCAAGGGAGGAGACCCGTTTTTTTATGTCAACAACGGCGCGGTCGGAGCAAATTACATGGAAAAGCGGTTTGGAGAGTACGCCCGCTATCGGATCGAGTATGGAGAGATCCGGCATATGTCACCGGAGGATGTGGGAAAGGTTAACAAGGCACTGAAAGCAAAAAATGTAACCCTGGGCAGAAGTATTGATGATATTGCCTGGGCTCCCGCGGAATTTGCCCTCACCAATGTGCTGGGGATGGAAGACCGGTTTGACCCGATCCAGGCCGGTTACATCTGGGCGGTCAAGCTGTCCGGGGAATGGAAGATGATCACTCTGGCCAAAAGCCCGGTCTGGCTGATCGGAGAATGAGTCTGCCTGACAATTTCCGTTTGGCTGCAGACTTTATCTGTGATATAGTTAAAAAAAGTGTTACTGCAAAGGAAGAATCGTATTCTTCAGTTTGATGATCGAAGGAAGGAAAGTGTATAGCAGGTTATGAGAGTAAAAGTAGAAGCAAAAGTGCTGATGACACAGATCATACCGAATGTGCAGAAGGAATATCGCGAGGAGTGGAAGATCCCGGAGGACCACCAGAGCGTGGGCATCATCAGCTGTGATAATGAAGAAGTTATGTTTTTGGCACTGGATGACGCAACAAAGAAGGCAAACGTGGAAGTATTTCATGCCAGCAGGACCTATGCAGGTGCGACAGCTTCCTGGAGTAAGTATGGCGGCGGTAACATCGCCATGATCTCCGGTCCCAAAGTGCAGGACGTAAAGAGCGGGCTTTCCTATGCAGCCGAGTATATTAAGAGAAAATGCGGATGCTACAAAGTCAGTGAGGATTCCGATGTATTTTATTATGCGGACTGGGTTTCCAGAGCCGGTAAGTATTTCCAGGAGAAATACGGGATCCCGGCAGACACGGCCTACGCTTATCTGTACTCCACCCCCGTGGAATCCACCTACGCTCTGGATTTTGCCATGAAGGCCGGAGATACCCAGCTGGTAGCGATGTCTGAGATCCCGACCCGGTCCAATACGGTCGGCGCGATCCTCTGCGGAACTGAGGCGGCATGCCGGTCTGCAGTGGAGGCCTACGCGAATGCGATCGAGCGGATGGCGGCACGGCCCCTTGAATTGGAGGTGTGATCATGCAGGTTATCAAAAAAGATGTAAAAGTTGTCAGCCAGCGGATTCTTGCCAATGTTTCCGAGAAATTCGCAGAGGCTTATCAGCTGCCGGAAGGCCACAGAAGTGTAGGCTTTTTTGCGACGGACAACGATGATATCGGCTATATAGCCGCAGATGACGCCACCAAGAAGGCGGATATTAAAGTTGTTCATGCCCAGACCTTATACGGTGGAAGACGCTATAAGAATTCCACCTATACCGGAACCGTATTTGTCATGATCTCCGGGCCTAAAGTGCAGGATGTCAGAAGCGGCATGAGATATATCAAAGAATTTGTGGAAACCAAGTCCGAGCTCTACAGCTTTGATAATGACCCCGGACTGGCTTACTATGCCCAGACGATCCCGAAAGCCGGAAAGTATTTCCAGGAGTGGCTGGGAATTCCCGAAGGCCAGGCCTACACCTATCTGGTGGGCGCACCGGTGGAAACAACCTTTGCTCTTGACCAGGCCCTCAAGGCCGGCAACACCAAGATAGCCCATTTCTGGGCGCCGCCGACCCACGCCAACTCGACAGGCGCCGTACTGACCGGAACGGAATCTGCCTGCCGGGCTGCGACGACAGCCTTC
>CAMOYC010000034.1 GCA_946629665.1 uncultured Lachnospiraceae bacterium
ACAAGAACTTTTCTGAATTTTCTTAAATCCATTTCCACTGGTCTTATCCTCCACATTTTATTCTTTTTCTGATCCGGAATCCACACCTTCTCTGCACCAAGCGGATTCCGGGCTAAAATAATCCATTTTTGATTCTATCACATTTTCAGACCAAATAAAACAGGCAGTCACACTGACTGCCTGCAAATATCCGTAATCTTATTCCCGCTACTTAGTCTCGTTGGCTTCTTTGTATTCGATTGCCCTCTTGATGAGTTCCACCGTCCCGTCTATACCGAAAACGCTGCTGTCCACACAGAGGTCATAACTCTTGAGGTCTCCCCACTTTTTGGAGGTATAATAGTTATAGTAGCTGCCTCTCTGCTTGTCGATCTTGATCGCGGTGTCCTTCACCTTGTCCACGGGGATCTCATACTCATCATGGATCCGGTCCTTCTTGAAGGACATGGGTGCATGGACGAAGACGCTCAGCATGTTATCATAATCTTTGAGTGCATAATCGGCACACCGTCCCACGATGATGCAGGGACCTTCGTCTGCCACCTTCTTTACTGCATCAAAAGATGCGAGAAATACTTTCTGGTTCAGCGGCATATCAAAAGATGTCGCATTATATCCCAGCGCATAGGGATCCATGACCAGAGAATACAGGAAACTGGTGGTAGGCTTCTCATCAAAGTTCTCAAACAGTTCTTCACAGATCCCGCTTTCTTTTGCAGCGATCTTCAGCAACTCTTTATCATAAAATGGAATATCATAGAACTCGGCCAGCTTTCTTCCAATCTCCTTGCCGCCGCTCCCGTACTGTCTTCCTATCGTGATGATCGTATTCATTGTCTGCCCCCTTTACCATATCGTAAGCGTTTGCGGATTCATTCTTCCTTGCTATTATTATACAACATTTTTCTTCCGGAATCCACAAAATCTCTTTCAGGGAATCAATGAATCTCCAGTTGACGGCGGATATAGTCTCTGCTTCTTTCCACGTCCACCACAAGTTGGGCCTGAAGGTCCTCGATGGAATCAAATTTCATTTCTTTCCGGCAAAAATGCAGCAGGTCCACAGCCACATCCTGACCGTAAAGGTCTCCCTCGTAATCCAGGATGTATGTCTCCGCATTTTTTTCCGGCTGGTCGGATACGGTGGGCTTTACTCCAATGTTTGTCACCCCGTAATAAGAGGCATCCCCAGTGTGGACTATGGTGATATAAACACCGTTTCCGGGTACCAGCTTGCCGGCCGGCAGCTGCTGGTTGATGGTAGGAAAGTTCAACCGGCGTCCCAGTTCCTTGCCGTGCACGACCTGACCGCTTATGGAGAAAGGTCTTCCCAGAAGCTCGCCGGCTTTTTCCATGTCGCCGGCTGCCAGGCAGTCCCTGATCCGGGTGGAACTCACATCCTGCCCGTCTATTTTCAGCTTCTCAAATATTAGAAGCCGGTATCCGCATTCTTCCTCCAGCCGTTTCAGGTCATCGATGCTGCCGGATCGTTTTCTTCCAAAACGGAAATCTTCTCCGACTACGATGACTTTGGCACCGGCTTTCTCCACCAGCACATGTCTGATAAAATCCTCCGGGCTGAGCGCGGCAAATTCCCTGGTAAAAGGATGTTCGATCATGACATCCACGCCCTTTTTCTCCAGGATCTTCATGCGCTCCTGCGGGGTATAGATCTGTTGATATCGGTCATCACCGTAAAGCATTAGTCTGGGCGGCCGGTCGAAGGTGAAAACCACGCTGACCAGGCCATCACGTTCCAGGCTGACCACCCGGTCAATCAGGAGCTGATGGCCTCTGTGGATCCCTTCAAACTTACCGAGGGCCACCGCCGTATCGCTCAGATGAAAATCCGACTTGTTGATATGTTTCATGTCTGTCTCCTTCAAAGAAAAACACGGATGGGACGATAGGCCCTGTTTTTCTTCTCCTGCAAGCTGTATATTCCGATAAATACGTCCTTCCGGTCATAGAGCCGGACGACCTTGCCTTGTTCTTTCACTAAAATGGCAGAGTCCGCTGCCTCCGCCCTGCCTGCCGTAAGGAATCTGCAGTATTGCTCCGGAACAGGATTCCCGTTGTAGAGGAGTTTCTCTCCTTCTTCCAGGACCTGCATGGCATCATAGCCGGCGAAAACCCTGTCGATAGGCAGGATGGCCTTACTCAGCTGATCCTGGTCTCTCAATTCTTCCACCTGGCCTAAGGTCAGGGCATCTTCCAGAAGAAAATCTTCCACGCCCGTCCGGACCAGAGATTCCATACAGCCTCCACAGCCGGCCTTCCTTCCAATATCCCTGCAAAGGCTCCGGATGTAGGTACCCTTGGAGCAGGTTACCCGGAAAGTAACCCGGGGCAGGTCGATCCGGAGAATATCCAGAGAGAAAAGCCGGACCGCACAGGGTTCTCTTTCCACCACAATTCCTTCCCGCGCCAGCTCATAGAGCTTTCTGCCGCCTATTTTCTTGGCAGAGTACATGGGAGGGACCTGCATGTAATCCCCCAAAAAGGACTCTATGATCTCACGGATCTCCGTCTCCGTCACTTCCACAGGGCTTTCCTGCAGGATCCGGCCACCGGTATCTTCGGTATCCGTCTCGCGGCCCAGGAGGAGAACAGTCTCGTAGGTTTTATTCCAATCCTCGATCATGCTGCAGAGCCTGGTTGCTTTACCGAGACATACCGGCAAAACCCCGACCGCATCGGGATCCAGGGTACCGGTATGTCCGATCTTTTTTTGTTTCAGGATTCCGCGGAGTTTTGCGACCACATCGTGGGAAGTGAAGCCCGCCTCTTTCCTGATATTGATCATCCCGTTGATCATGGCTCTTCATCCTTGCCGGAAAGCTGCAGTTCCACCTGTTCGGCGATGTTCATGATAATATCTCTTTTCGCACCGTACATGGTACAGCCGGCTGCCTTTTTATGGCCGCCTCCGCCAAAGGAAAGAGCAATCTCACTAACGTCCACCTTATCTTTGGACCGCATGCTGACCTTGTAGGTCCCCCGCTCAATTTCATGCATGAGCAGAGCGCATTCCACCTTTTCGGTAACCCGAAGCTGGTCAATGATCCCATCAAGATCTGCGCTGTCTATCCCGTAAAAGTCCATATCTTTCCGGGAGATCACAGAGAAGATCATCCTGCCGTCCAGCAGGAGAATACTCTCGATCAGCGCTCTTCCGAGAATCTGGTTCTGGAGGTAGGTCTTCTTGAAGAAGGTCTCGTCGATGATCATCTCCGTGTTCACGCCTTTATCCAGGAGCAGTCCCGCCATCTCCAGGGTCCTTCGGCTTGTGTTGGTATGTTTGAACACGCCGGTATCATGGACGATACCGGTGTAAAGGGCCTCCGCACAGGCCTGGCTGATCCTGGATTCCTCCATGAGTCCGACCAGGATCTCACAGGTGGAGGATGCCTCCGGCTCGATAAAAGCCAGATCCCCAAAACCTTCGTTTGTAAAATGGTGATCGATACAGATGGTTTCTCCTGCCTGCTCAAAATACCCGTAGAATTCTCCCATTCTCTCCGGTTCTGAGCAGTCCAGAGCGATATACAGGTCATAGGGAGGGATCTCCCTCGGTTCCGAACAGATCCTGTCTGAATTCTTCAGGAAAAGGAACTTATCCGGAATGGGCTGAAGGTTTACCTCAACCTGCTTGTCCGGATAGTTATCCTTAATATAGTTAAAGAGGCCCAGACAGGAACCGATACAGTCCCCGTCAGGTCTTTCGTGGCCGGAGATCCCGATGCGGCCGGCACGGACGATCATCCGGCGAAAGGTATGCACTCTGTCCTGATTAAGAGTATCTGCTGCTTTCTTTTCTTCTGCCGCTGATAAAGCTCTTTTAACGAACATACTTATTCCTCCGTCTGCATTCTCTCCCTTTCATGGATCGGAGCATTGATCTCGTCGATCTTTTTGGACATGTTCACTCCATATTCGATCGACTGGTCAAGAATAAAGCGAATATCCGGTGTATTCCGGAGATTTACACTGTGGGCAAGCTCCCGGCGGATAAATCCCTGGGCACTTTTCAGGCCTTCAATGGTATCCTTCTGGGCCTGCTCATCTCCCAGGACACTGATATAGGCCTTGCAGGTCTTCAGGTCCGGAGCAACAGTCACGGAGACCACGCTGGTCATGGGACTGATCCTCGGATCCTTGATCTCCCTGGCAATGATACGGCTCAGCTCTTTTTGAACTTCCGAGTTGATCCGTGTATTTTTTACACTGTTTTTTCTCATCTGGGTACCTCTTCCATCACGAAGGATTCAATCTGGTCTCCTTCCTTGAGATCGTTATATTTTTCAAAGACAATACCGCACTCAAAACCGGTCTTAACCTCTTTTACATCATCTTTGAATCTCTTGAGGGAAGCAAGATTACCCTCGTAGATCACGATGCCGTCACGTACGATCCGGGCCTGGCAGTCTCTCTGAACCACACCGTCTGTCACATAACAGCCGGCGATCGTTCCGATTCCGGAAGCTTTATAGATCTGACGGACTTCCAGATGTCCGATCACCTTCTCGCGGTAAACCGGATCTAACATACCCTTGATCGCTGCCTCAATATCTTCGATCGCATTATAGATGACACGGTAGAGTCTCAGGTCGACTTTTTCTCTTTCAACCGCTGCCTTAGCCATGGAATCCGGACGGACATTAAATCCGATGATGATCGCGTTGGATGCAGATGCCAGAGTTACGTCAGACTCATTGATCGCACCAACACCGCCATGGATCACATTGATCTTCACTTCCTCATTGGAAAGCTTGGTCAGACTCTGGCGGACTGCCTCCACAGAACCCTGAACATCCGCCTTTACAACGATGTTAAGCTCTTTGACATTACCTGCCTGGATCTGGTCGAACAGGTCATCCAGAGACATTCTGGTCTTGGTCTCCTCAAGCATTTTTTCTCTGCCGTAGGCGATAAAGGCTTCCGCATTCAGTCTTGCTTCTTTCTCGCTCTTATGGGCAACCATCACTTCTCCGGAGAAAGGAACGTCATTCAGACCCAGGATCTCCACCGGTGTGGAAGGACCTGCTGTCTTCACTCTGCGGCCTCTGTCATCGATCATGGCACGGATCTTTCCGAAGGAATGTCCGATATTGATACTGTCTCCCACATGGAGCGTTCCCTTCTGGATCAGGATCGTGGCTACAGGACCTCTTCCCTTATCCAGCTTGGCTTCGATCACGAGGCCGCGGGCTCTTCTGTTGGGGTTCGCCTTAAGCTCGAGAACCTCGGCTGTCAGGCAGATCATCTCCAGGAGATCATCGATTCCTTCTCTGGTCTTCGCGGAAACCGGTACAAATATGGTATCGCCACCCCAGTCCTCCGCGATCAGGCCATACTCTGTCAGCTCCTGTTTTACGCGGTCAATGTTAGCGCCTTCCTTGTCGATCTTGTTGACGGCAACGATCACCTCAACCTCAGCAGCCTTGGCATGGTTGATCGCCTCGATCGTCTGGGGCATAACACCGTCATCTGCTGCAACGACTAAAACTGCAATATCGGTTGCCTGGGCACCTCTCAGACGCATGGAGGTAAATGCCTCATGGCCCGGAGTATCCAGGAAAGTGATGGTCTGGTCATTGATCTTCACAACGGAAGCACCGATATGCTGGGTGATTCCGCCGGCCTCGCCTGCTGTGACATTCGTTGACCGGATCGCATCCAAAAGGGATGTCTTACCATGGTCGACATGTCCCATAACGCAGACTACCGGAGGTCTTCCGACCATCTTGGACTCATCGTCCTCTTCTTCCTTCAGAAGTTCCTCGATCACGTCAACCTGAACCTCTTCCTCGGCGATACAATTGTAATCCAGAGCAATCTCGGCTGCATCGTCAAAAGAAAATTCACTGTTGATCGTCACCATCTTGCCGGCCATGAAGAGCTTCTTGATGATCTCGGCAGGGCTTACTTTACATGCCTCTGCAAGGTCTTTTAAGGAAACCGGATCCGGCAGAGTGATATTGCGGATCACTTCTTCCTTCGGCGTCTCCTTCTTGACCGGTTTGGTCATTGCCGGCTGCGACTTACGGTTCTTCGGTTTCTTCTGGTTATTCTCGTAGTTGTTGTTATTATTCTTATTATTTCTGCGGTTGCCACGGTTGCCCCGGCTGTCCGCTCCACGTTTCTCATTATCACGGCTGTGCTCGCGGTTGATCT
The DNA here is from genome assembly GCA_946629665.1 of uncultured Lachnospiraceae bacterium. Classification (GTDB taxonomy): domain Bacteria; phylum Bacillota; class Clostridia; order Lachnospirales; family Lachnospiraceae; genus Anaerobutyricum. The sequence continues at coordinate 6,178 of CAMOYC010000034.1, forward strand.
CATGACGGTTGCTGCCACTCCTGCCTTCCTTGGTAGGGATGCTGCTATCCGCACCGTAGGAGAAATCTCTTCTTCCCTCGCCGCCGCGGTTTCTGTTATCCGGTCTGCCCGCATTTCTTCCTGCACCGTTATCACGGAAGTTACGGTTGCCGTCACGACGGTTATCCGGACGACGGTTATCGGTTCTGCCGCCGTCTCTGCCGCCGCGGTTGTCTCCGCCTCTGCCTTCATTCCTGCCACCGTCCCGGTAGCCGCGGTTATCATTCCGGCTTCCGTCCCGGCGATTATTATCCCGGAAGTTTCTGCCTTCTCCGCTGCGGTTATCATTTCTTCTGTCATTCCGGCGATTGCTGCCATCCTGAGCCTGGCGGTTATCTGTTCCTCTGCCTTCTCCGCTCCTTCTGTCGTCACGACGTCCGTCATTCCGGCGGTTATCCGGTCTTCCGGCGTTCCTGTCATCTCGTCTGCGGCCGTCTCCACCCCTGGTTCTTCCGTCTCTGGTCTTCCCTCTGCTGTCTCCGCTTCTGGTAAAGACACGGGTCTCTCCGTTTCTGGTGGTATGGTTGTCGCCATCCCTAACGGGACGACTCGGCCTGGTTTCTTTTCCTGCAGCTTCCTTGCTGTCTTTTGCCGGAGCAGCCTTCTCCCGGGCGGGTGCAGGTGTTTTCACAGGTGCCTTGGCCTCAGGTGCAGGCTGGCTGGCCGGAGTCTTTGCCGGTTCAGGTGCCTCCCCTGGCTGATCCTTCTTTGCCAGTTTTTCCCGGATCTTGCTGACCTGCTCCTCTGTGACGGTACTCATGTGACTCTGCACTTCTATTCCTGACTGCCGAAGGGCAGCGATCAATTCTTTACTGGTTTTATTTAACTGTTTTGCAACTTCATGTACTCTCATTTTTGCCATACATTAATCCTCCATACATAGACTAATCTTATCTTTCACAGTTTTTGCAAAACCTTCATCTAATATACAGATGGAAGCTCTGTATGTCTTGCCTATACAATGTCCCAGCTCCTCTTTGCTGCCGAAAACTGCAAAGGGAACTTCATAAAACTCGCACATATTGGAGAAAAGCTTCTTCGTATTGTCGGAAGCATCCTCCGCTGCAACCACAAGCTTTGCACTGCCGTTCTTGACGGCTTTTTCTGTGGAAAACTCTCCGCTTTTCACTTTCCCGGCCCTGGCTGCGAGACCCAGCATAGACAGAACTTTATTTCTCTGTGTCAAGTGTATTCAACTCCTCTTCAAGGTGATCGTAGATATCCTCGGGAATATGAATCTTCAAAGACCGCTCAAGTCCTCTGGACTTCCGGGCTTTGCGTAAGCATTCTGCACAAAAGCAGATATAGGCTCCTCTCCCGTTCTTTCTTCCGGTAACATCCAGTTCCACATTCTCCTCAGGAGTTCTGATCACCCGGATCAGCTCCTTTTTCGGTTTCATCTCCCGACAGCCCGTACACTGTCTGAGGGGAACCTTCTTCTCGGTACCTTTCTTTCCCATGGGGATCACCCGCCTGTCTAGTTTTCTTCATCCATGCCGGGATCAGGATCAACGTCTTCCTTTTCCCAGTCGTAATCGTCATCTGTCTGATCCGGATCATCCTCATACGCATCCGGATCATCCTCATATGCGTCAGGATCATCATAGTTATCAAAATCGTCTTCGTACCTGTCGGGATCATCATCAAAATCGATCAGGTCTTCCAGTTCTTCCGCCTGGCTGACACTCTTGATATCAATCTTGAAGCTGGTCAGCTTGGCAGCTAATCTTGCATTCTGACCTTCCTTACCGATTGCCAGAGAAAGCTGGTCATCCGGAACGACAACCCGGGCACTCTTGCCATCTTCAGAAATGCTGACGGAACATACTTCCGACGGACTCAGCGCATTCTTGATCAGAACAGCGCGGTCCTCATCCCACTCGATGATATCGATCTTTTCGCCCTGGAGTTCATTCACGATCTCATTCACTCTCTCGCCGTTTCTGCCGACACAGGCGCCTACCGCATCTACATTCGGGTCGTTGGAATATACCGCGATCTTTGTCCGGGATCCTGCTTCTCTCGCAATGGACTTGATCTCGACGATCCCGTCGAAGATCTCGCTGACCACTGCTTCAAAAAGCTTCTTGACCAGGTCTCTGTGTGTCCTGGATACAATGATCTTCGGATCTTTTTTGGTATCTTTGATATCTACCACATAAAGCTTGATCCGGTCTTTGACATGGAAAACCTCTCCCGGAACCTGCTCTTTTTCAAGAAGTACGGTTTCCGTGCGGTCATCTATCTTTACATAAATATTGTTATTGCTGATCCTCTCAACCTCTCCGGTAATAATCGTCTTGCGGAACTCTTCAAAGCGGGCCTTGAGAGATTCTCTCTCCGCTTCCTTGATCTTCTGAACGATCACGTTCCTGGCCTGCTGGGCTGCGATCCTTCCGAAATTCTTGGGAGTGACAACAATGTTGACCACATCGCCAAGTTCATAATCCGCATTGATCATACGGGCATCTTCCAGAGTGATCTCCGTGGAATCATCTTCCACTTCCTCCACAACTGTCTTCTTCAGATAAACTGTGATCTGACCGGTAAGGCGATCCATGCTGGCATCCACAACCGCATTCTGCCCGAAGTCTTTCTGGCAGGCTTTGCTCATGGATTCCTCGATCGCCTCCATGATCTTCTCTTTATCAATGTGTCTCTTCTCTTCCAGCTCATTGAGAGCTATGATCAGCTCTCTCTGACTGTCATCTTTTTTCTCTGTTTTTTTTCTCGATCTCATTTTTCCGTTTTCCTCCTATCTGAATGTCCTTCTCCCCAGGTCTGATCCTGTCTAGAATTCAATGGCGAGACGGATCATACTTATATCTTTTCTGTTAAATTCCCGGTCTTCTCCATCAATCTCCAGAGTAACCGTTTCTTTGGAATAATCCTTCAATACTCCCTCAAACTCTTTCTTCTTATCAATCGCCCTGTAAAGCTTGCATTCCACCGACTTTCCGATGCTTCTGGCAAAATCCTTGTCCTTCTTCAGCGGACGTCCGAGTCCGGGAGAACTGACTTCAAGAATGTAGGCATCCTTAATAAAATCTTCCTTGTCCAGCTTTTCCTCAAGGGCTCTGCTGATCAGAACGCAGTCGTCAATATTGATGCCGCCTTCCTTATCCGCATAAATTCTAAGATACCAGTTTGACCCTTCCTTGACATATTCCACATCAACCAGTTCAAACTGATTCTCCTCAATGATCGGCATGACCAGTTCCTCAGTTCTTGCAACAATCTCTGTACTTCTCATGTTGTCTCACCTTCTTTCCTGAAGACATAATATAAGAGTGGGCTCTCGCCCACTCTTATCATCGTGCTATCTTAGACAGTATAACAATAACCTGACAAATAATCAAGCATTTTCTTCTATATTAATGGAATTAATAGAAAATCAATGGAAAATTATCGGGAACAGATGAAAAACCTGTCTTATTCATCCTCTCCGCCAATCTGGTCTGTCTCAATGATAAACTTTACTTTGCCGCTGGCATCATCCGCTTTGCCGGAGAAAGTCTGATATCTGCCGTCCGCCTTCTTCACAGCCTTTACATGATTGACCACGTTTACAAGGTCATCTCCTGCCAGATCTGCAAGTTTCTGGATTCCTTCCTCGTCGAATTCGGCAAAACCGTCCGCCAGTTTATTTCCTCCATCAGAGAGCTTACCGATCCCGTCGCTCACCTGGCCGGTGGCGGAATGCAGTTTACCCATACCGTCTGCCAGTTCTTTGCCTCCCTTTGTCGCAAGGCCGACACCGTCAGCGAAAGCGCTGACCCCTTTGTAGAGGGTACCGGTTCCGGTAAACAGGGTTGCGGTTCCCTTATACAGGACATTTGCTCCCATGTTCAGTTTCTTATTGTTGGAGGTGAGTTTGCCGGAGCCTGCCGCCAGCTTGGATACGCCGTTGGAGAGTTCCTGGGTTCCCTCATACAGGGATTTCACGCCGCCATTCAGATCCTTATTATTGGAAGTCAATGTTTTCGCTCCCTGAGTCAGCTGATTCACCGCGGAGACCAGTTCCGGAATCTTACCGGTCATGCCGGAGAGATTCTTGATGGCTTCCGTCAAGGCTGCCGATGATTTCTGAAGGTTTTCTGCATCAGATGAGAGAGTTCCGAGAGTTCCCTCTATCTTCTTCAGATCGCCTGCAATGGCATTGACATCCATCTTCCCAAGGATCTCCTTAATCCCGCTGATGTCTGACCGGATCCCATCCGGGATCTCCAGTTCCACACTGACGTCCCCGACACTGATATCACCGATATGATAGTCTGCCGGGTCCAGATTGCCCGGATCGGAGACTTCGCCTACCGAATCAAGAGCGGCTTTCGCCTTATTGATCGCGCTCTTTTGTTCTTCGGTCATGTCGGATGTATTGATATTTCCTAAAATACTCTTCGCAGAAGAAATGTTATCATTTGCTTTGTCAATCTTCTCGTTGCCGTCCTTCACTGCGGAATCGATCTTATCGTTTGCGGAGGAGACTGCGCTGTCAATTTTATCATTAGCATCATCCTTCACACCGGAAACTGCCTTTTTCGCCGCATCTTCTGCAGCGCTCTCCGCCTTGGAACCGGCGTTTTTCGTAAAATCGGACAGTTTTGACATAAGGTCACTGCACAGACTGCTCAGTGTCCCCAGCGCAGAACTGATACTTCCCAATGTTTTCTGAAGACCGTCCACCTCTTTTTGCAAAGTGGTTGCATCCGTATTGATCGCCTGTAGGGAGGAGGTGACTGCCTGGATCGCTGCCGGATCCGGCAGGGTGGCAGAACCCATGGCCGTAGTCGCCTTATTCAGCTCAGTCAGACCGGCATAGATCTGGTCTGTTCCTGCGGTGTAGGAATTCACTGCCGTTTTTACACTTTTGGCTCCGGATGTCAGTGTTGTGGCCCCGGTGTTAAGGGTATCTATACCCTCGTCTAAGGTTGCCACACCGTCTGTATATTCTTTGATGCCTGCTTTCAGGTCTTTGGAACCCTTTTTCAGTTTTTTTGCTCCCTTTTTCAGGTCACCGGTCCCGGATGTTAACTTTACAGAGTTTTTATCCAGAGTTTTAAGACCTCCCGCCAGCTCTTTGGTCCCATCCGCTGCCTGATCCACTCCGTCGGCATATTTCCCGAAAGAAGAAGCCAGCGTCTCCAGACCCTTAGCAAGCTCATCGGATCCATCCACCAGTTTCTCTGAGGCATCTGTCAGTTCATCCATGTCATCCTGAAGGTCATCCAGGTCACTGAGATCCCCTGTGTCAATATCCGAAAGCAGTCCGTTCGTAAATATCGTCGCAGTCAGGGATAGCTCAAAATCCTTGGCGTCTGCAGTAACTTCCACATATTCAGGAATATCCACGTCCTCCAGTTTATCATAGCTGGCAAGGGCCAGGCTCTCCCGAAGTCCGGGCATGGCCAGACCGATCACGATATTCTTATCCCCATCATCCACGGCTCTTCCGTTTTCCACTTCCACGTTGGAGAACACTTCCGAGTCCATGACCAGGGCAGTGACCGCAGTAAACGGTGTATGTACCGTATAATACTGATCCTTCACTTTTACTTTCTCGTAACTGTTATTGGAATAATCAAAACGGATCTTAACCTTGCCGCTTTTGCCTGCAAGATCTTTGGCATTGATCTGATTTCCGTCCAGAAAATAGGTAACCTTTACGGAAACAGGCAGTTTCTCCTTGGTCTCGCCCTGGTAATAGATGTCATTCCCCTTGGCCTGCCAGGTGATCGTCCCGTCCGGATTCTCCTTATATTCCTCATCCCCCTTGACATTCTTGATGCCGGACAGGATGGTATAATCCTGGATCTCGTCAGATTTATCCTTATTTCTCAGACGGTTGCTGACAGTGATCTTGTCCACAGATCCATTCGCGTCTGCATTCACGTACACAGTCTCTAATTTGTCTTCTGCATTGTTTTTCTGAGCCAAAACATTCAGTGGTAACAGAGATGTTGCCGCTAAGGACAAGCTCATCAGTACCGCCAGTATTCCGGTTCCGTACCTCATGTTTTTTCTCATAATTCTCTCCTTATATTATGTCAGATTGTATCAGGTCGTTTTATACCGGTAACTATTATAACCAAAAAATGAACTTTGGTCAATCTGTTATTGACTTTTAGGGCCTCTGTATAGATAATAAAATATATCAATAAAATGGTGGAGTATACAATGGGAAAGATTGAATCGAATAAAAAAAGAAAAAAGAACACTTTATTCCAGACTGCTTTTGAGTTATTCAAAGAAAAAGGATTTGCCAAGACAACGATCTCAGATATCGTGAACCGGGCAGGACTTGCAAAAGGAACCTTCTACCTTTATTTCAAGGATAAGTATGATCTGCGGGACAAACTGATCTCCCACAAGACAGGCCAGCTCTTTGAACAGGCCCACGCTGCACTGGAATCCCGTCTGGAACAGGATCCGTCAGTTTCTCTTGAAAACTTCGAGGATAAGCTGCTGTTCATTCTGGACTACATCATAGAGATCCTGCAGAATGACAAGGGGCTGCTACGGTTCATATCCAAGAATCTTTCCTGGGGGATCTTCCGGAATGCCATGCATAAAAATGTTTCCGGGCCGGGCGAGTCCGGCCAGGATTTTTATCAGTACGTCAAAGACCAGATGGAAAAAGACCGGTTTTATTGTGAGGAACCGGAACTGATGCTCTTTACCATCACGGAACTGGTGGGCGCCACCTGCTACAGCTGCATCATCTATGAATCCCCGGTCACAATGGACAGGTATCTTCCCTGGCTCCATCAATCTGTCTCCCGGATCCTGGATATGTATTCTCATCCGTGATCACATGGTCAAGCGGCCGGTCCAGGGAGCCGGAGGGAATCCGGTCGACATACTGACATTGGTAACCGATCCCGGCCGTAACCAGGCCCCGGTGACCGGTCAGATACCTGTCATAGAAACCGCCGCCGTAACCGATCCGGTTCATATATGAATCAAAAGCAAGCCCGGGAACCAGCATGATTCCGGGCTCTTTCACTGCCTTCCCCTGCCTCTCCGGCTCGGGGATTCCCATTCTGCTGTTTTTCAAAGCCTTATAATGATCAAGAGAATGCACCTCATAGAAGAACAGGTCCCTGCCTTCCACCCTGGGAAGGGCAACTCTTTTTCCGGCCTTCAAAGCCGCCCGGATCATCGGCTCCGTAGGGATCTCACTTCCGATAGAAGCAAATGCGTAGACCAGGTCTGCTTCCTGATAAGCCGCCAGCTTTTCCAATCGTGCCAGACACCTGCAGGCCAGTTCCTCTCTCTTCCCGGCAGGTACCAGGTCCCTGATCTGCCGCATGCGGCGGCGGAAAAGATCCTTTTCCTGTTCCAGCATATCTCAGTTCCCCTTATGGCCGTGTTTTTCTCCCAGATTGGTGATACTGCCGTCTTCCTCCTGGATCGAGATATTATCCAGGGAACCACGTAGGTTTCTGCGAATCGCCTGAATGTAGGCTTTGCGCAGCCGCTTCTGTTCCTCGGCTTCCTCCGGGGTAAGGCCCACAGCCTTTGACTTATGATACAAAGTGTTGATTCGGTCAATATCTATATTATTCATAATGATTCCTTTCTTTCTCTGCTCTCTGACTTACGTGTCGCTCCAATAATGTCTGCGGCTACCGCTTCTGCCACCTTGATCCCGTCCATGGCAGCGGAAGTGATCCCGCCCGCATAGCCTGCTCCTTCCCCGCAGGGATACAAGCCCCTGATATTACTCTGGAACTGTACGTCTCTCTGAATGCGGACCGGAGATGAAGTCCTTGTCTCCACACCCGCCATCATGGTATCCGGGTCATCGTAGCCCGCTATTTTCTTTCCAAAAGCTTTCATACCCTCCTCCAGCGATTCCGCCACATAGTCCGGGAGACAATCCCGAAGATTGGCAAAGGCATACTCACCCTTGATGCATGGCTGCACAGGTCCCGGAACACTTCCGGTCCGGTTCAGGATAAAATCCTCCAGCCGCTGCACGGGCACTTTTCCTCCGGCCAGGCTAAAAGCGAGCTTCTCGTATTTTCTTTGAAACTCCACACCGGCCAGCGGGTGGTCTGATCCGTAATCCTCCGGAGTGACTGTGGTGATGATCGCACTGTTGGAATTTTTGCCGTCCCTGGCCTGGTAGCTCATGCCGTTCACACACAGGCAGCCGGGCTCTGAAGAAGAATTCACCACATAGCCTCCGGGGCACATGCAAAAGGAATAGACCCCCCGGCCGTTTTTGCACTGATGGGTCAACTTGTAACTGGCAGCGGGAAGTTTCCCGGCATATACCGGTCCGTACTGACTCTCGTTGATCATCTTTGCGGCATGCTCCACTCTCACACCGATCGCAAAAGACTTGGGTTTCATCTCCACCTGTTCCTCCAAAAGCATGGAGAAGGTATCCCTGGCGCTGTGGCCAATCGCCAGGATCACTGCACGGCAGAGATAATCTTTACTCTTTCCCTCTTCTGTGACGTGCAAGCCACACAAACTTGTCTCAGAAGTCTCCTCGGTAATGATCCGGTCAAGGCGGGTCCGGAAATGAACCTCGCCGCCCAGGGATATGATCTCCCGTCGCATGGAAGCCACAACCTCCGCCAGCACATCCGTGCCGATATGGGGTTTCGCATCGTAGAGAATCTCCTCCGCTGCCCCGTGCCGAACGAATTCTTCCAGCACAAAGCGATTTCTCCCGTCTTTATCTTTCACCATACTGTTCAGTTTGCCGTCAGAAAAAGTTCCGGCTCCGCCCTCGCCAAACTGAACATTACTTTCCGGATCAAGCTTTCCGGTCTGAAAAAAATGTTCTACCGTCCCGGTCCGGTCTTCCACCGGCTCACCCCGCTCCAGAAGGATCGGACGAAAGCCCGCTCTGGCCAGGACCAGGCCTGCAAACAGACCTGCCGGCCCCATCCCTACGATCAGGGGACGGTCCTCCTCTCCGATATCGGAAAGAGGAACCGGAAAGCGATAGCTGACATCTCTGATCTTCGTCCAGCGGCTTTTTTTTCCGGAAAGGATCCGGTTCTCCCGGTCAAAGCTTGCATCGATGGTATAACTGTAATATACTTTCGGTTTTTTTCTGGCATCCACTGACCGGCGGACAATGCGGTAGTGATCCGGTTTCCTGCCCTGGGCATGTTTTGCGATAGCCCGTTCCAGGTCCTCTTTTGTATGGTCCGCTTCTAATTTTAACTGATTGATTCTGATCATCGCATCTATCTTTCTCTCTCTTCTTCCAGCCGCTGTCTGACGGCTCTTCCCGCCGCAGCACCGCTGGAGAAGGCCCACTGCAGGTTATAGCCCCCGCAGGTTCCGTCCACATCAAGGATCTCTCCCGCAAAGAAGATGCCGGGACAGTTCCGGGACTGCAGGCCGGCATCCAGTTCGGAAGTCCGCACTCCACCGCCGGTAACCTGGGCTCTGTCAAAACCCATATAACCGTTGATCCGCAAAGAAAATACATGGATGGCATCCTGCAGGCTCTCAAGATCGGACGCCGTCAGGTCAGACATTTTATTCTCCCTTTCAATGCGGGCTTCCCGCAGGACCACAGGGACCAGTTTCGCGGGCAGAAGTCCATGAAGGATATGACGGATGGGCTGGTCTTTTGTGAGAGCACCTGTTCCCATATCGTTAAAAAAGGCTTCCGTTTCCTTCCGGTCCATATCGGGAAGCAGGTCCAGCTCAAGGCTAACCAGACAGTCCCGGTTCAAAGCCTCCACCGCATACCGGCTCAGGCAGAAAACAGCGACGCCGGAGATACCATAATCGGTCCATTGTAATTCTCCCCGCTCCATGGCCTTGGGCTCTCCGTCTATGATCAGACTGACCCTGGCCTGATTTCTGACACCGGCCAGTTTTTTCAGAAAGGGTGCCCCTGACTTGAGGGGGGTGAGGGCCGGAAAGGGTTTCTTGATGCGGTGTCCGAAGGATTCCGCCATCCGGTACCCGGCACCCGTACAGCCGAATTTCTCTCCCGCCGCCAGGCCTCCGCAGGCCAGGACCAGGTTTCTTCCACGATAGGTTCCTTGCCTGGTTTCCAACGTAAATAATGATTCATTTTTTTCCAGTTTTTCAACTTCCGCACCGGTTTTCAGACGTATGTTGGCCCGGCTGGCGATCGCAGCCTCAAAAGCTTCCCTTACAGTGGAAGCCTGGTCGGATTTGGGGTAAACATAGGAATTTTTTTCCCGGCAGTCAACGCCAAGTTGCCTCATAAAGGCGATCGTGTCTCTATGGTCAAATTGCTCCAATATTTTCTTTACCAGGTCCATGTCACCGCTGCGGTAACTGTCCGGTGCCTTGTGCAGGTTAGTCAGATTGCAGTGACCGTTACCGGTGGACAGTATCTTGCGGCCCGGGATCTCCTGGCTCTCCAGGATCAGGATCTGAGGAGCAAGGGAAGTATCCTCCCCGCCATCCCGGTCCAGGACACCGTTCGCATAGAGGGCTGCTGTCATGCCTGCAGGCCCGGCTCCGACTACGATCAGGTCATAGACCGCTTCCGGATCCCTGGTATAACCACAGGAATTCAGAATATCCCTTTGACGGGCTTCCATATCTTCCTGCTCTTCCGGAACCATGTGGTCATATCCCATCAGATGGAGCATGCTGTGGGCGGTCAGAAAAGCCAGTTCCCGCTCCAAAGAATGGCCGTATTCCAAGGCCTGGGCTTTTACACGGTCCATGGAGATAATGATATCTCCCAGTATCAGCTCTCCGGTATCCGGATGAAAAGCGTCGGAGTCCTCGGCAAAAGGCTCAAAATTCCCCGGTTTGTCATATTCATTCATGGGGAAGGAAAGAACGTCGGTGGGACGGTCGATCTGCCGGTGGTCAAGATTGATCTGATGGATCTCCTCGTCTCCGGTCAGAAGCACATAGACCTGAGCTTCATAAGGACATTCTTCATAATCCAGCGCTTCATTCACCACGGTCCGGATGATCGTATCATAATCATCAACAACCGGATCAGGATACGTATATTCAATATCGATCGTCAATGAAATTACCTCCTATCCCTCCCGGACCGGTCCTTCATGGAAGCTCCGTGGTCCCGGTAACGTTGCTCTCTCATCTTCTCCTTGGCGGCCCGCCGTTTTTCTTTCTCGGCCTGCTGCTTCTTCCGCTCTTCTTTCTTTTTGTCATAAGCATCATAAGCGGAAACGATCTTTTGTACCAGCGGATGCCGGACGACATCTTCACTGGTCAGATAGCAGACACCGATCTCATCGATATCCTTCAAAACCAGCAGGGCTTCATCCAGGCCGGACCTGACATCTCCCGGCAGGTCTTTCTGGGTCAGGTCCCCGGTAATGATCGCCTTGGACCCGAAACCGATTCGGGTCAGGAACATCTTCATCTGGGCGGGAGTGGTATTCTGGGCCTCATCCAGCACGACATACGCATTATCCAGGGTCCGCCCTCTCATGTATGCTAACGGAGCTACCTCGATCAGGCCCCGCTCCATATTTTTCATAAAATTCTCTGCGCCCATGATCTCATAAAGAGCATCATAGAGGGGTCTCAGATAAGGGTCGACCTTGCTCTGAAGGTCTCCGGGCAGAAATCCCAGCTTTTCTCCGGCCTCGATCGCAGGTCTGGTAAGGATGATCCGATTCACTTCATTCGCTTTAAAGGCGGTGATCGCCTTGGCCATGGCCAGATAGGTCTTGCCGGTTCCGGCGGGACCGACTCCGAATACGATCATTTTGTTCTTGATGGTATCCACATATTTCTTCTGGCCTACGGTCTTGGGCTTGATCGGCTTTCCGTTCACCGTGTGGCAGATGATATCCTTATCCAGCAAGGTCAGGGCCTCCGTCCGGTCCTTCATGGACAGGGACAGGGCATAGTCCACGTTCTGTTCGGTGATATCATTGCCCTTCAGGGAAAGCTGCATCAGGGCCTCGATCACTGCTCTGGCTCTGTTGCAATTCCCTTCTTCGCCCATGATTTTTAAATGATCTTCCCGGAACACCAGGGTGACCTGCAGGGCATTTTCTATTTTTTTCATATAGGCATCAAACTGCCCGAATACATTCCCCGCATGTTCCGACGGAAAAGGAAATTCCATTTCAGATATACTCAAATCTTTACACTCCCTCCAAAATAATCGATTATATACTATATCATAAACCCTCTGATCCTGGCAAATGGAGAATGGGATTATTTTCTTAATATTAAGAATAAAATGCAAGAAAAACCGGACCATAAAATGCTTCCGCAATTTGCCCGGTCCGGTCCT